>QWPJ01000059.1 GCA_003671195.1 Planctomycetota bacterium
ATATCGAGTGCCAGTAGTGATCCGAACAAAAAAGAATTGGCGATGGTTAACGCCAAGCTCGGTTCAAATGCGCAGCACGTTTGGCAAAGAGGTAGACCGAGTCGACTTGTCGAGATAAAGGTGCTGAAATTGCTTCATCGAACGCTGCTGATACTCAAACCCTGACCACGCTGGAGTGACCGTCGCAATATCGGTTAGTCGATTAACTGAACCAGAAAGCAATAATGCGTTTTCAAAACCACCGATGCAGCACGGACAATCGCGGTGCGAATGGTGATTGTCGTCTTGATGTTGGTCCTGAGAACCGGAGTCATTCGAATCGGAGCAAGGAGCTTCGCACGAATGCTCGTCGTGATCATGTTGGCAATCAGAGTTGTGACCGGCGATCTCAATCACATCACGCAGCAGGCAGTGCGTACAAGCCAGCGACGAGGGAGGGATCAAGGCGGAAATGATCGCAGCCACAAACACGGCGCATTGAGCGAATCGTGTTAGCGGAGTGCGAAGCATTGGGCAATCCAGGGCAGAAGCTGTGGAAAAGAAAACCGATCTGGGACTTCCTTTTTGGTATCGAATCAACAATTGGGGCACCTTTAGCGAAAAGTCCGAATCTCCCGAATGAAGCAGGCTTTCCCTAGTGGTCGGTCACCGGCCAATATCTGATTTGCGTTGATCGTGGGGCATCAAAAGGTCTAAAATCCGTGCGGTTCGGTGGCTGACATTGCCTCAAAGACGTCCAAGAGCTATCCTTAACGGAATGAGATCGCCTCTAGTAGCACTACTCTTAATCGTCAACTTGTTGACCTGTCCGCTTAGTTGTTTGGGCTGCCAACCGCTCCCAGCTTCCAGCGTCGAAAGTGCTTGCGCGACGTGCGAATGTTGCTTTGACTGCGTGGAAACAGAGGTCCCTGCTGCCCCCGAGCCACATGATCGCGATTGCGAGTGCAAGAATTGCATTTGCGAAGGGGCGATTGTGGCTAGTCCGGTTGAGCTTCCACAATCTTCCGATGGGATTTGCTGGTTTCATCGGATACACATCGAACTACGAAGCCCCGTCAGTTCGTTTTTCGCTGATGGGCATTCGAGAATCGTCGTGAAGCATGCATTCACGGGTAGCGATGCGCGTATAGCGCTTCAATCTTGGCAGATCTGAGCCAGCCAACGCCTTTGCGTTTCTTCTAAGTGTTGTTCGGTAGGACAACGATTCAGATTCACTTGTTGAGATTCGGTGCTGCGCAAACTTTTCGCAGCGTGATGATCCAGCCTAAGTAAGACCTCCTTCATGCTGCTTCCCTGGGAATACGGCGTTCGCAATCTGGCTAGGCGACCGGTGCGCACTGCATTAACGATGATGGCACTGGCCACTGTCGTGATGTTGGTGTTCGTGGTGGTCGGGTTCATTCGTGGACTTGAACAGTCGTTGACCGCAAGCGGCGACCAAAACGTCGTATTGGTTTACTCGGTGAACTCGGAAGAGAACATTGAGAACTCATCCATCCCTGCCCGGACGCCATCCTTATTGACTGCCAGTGTAGATGGAACGATCAAGCGATTTGGACTCAATCATGCGTCGCCCGAGTTATATGCAGGCACACGAGTTAAGAGCGAAAACAATGAAGGCGGATTGGGATTGGTGCGGGGTGTAACTCTCGCCGCGCCCCTGGTCCGACGTTCAGTTCAGTTGGTCGATGGTGCTTGGCCAAGTGACGGCGAGGTGATGGTAGGGCGATTGGCGGCCGCAAAGCTAGGAAGCCGCGAAGATGAACTCGCTATTGGAAAGAGTATCGAGTTCGAGGGACGTTCGTGGAACATCAGTGGAAGATTCGCGGCCGGCGGTGCTGCTTATGAGTCTGAGATTTGGTGCAGGTTGTCCGATTTTCAAACTACATCAAAGCGGCAAGACATTAGTTTAGTGGCGTTGCTCCTATCGCCGGGCAGTTCACCCGCTGAAGTTGAATTGTTTTGCAAGGAACGAACAGACCTTGAGCTTCGGGCGATAGCGGAAACTGAGTATTACGCAACGCTACAACAACACTATAAGCCCGTTCGATTGTTGGCTTGGCTGGTCGTAGTGCTGGTGTCCAGTGCGGGGATTTTCGCTGGGCTGAACATGATGTACGGAGCGGTTGCAGGCCGCGTCCGGGAAATAGCGACGTTGCAGGCGATCGGTTACCGCCGTTGCGCTATCTTGATCAGTTTGATCCAAGAAGGTGTGCTTCTATCTGCAGCCGGATCGCTCGTTTCTGGAGTGATCGCGCTGACCTTGCTGAATGGAATGGCAGTTCGGTTCACGATGGGTGCGTTTACGTTACGCATCGACGGCGTAGCGATCTTAATTGGTTGCAGCGTCGGACTGTTATTGGGTGTCGTTGGTGCGTTACCACCGGCACTGAAAGCGCTGCGAGCAGAAGTCGCAGCGAGCCTTAAAGCTGTTTAGTTTTGAAAACCCTTGTTTCGTTTTGGAGCGTTAAGATGAAAGTTTTCTTAAGTATCGCGTTGGTCGTTTTAACTCTTGCCTCTGTCGGCTGTCAGTCGAAAGACAGTAGCTCATCGACTGCGAATACCAGCCAATCCACTTCGTCTTTTCTTGTTGAAAGCGAGCCCACGGGAGCCATGCCCGTAGGTGAAGCTCGAGCAAAGAGCGAAGACGGTCAAGAAGTTACCCTTGTTGGTTTGATCGGTGGATCAAGCAAGCCGTTTGTTGAAGGACTGGCAGCGTTCACGATCGTCGATCCCAAAGTACCTTACTGCGCGGACGATGAAGGTTGTCCAACTCCGTGGGACTATTGCTGTCAGACAGAAGCAGTTAAGGAGAATATCGCAACAATCAAACTCGTGGATGAGGCAGGCAAGCCAGTTGCCTCAAGTGCTCGTGACCTACTAAAGGTCAAAGAGCTCTCGACGGTGGTTGTCAAAGGTAAAGCCAAGCGTGATGAACAAGGCAACCTTACCGTTGCCGCCAACCAAGTGTTTGTTCGGCCAGGTAAATGATCGTGGCAAAAGAACAACTAGATCTTAGCAGCCTGGCGCTAGATCGTACGCCGACAATCAGCGCAACCAAAACACCATCACTTCAACACAAGAAGCGATGGTGGTCGCGGTTTGTATTACCTGTCGCCGTTTTGTTGGGCTTTGCGATGCTGCTTTTCGCTGCGGCGGGCTCTCGCTTTATGCCGGCTCGCGCAGTGACGGTCGTTCCGGTGATTGTAAAACGAGCTGAGCTTCAGCAAGCAGGTACAACGCTATTCCAAGCGCCAGGCTGGATCGAGCCTCGTCCAACTGCCATTAGCGTTGCCGCGATGACTCCCGGTGTTATCGAGGAGCTAATGGTCGTGGGCGGGCAAACAGTTCAAAAAGGGGAGCCAATCGCACGATTGGTTTCCATCGATGCGGAATTGGTACTTGAGCAAGCGAAGAATGCCCTAGCAATCCGCGAAGGTGAACTTAATCGCGCGAAGGCGGAGCTTTCCGCAGCTCGCATTCGCTTCGACAATCCCGTGCACTTGAAGATTCAACTGGCCGATGCAATGAGCAATTTGACGAAATCAAAAACAGAGTTAGCCAAACTGCCCTTCCTTATCAAGTCTGCCGAATCGAGCGTTAAATACACGCTTGGTAGTATGGCAGGAAAGCAATCAGCCAAGGGGGCGATCTCAGATAACACGATCGCGAAAGCCGAAAACGAGCATGCGATGGCAACAGCAAACTTGCAAGAGTTGAAACAACGCGAACCTAATCTGGAACGCGAGGTCAGTGCGCTCGAGGAAGTCGTTCACGCTCTTGAACGGCAATTGGAGTTGCTGGTAGAGGAAACTCGGCAACTGCAAGAAGCAGAAGCGAAGGTTCAATCGGCGGAGGCTTATCGAAATGAAGCTAAGCTGCAAGTACGCCAAGCGGAACTTGCCCTCGAGCGGAGCACAGTACGCGCTCCGATGCAGGGTCGCATTCTAAAAGTGGTCGCATCTCCTGGATCGCGAGTCATGGGTCTTGAAACAACGGCTGGACAAAGCTCGAGTACGGTCGTCGAAATGTATGATCCACAAAAACTTCAGGTGCGAGTTGATGTGCGACTTGAGGACGTCCCGATGGTCACGCCGGGCCAACAGGTCAACATTGAGACCGCCTCTTCTGCCGATGTAATCCACGGTCAAGTGCTGCAGATAACCAGCTCGGCGAACATTCAGAAGAATACATTAGAGGTCAAGGTTGAGTTGCTTGATCCACCTCTGTCAGTGAGCCCCGAGATGCTCGTCACAGCCGCTTTTCTGGCTCTAAAAAGCGACGTATCGTCCGATTCAATGAGAGAGGCGGAGCGCATATTCGTTCCAGAGTCTTTCGTGCAGGCTAGCGATTCACAATCGTTTCTATGGATAGTTGATGAGAATTCAAAAGCGAGAAAACGCACGGTGCAGCTAGGTGGTAAAGCGGCCGATGACCTCATCGCAATCAAATCAGGTCTCCAAGTTACAGATAAGTTGATCGCTTCAGGAAGAGATGGCCTGAGCGAGGGTGCGAGGGTGCATGTAACAAGCGACGATCCAATTATAGGAATGAAATAGATGGCACTCGTAGAACTTCGTGGTGTAAGCAAGAGCTTTAGCAAGGGCGAAGAGACCATCACGCCACTTGACAACATCAGCATGGACATTGAGGAAGGCGAGTTCATCTCCTTAATGGGTCCCAGCGGTACCGGCAAAAGCACGCTGCTTAACTTGGTGAGCGGAATTGACCGGCCCGATGCGGGAACAATTACTGTCGATGGGACAGATGTGACCAAGTTGTCTCGCACGCAGCTTGCTGATTGGAGAGCTGCCAACCTTGGGTACATATTTCAGACACACAATCTCATTCCTGTGTTGACCGCTTATGAGAATGTTGAACTACCAACGCTGCTGTTGAAGTTATCCTCCGCGCAACGAAGGCAACGAGTTGAACTGGCTCTAGAGGCGGTCGGCTTGAGCGATCGAGCAAACCACTATCCCCGCCAGCTTTCCGGTGGACAAGAACAACGCGTGGGCATTGCTCGTGCAATAGTGGCTCATCCGAAAGTTGTCGTGGCGGATGAACCGACTGGGAGTCTGGACGCAGAAACCAGCGACCAAGTTCAGATACTTCTGCAGAGACTCAATCGTGAACTCAATATCACGATGTTGATGGTCACGCACGATAGCAACGTCGCGGCCATTGCAACCAAGCAATTAATCCTTGATCGGGGCAAGTTCCTGGCTCGCGCTGAAGGAGCAGCTCGATGATTGGTTATGTCTTGAAAACATTGTGGCGACACCGTACTCGAACGCTGCTGACGGTATCGGGTGCAGCGGTAGCGATGTTCGTCTTTTGTTTCGTTGGCTCTGTTCAAGAAGGGCTTCATCGGCTGACGACGGGTTCCGATGCGGATCGCAGCTTGATTGTGTTTCAGGAAAATCGCTTTTGCCCAACCACCAGCCGCTTGCCAGAGGATTATGCAACGAAGATCCGTGAGATTAATGGGGTGCGCGATGTCATGCCTATCCAAGTGTGGACGAATAACTGTCGAGCAAGCTTGGACATCGTGGTGTTCAACGGTGCCGACCCCATCCAGATCCAAAAGTCGCGACCACTCACGCTTGTAAGCGGTAGCTGGCAACAGTTTCAATCACAACGCGATGCAGCCATTGTCGGGCGCAATGTTGCGAATCGTCGAGGCTTAAAAGTCGGCGACCAGTTTTCGATCGGTGACATTTCGGTGCGGATAGCAGGGCTTTTTTCGTCGACGGTGCCTTCCGAAGAAAACCTTATTTATACGAGTCTCGCTTTTCTGCAGTATGCCCGCGGCCTCAACGCAGCCGGACTGGTTACTCAGCACGAGGTCCAATTGACCGACGATGCCGATCCCGATCGCGTGGCAAGTGAAATCGACTCCAAGTTGCGAGCTGGTGCCGTGGCAACCAAAACGCGTCGTAAAGGAGCGTTTCAAGCGAGCACACTTTCGGATCTTGTCGACCTCATCGGGTTTGCCCACTGGCTCGGCTACGCGTGTGTCGGTCTGGTGTTATCGCTTGTGGCTACTACAACGGTCATGAGTGTCCAGGATCGCATCAAGGAATACGCAGTGTTGCAGACCATCGGCGTGCGTCCTCTAACCACCATGCGTCTGGTTCTCACCGAAAGCACACTCTTATGCTTGGTGGGAGGCGTAACCGGAACGTTGCTTGCGATGCTCGCGCTGAGTCTCGGTGGTTTTGCGATCGGAGCTGAGGGAGCGACTATTGCCTTCCGACCGTCCGTAGCACAGGCGTTTTCCGGATCAGCAATTTCCCTTTGTGTTGGCGTGATCTCTGGTTTACCTCCAGCAATCCAAGCTTCAACAATTTCAATCGTGCACGCTCTTCGTCAGTCATAGTCGCGAATAAAAGAAGCGTAGAGGAACCGACTGAATGGAAAGATTCCAGCGATGATACGCCAAAGGCAGCTCGCAAAAGGCGAACTGCCTACTAACGATTGTTCAAGGTGAGCACGGGCGATAAAAACTTTACTTCCCAGGCTTTGGTGCCGGCGTTTCATGATCGAGAGGCTCATGTCCACCTGCCGCATGGTGTGCGGCATCTTCGTGACCGAGCTCCTTTAGCAGCTTGTCGTGCTCCTTCTTCATTTCATCTAGCGATACTTGGATCTTGCTGCACATCTCTGCGCACATTTTTCCATCTGGTGATGATTTGCAGCATTCTTCATGAAGCGACTTCTGGACTGCGTTCGCTTGGCCGAGTTGCGTTTCGATCTTCTTGACTTGCGCGACAACCTTCGGGTTAGTTGCGTGTTCGTCACGAACAATTACCAAATCACGCTGAATGGCCTGCAATTGCTGACCAAGCATCTGGGATTCTGCTTGCGTCACCTGCGTTTGAATCATCGGCGATTGAGTCGCATACCGCTGGATTCCAGTTGAATAGTCTCTGGCATGTTGGATGTTGCGAGACGTTCGCTGGTTGGCCCAAAAGCCAGCCCCATTGTTTCTCGACACCTTGTCATTGATCCGTGATTGGGCTTGTGTCACTTGCGGAAAGGCAAGTGCGAGACCCGCTACCAGTGCGATCGAAGCTGCAAATTTTCCAAAACTTTCGATACTCATCATAGTTCCCTTCAAGAACATGAATTGCGACATCGTGAATACAAAGATGTCGACTTCTGTGAGGTCGTGAACCGCCATCCGGTCCACACATGCAAGTTTGATGCTTCGCTCGCGACTCACCTTCAGAAATAAAACTGATTCGGAGCATGAATGTCGAAGTAATGTTGAATGCGTGTCGGGATCTCGGATTGACGAAGGCCGGTTTGCTAGCGAGTGCGGGGGTCACCCACGTATTGTCCAACTTTACTCGGCTCGAAGCTTGACGAAACGCAGTAGTAAGCTCTTCTCCAGCCAACAAACGCACAAAACGTTGTTACTCCACAAACTTCGAATCCCATCCGTTTTACAGCCTGAATCGCTCGTGCATTGTTGGCGTCAGTCGTTAAAGCAATTCGCAGGACTCCGTCCGCCCTAAGAATCTCTGCTGCCTGACTTATGAGCACTTGATATAACCGCTTTCCACGATGCTCAGGTTTTACGAAT
Organism: Planctomycetota bacterium; assembly: GCA_003671195.1. Lineage (GTDB taxonomy): Bacteria > Planctomycetota > Planctomycetia > Pirellulales > Pirellulaceae > JBKCUI01. Next base: position 7,592 of record QWPJ01000059.1, read on the forward strand.
GCGGCGAAAAGATAAGCGGTCTCAGGATCCAGAAATAACGGAAGACCTGTCCATACATGTCCGCTGGAGTTATGCGCGGCTGGAATATCGCCCGTGCCAACCCAGGCATATGCAACAATCGCTTCGCTGGCCATTAATGCATAGCAACGAAATCTTTTACGATCGAGATATTGAAAAGCTTCGCACTGGAAGAGCGGGTTGCACTGTGAAAGAATATCGAAGCTCTCGACCGATAGTTCAATTAGTTCAATCCCGTCGGGTAACTTTTGTCCGGATGCAGCTAAGTGTTCGACGTTGGAACACATGAGCAGGCTGAAGTCGGCAATACCTACGCGTCGAAGTAGTGAATACACAAGCCTATCGATTTTTCGCGGAGCGAGCGTGAATGCTGCATCCGTTATCACCAATGTCTCATAACGCATGGCAACGCGCTCAATTCCTTCTTCGTTTGTGGATATAACGATTCCTCCCCGATCGTCGAGACAAATTTTTGTTCAATGCTTCCTAATTAACATTTCAGGCCAATGCGAATCTAGCCTCGCATTGAGTGTTGGTCGTTAAAGACAACCAACACTCTTTGACAACCTGCCGGTTTAACAAACGGGTTAGTATTGTTGACAATCTACTTGGCACCTGAGACGACCTTTTTCAGTCCCTTCTCGGATGGGCACATTGGGCACGTACCACTCTCGACACCCTGTGTGAGCGTGCTGGCGGCTGAGCTGGATTCTTTGCCTCCGCAACAAGTGGCCTCACAGGCATTGGAATCGCTTGTGCAGCATTCGCATGTGCACTGTGCGCAGCTGCAAATCCCGGTTTCACAGCAGCAGCCGCCGTCGGTACAGCAACTGGAGCAAACGCATGATTGTGACACATCAGTGGTCGGGTTGCTTGCGACACTCGCCGCAATTGCAAGACTAACCGCAAAAAGAACCAACATCAAAAACATAGCTACTGACTTCATTTTTCAACCTCGTATTTCACTATTGGACCTCGCGTTGCATGAAACCACTTCCGCAACCTTGAGTTTGGATGCATTTGGCAGACACTTTCTTCAGCGAACTTTGGATTATTTTCGAACGCGGTGCACCCGTCCTGCTCGATTGGCGCTCATCCAGATTCGGCACTGCTCCAGTCGTTTGCAGAATGCTCGCCAAATCTTGCTTGAGTGCTCAGATGAAGCTCAATTGAATTGCCTTCACAGCTTTTTTGATTTTTTTGGCATTTTCTCGATACTTGCTTTATCTGCAAGAAATACCGCATTCCGGCATGAGTGCTGCGGGGGCTTCATCACGAAGGCTCGAACTTTTCGAGGTCATCTAAGCCAATTCAATGCGAGGTTTGCTATGTCCCACTTTTCACTTGTTGCCGCGTTCGCCCTATCCGCGATTGTTCCGCTCGCGGCATTTGCTGACCAACATGAGGATTCGAAAATGAAGAAATGCGCCGAAGTCTGTGCCGCTTGCCAAGTCGAGTGCGATAGCTGTTTCGATCATTGCCTGAAAATGCTTTCGGAAGGGAAAAAGGAGCATCAGGCAACCGCTAGAATGTGCGCTGACTGCGCCGAGTGCTGCAAAACATGCGCGACACTGTGTGCCCGCAACAGTCCCTTAGCTAAGCCTATGCTCGAATGTTGCGCCAAGTGTTGTGAAGAGTGTGCGGCTGCGTGTGAAAAATTTCCCGATGATGAACATATGGCCGCATGTGCTAAATCCTGCCGAGAGTGCGCGAAGGAATGTCGCGACATGCTCAAGCAAGTTCAGAAATGATTGCATAGCAACAACCGGGAAGTAAAAGGAAGAGTCTGTTGTTTCGGGCCGCGCTTCAGGCGCGGCTCGAAACCGAACTCATCGCCACGACCTTAATCGCAATGCGTTTGTCACGACAAAGAAGCTAGAGAGACTCATCGCCAGACCTGCCGCTATCGGTGACAGACTCAGACCTGTCATGGGTTTAAGCAGGCCGGTTGCAATGGGAATAAGCAAAACGTTGTAGCCAAACGCCCAGCCCAGATTCTGCTTGATGTTCAACATCACGGCCTTCGACAAGCTTATCGCACGCGGAATATTTTGAATGTCGCCAGACATGGCGATCACGTCGGCGCTCTCGATCGCAAGGTCTGTTCCTGTGCCCATCGCGATGCCGACATCGGCGATCGTTAGTGCAGGAGCATCGTTCAAGCCGTCGCCCACGAAAGCCACACGCCGTCCGTCTCGCTTGAGCGTGTATACCACGTCAGCCTTGTCATTCGGACGTACTTCCGCATAGACCATCGTTGCTGGTATTCCGCAGCGATCTGCAATGGATAACGCGGTTCGCTCATTGTCCCCTGAGATGAGCGCCACTTCGTAGCCCGATTGTTTTAGATGCTCCACTGCGCTTTGCGTCGATGGTTTGATCGGATCTGACACGATCATGATCGCGGCGAGCGAACCATCGACGGCCGCGAAAAAGTATCCGCTCCCCTCGGACATTGCATCAGCTACTTGTGCATCAAACGACGATGTTTCGATGCGGCGTTCTCGCATCATCTTTTCCGAGCCGATGATTATCGCGTGACCGTTGGATAATTCGGCTTCAACTCCCGCGCCTGCAATGGCGTTAAAGCTGGTTACGGTAAGAGGCGACTTGGGCCCTTTGGCAGCGGCATCCACAATAGCCGTGGCCAAAGGGTGCTCCGATCGCTGTTCTACGAGAGCCAGTTGGGCCAGCAAGTCGTCACTCGAGAACGGTGGCAATACGTGGAATAGCGAGAGGTGCGGTTTTCCAACCGTCAGCGTTCCGGTTTTATCAAAAGCGATCAATGCAACTTGGCTCAAAGACTCGATCGCATCCGTCGAGCGAAACAGAATCCCTTGTTGCGCCGCCTTGCCCGTACCCACCATCACACTCGTAGGAACCGCGAGTCCCATTGCACATGGGCAAGCAATAATGAGTACAGCGACCGCATGGATGAGTGCTTGATCGATTGAGCCGCCAGGCATTACGAAAAGCCATGCGAGGGCAGTAAGCAATGCGATCAACAACACCACGGGTACAAAGTACGCGACGACTCGATCAGCAATGCCTTGAATGCGCGGCTTGGAAGCCTGCGCAGATTCAACGAACGCCACGATCTTCGCTAAAGTCGTGTCGGCTCCGATGGCAGTGGCTCGAAACTGAATACTTCCGCTGCCGTTGATCGTACCTGCCACCACTTCGTCCCCCGCTTCCTTGGCCACTGGTACGCTCTCACCAGTCACCATGCTCTCATCGATATAGGTAGAGCCACTAACGACCACACCGTCCACTGCGATGGCAGATCCAGGGCGGACTTCAACAACATCATTAAGGACAACAGCCTCCGCAGGAATGGTTACCGCTTCACCGTTGCGTATAACTGTGGCCATTTTCGGTACCAGTTTTAGCAGTACCTTCATTGCGTCAGACGCTTGATGCCTGGACTTCGTTTCAAGGAATTTGCCTAACAAGATCAGTGTGATCACCACTGCTGACGCTTCAAAGTAGACATGACGCGATTGCGGAGGAATCCACTGGGGAAAAACCGTGACAACAGTGCTGTAGAGGAAAGCGGCCATCGTCCCCAGAAGAATCAGCGAATTCATATCGGGAGATGTTGAAAAGAGGCTCTTTGCGCCTAGTCGAAGGAAGCGTCCGCCAAACCAGAATTGAACAGGAATGGCCAAGCCGAACATGACCCAATTCCACTGCTCCATCGACAACCAGGACATCATCAAACTCATGACTCCGTCGGACAACATGGGAGCCATCGCAAGCACAACGATCGGTAGTGCAAAGATCGCTGCTCCGACGAACAAATGCCACAATCGCTGAGCTTCTAAATCGTTGTCCTCAATCGAACCCGCGTTTCGCACCGTGGAGAGCTCAACTGGCTCATAACCCAGCTTTGTAATCGCAAGTTGGATCGTTTCGAGTTCGCCAGCTTGTGGGAAATGGTCGAACTCGACCGCCGCACGCTCCGTCGCGAGGTTGACTGAAGCGCTGGTCACTGATGGGATCTTGCGCAGTCCATTTTCGACGCGTCGGACACACGCAGCGCAGGTCATGCCCTTGACGCCAATCTCGACCGTCTGGTCAGCATTCATCATTATCGATCTCCTCGTCTAAGAGGCCCACCACTTGGCTGGAGGTTGCTAACTAGAGGCTACTGCTTCATAGCCGGCTTCTTCGACGGAAGCCATTATTGATTTGTCGACGAATTGCCCCTCGACAACTGCTTTTCCTGCTTTCAAATCAACCTGGGCAGCGGTTACGCCATCGGTGGCTCGGATGGCTGACTCAACCGCTGATTTACAGTGGCCGCAGGTCATGCCAGTGATCTGGAAGGCCTGTTTACGTGGTTCTTGGTTCATTTTTGCGTCTCTTATTGGCGTAGAGGTGAAGTGGCCGTATCGCTAGGTTGGATGCCGGCACGGCACCGATTCTTCAGGTAGAATGGTCCTGTTCGCGGGGGAATCTGCCGGCACTTCGACTCGCGGAGCCAAAATCGGAAAAAAATCGGAAATTCCGTGAAGGAACGCGGCTTGAGGTCCATCCAAAGCACGTAAGCCTCGAAATTTGAAGCAAAAGCACGAGTCATGTCATCACTTACCCTCCATATCGTTTTGCTGTTCGCGGTTGCGTACAGTCAAATCTTTGGCGGAGTTTCGTGTTGCTGCCTCTCGCGAACGATCATTGCAAGTCTGGCGACTGCGCAAGTGGCTACGCCAGCCAGCGCTGATCACGCGATGCCAAACGCGTCCCTAGCGCCAAACTGCCCCAAATGTGCTGCTGCCCAAGCATCCGGTGCGAGAAGTGTGAATTCCGAGGGACTTCGAACTTCCAGCGTTGCGGGGAGCAACGAATGCCAATGCGCGAAAGCTATTTCTAGCGCTACTGCTCAGCACGAACCTCGATCTGCGTCCATTGCTGTGCAGTATATCGCGACTAGCCTCGCGACTTGGGACGTCATCCCTCGTGCGCAACGGATTGTGTTTCAAAGACATGAAGTTCCAATTCCCTTCGAGGGTTGTTCCTGGCAGTCGATCGCCTGTGTTTGGAAGAAATGAGAAGACCGACAATCCGATAGCTTCGGGATTGTTGACTGGCTGTGTGCTTAACTTCAGGCACACACCACTGGCTTTTTAGTTTCTTATACAAAATAGGTGAATCATGTTGACAAAACTCGCTCTTTTGAGCGTTCTCGCTCTTTCCGCAGTTTCCTACTCGGTAAATGGAAGTCAGCAAAGCACGAATGCAGCGTCTGAGGCCTCCGTTAGCGAAGCTTCCTGCTGCATGAAAAATGCTTACTGCTGTGCTGTAGATCAACCTTGCTGCCTTCGCTAGATCGACGACAAGTACGGTCTGAGATTGAGTCCTGCTCGAAGCTTCCGAAGGCTTCGGGCAGTTTTCTCTTTTCGGCGGGAAGGAGTGAAGAATGATACCAACAGAGTCATCCAATGAGATGAATGGAAAAGCGGAGGATCGTGCATCACCGCTGACTAAAGAAGAATTGACGCTGTGGATTAGTCGTGCCAGCAACGGACATCGAGAGTCACAAAAGCACATTTACGAGCTATTGGCAGCCAGGTGCTATCGAGTCATTCGAAAGATTGTTGGCGATAGTCATGCTGACGACGTGATGCAGGACTTCGTTATCCACTTGTTTTCGAGGCTTAGTCAGTTTCGTTTCGAATCGACGCTCGAAACATGGGCGCACCGCATGGCTGTGAATCAAAGCTTGCAGTACCTGCGAAAAATGAAACGGGAAGAACAGCGCATTCAAAAAGTCGCGGAGGCTGGAGAAGTGTCTTTAGATTTTAATCAAAAGATTCAAGCAGACGAAGATATCGAGGTTCTTGAGTTGGCTATGCAGCAAATCACGGGTGAGCAGCGAGCGATTTTGCACATGAAAGAAGTCGAAGGGCTTGGATACTCAGCGATCGCAAGCGTTCTGGGCATACCCGAAGGTACCGTTGGTTCACGACTAAACAAGGCTAGAAACGAATTGAGGACTTCTCTGATCCACTTGGGCTGGGAGGCATAAGAATGAATTGCGATATGGTTGCAGAGCACTTGTCGGCGTACATCGACCAAGAGCTCGACACCGCGGCTTGTCTCCAACTGGAGGAGCATGTTGAGCAATGCGATGCATGCCGTGGGCTGATGTCTGAATACCGCTCGATGGGCGTATTGATGCGACGTTCGGAGCGGATAGTCGATACGGAAGCAGTATGGGAACAAGTTTCTCGCAAACTTGAATCTCCTGTTGTGACACTTGCTTCGACAGAATTCCAATGGAGGGATTGGGCCAAGCGTTATGGCACTTCTATTTTGGCCGCGGCTGCTGGTGTTCTTATCCTGGTTTCGGCACTGCGCTATGCTGCGCCCGATAATCACGACACCGCTAATGCGTTGCACGATCATGCTGCCATGGCTGTAGATTTTGCCGAGGTATTCCGCTCAGCCAGAACGGAACCTCAGATCGCCTTGTCCAAACTGAGCGAGAAGTACGACGGCCGTGAACTAGGTACCGAAGAAGCTACGAAATATCTTGGTTATCAGCCGGCATTATTCAAGAGTGTTCCCGAGGGGTTCACACGTGTGTCAACACACGTTTTGAACATGCCATGCTGCAAATGCTCGGCAACCATTTGTGAGCGAAGCGACGGCACATCACTGATTGTTTTTGAACACAGAGATGAGCAACCTGTCTGGTTTGGCGACTCCCCGTCAATTGAGACGCAGTGCGCGGGCATGCCTTGCAAGATTATTGAGTCAGCTGGGCAACTAGCCGTTAGCTGGAGAAATCAAGATCGGCAAATGACGATCGTCGGCGCAGATGATCTGACTGAAGTGAATCACTGGGTAGCATCTCTGAAGTTGTAAGTTCCACTTCGATGAATTCGCTATCCCTTTCCAACTCCCTTGTTCCATAGAGGACCAAACCATGATCAAGAACAGTATTCTCGCTCTCCTTTTCGTTTTCACTGCGGCAGCATCAAGTTATGCGCAAACAGCAAAAGACGAAACGTCTGAGCAACGTCGCGAGCGTCTGCGGATAGCTGTGCAAGCGATATGTCCAGTGTCGGGCGAGTCCCTCACTGACCATGCCAAGCCGGTCAAGATGACGAATCCAGAAACCAAAGAGGTGCTTTATGTCTGTTGTGAAGCATGCCTAGAGGCGAAGCCGGATGCCAAGCACATTGAAAAGATCCGAACCAACTTCGCCAAAGCCCAAGGACACTGCTTGGTGATGACGGACAATGAAATCTCTGCCGATTCGAAGCACGGTATTGTCGATGGGCACTTTGTATACGTCTGTTGCCCGCCATGTGTAAAGAAGATGAAGGCCGAACCAGCCAAGTTCTTGTCCAAGCTTGATGACCTTTACGAAGCGTCGCTCAAGAAGTAACCGTCCGATTCTACTGTTTCAACTGAAGGTGTTTAGAAATGAAAAGATGGAACTTGTGTTGTTTGTTTATTCTGCCCCTAGCGGTGACCACTCTGGTCTTCCTTAGTGGCTGTAATCCGTCGCAATCGGACGAGACCGCAGATCAGACTGCACCACGCGTTGAGGGTGAAAAGGCTGGCGTTGCAAGCGATGAGAGATCTGCAACGAACTCAATTGCCGGCGACGCTGACAGTGAACATGGTCATATCCCGGGTGCTCACGGCGGCATCATGATTTCGCTGGGGAGAGACAGTTATCACGTGGAAGCGGTCATCGATTCAGCAGGTGCTGTTCGGCTTTACACGCTTGGCAAGGATGAGAGTCGAGTTATCGACGTGGAAAGCCAGACGTTGAAAGGGTTTGTCAAAGCCGAAGGGGACGCGGATTCCAAACCAATCTCGTTTGAGGCATCTCCACAGGACGGCGACAGCCCTGGGAAGACTTCGCTTTTCATGGGGCAACTGCCACAGGAGCTGGTGGGGCGCAAGCTGGATGTAACCATTCCAAACATTCGAATCGATGGCGAGCGATTTCGTCTGGGTTTTGTCTCTGGGCAGGAGAGCCATGATGAATCGTCCGACATGCCGGCTAAGGTCGCTAACGAAGCAGAACGAGAGTTGTATTTGACACCGGGCGGTCGGTACACCGTTGCGGACATCGAAGCCAATGGCAATATGACGGCTTCGCAAAAGTTCAAAGGGATGAAGTCGGAACATGACATGAAGCCAGAAGTCGGCGACATGCTGTGTCCTATCTCGGGAACAAAAGCGAATTCCAAATTTACGTGGATTATCGATGGTAAGCCTTACGAGTTCTGCTGCCCTCCGTGCGTCGACGAATTTTTGGCTTCCGCAAAAGAGTCAACGGACCCGCTGCCTGATCCAGATAGTTTCATCAAGAAGTAGGTTATGAATCTTCCATCACAAGCTCGATTCATCGCAGTGTTAATGCTTGCCCTGGCTACGTCGGCGGCTAGCGGCCACGAGGGACATCAACCGCTTCCCACCAAGGGTGTTCAAGTTGATACACAGAATGGTCAACTGACATTGTCAGCGCAAGCGCGGAATGCCATTGGACTTCAAGCGGAAGAACTTCTGGTAGGCACCGTTGCTTCCACGTTGACGGTCTATGCGGAGGCCGTTACACCGTGGCAAGCAAAGGCGTTCGGCTCGGCGCAGATCTCTGGTCGCATCGCCAAACTACTATCGCGTCCTGGGGACTTTGTGAAAAAGGACCAGATCATTGCCGAGTTGAGTAGCCGCGAATTGGAACTGCTCAAACTGGATTATCAGCAAGCAGTTAATGACGTAAGCCTTAATCAGCGTCTGCTTGACATGACAAGGCCAACTGCGTTGGCCGGAGCTGTGCCGATGCAACGTTTGCTGGAAATCGAAAACGCAGTTGAGCAGAGCCAGAACCGCGTGGAAGTCGCACGAATTCGCGCCCGTACTCTTGGCGTTTCTCCCGATGTCTTTCAAAACAGCGCATCTGGTTCGTTGAACTATCCCATTCGATCGCCTATCGCTGGCCAGATCCTTCACTCGGACCTTGCAGAGGGCAAGTACGTGGAGGCGTTGGAACACCTATTTGAAGTAGTTAATACCGATGAAGTTTGGGTTCGGCTTCAACTCTTGGAAAAGGATATTTTCAAGGCCAAAGTAGGCAACCGAGTGAAGGTCGAGTTCCCTGCGTCGTCGATCTCGGTAGAAGGCGTTATCGATCGAATGGATGCTGGTTTAGATTCCCAAACTCAAGTCAGTTCAGCGTGGATGACACTCGCAAACCAAACGATCATTCCTGGACTTGTTGGTCGGGGCACGATTTATACGTCAGAGCAAGATGAGAAACTCACCGTTCCGCAGCGGGCAGTGTACAGCGACGGGCTGCAGAATTATGTCTTTGTTGAAGAGGCATCGACTCGGACTTCCGCAGAGTACCGGAAGAAAACCATCCAGTTAGGTAAGCGTACTTTGGAGGCGCATAAGCAGATCGAGCCGATGGTCGAAGTACTCCAAGGCGACATTTATCCTGGTGACCGAGTGGTAGTAAAGGGAGGTCATGAGTTATCGAGTTTGTTCTTTCTTGGCGTCTTAAAGCTCTCTAGCAGTGAACAGCAACGTTTAGGGATACGGACCGAGCCAGCGAGTCACCGCGAAGTTGCTTCGACTACGCAACTCACTGCGTCCGTGACGTTGCCCCCAGAGAACCGAAGTGTACTTTCCTCTCAGTTAGACGGAACGGTCTATTCGCACAAACTGAACCCGGGGCGATACGTCGAGGCTGGTGAAATATTATTGGAGATTGCTTCGCCTGAATTTCACAAGCTCCAGCTCGACCTGATCAGCACGTCGCTTGACGCCGATCTCTCGCTTCGTCGCGCTGATCGGCTTGACGGCGTCAAAGGCGATGCGGTTTCACTACGCATCGTATTGGAAACGCGCTCGGAAGCGGACCAGTTAAAGGCGCGGGCCGAAAGCCTAAGGCGGCAGCTTTCTACGTTGGGATTACTTGAAAGCGAAATAGAATCAATCGTTAAAGAACGGCGAATCCTCAACTATCTTCCACTTCGCTCCAACATAGCAGGGCGCATTACCTCGTCCGTAGTCACATTAGGCGAAACCGTTTCCGCGAGCCAGCCTCTTGTCGAAATTCACAATCTCGAATCCGTATGGATTGAGGCGCATGTACGATCGCCCGAGACCCATTCTCTAAATGGAGAAGTGAATGGCATCGCCACGATACTTGCCAATCCTGACATTAGCTTTCCAGTCGTCGTTTCACGAATCGGTCCAACCGTAAACGAGTCGACCCGCACACAGAGGATATGGCTTACTCCAAAGTCTAACTCCAGTGTCCCGCAACTTCGCTCAGGCGCATTGATCACGGTCGTCTTGCCGATCGGAAGTCCGACATCGACTCTTGCGATCCCCTCATCCGCCATCCTTCGCGAGGGGATGCACTATTTCAGCTTTGTTCAAAAGGACGATGGATACGTCGATCGACGCCGACTAAAGATTGGTCGCTCTGACGGTGCGTACACGGAAATTGTTGACGGTATCGAAGCGGGTGAGTTGGTCGTAACCGTTGGTGGTCGTGAGTTACAGACGGCCTTTGCATCATTGAGGTAGCATCCTTGCTCGACAGCATCATTCGTTTCTCATTGCACAACCGGGCGATCGTTGCGATTGCCTCACTGCTCGTAATGCTAGTCGGAGCATCTTTGCTTCGGACTATGCCCGTCGATGTGTTTCCCGACCTTAATCGTCCCACGGTGACGATTATGACCGAAGCACCGGGCTTGGCTCCGGAAGAAGTCGAAGTGCTCGTGACGCGACCGATCGAATTACTCTTAAACGGAGCGACCGGCGTCAAACGCGTTCGCTCATCGTCGGCCATTGGTCTATCGATCATTTGGGTTGAGTTTGACTGGGGAACCGACATCTTCATTGATCGACAGATCGTGAATGAGAAGTTGCAGCTAGCTCAATCAAAACTACCGGCGGGTACCAACCCGACGCTCGCGCCTATTTCATCCATCATGGGTGAGATCATGTTGCTCGCGCTTCGTAGCGATATTGAACCGAGCTCGAAGTTTGAGGCGGACGCGAAAGCGATGGAGCTGCGCACGCTGGGCGAGTTCACGGTGCGCAATCGGCTCCTTGCCGTTGAAGGCGTATCGCAGGTTTCCGTGATGGGCGGAATTCTTAAGCAATATCAAGTCCTCACCTCCCCTTCGAGGTTGGCGGCTCGCAATGTAACCCTTGCACAGCTAACGGACGCCACCGCAAAAGCCAATGTGCTTGCGGGTGGTGGTGTAATGGATCGCGGCGAAAAAGAATCGCTACTTCGTATCCAAGGCCAGTCGCTAACTCTCGAGGAGGTCGCCGCAACTCCTATCCTTTGGCGTGAGCAAGTACCCATACGAATCGGCGATGTGGCCGATGTCAAACTGGGCGGACCGATTAAACGCGGCGACGCTTCTGCGGTCGTGAAGATTGAGCCAGATGTAAATTTCGCCGTCGATCGAGCTGCGGAATATGCGCAGATGAACGATGGCGAGCACGAAGCAGCTAGCGATAGAGATCTCACTGGACAACCACATGCTAGGCCGTACCGCGAGTTGAGAGGCGGTATGGCGGTAATGCTTACCGTGCAAAAGCAGCCCGACGCGGACACGATTAAGCTTGACCGAAGAATAAACGATGTGCTGGCTTCGGTTCAGCGTGAGTTGCCAGCGGACGTAAAGCTTGAGTCCGAAATCTTTCGCCAGAGCCACTTCATCGAAGCGGCGGTTGACAACGTCAGTGAAGCAGTACGCGACGGCGCTATCTGGGTCATCGTGATTCTGTTTCTTTTGATGGGCAACTTTCGTACAAGCATCAGTTCATTGTCATCCATGCCGCTGTCAATATTGCTAACTGTCATCGTCTTTTACCTGTTCGGTATCACCATAAACACGATGACACTTGGCGGGATCGCGGTGGCCATCGGTGACCTGGTCGATGATTCGATCGTTGACGTTGAAAACATTTATCGTCGACTTCGCGAAAACAAGCAGTTGCCAACTGAAGCTCAGAAGCCGCCTCTGGAAGTTATCTTCTCAGCATCGAGCGAGATTCGCAACTCGATTGTCTACGCAACTCTCATCGTCGTGTTGGTTGTGTTGCCGCTGTTCATGATGTCCGGAATCGAGGGGCGGCTGTTCGCACCGCTGGGTATTGCCTACATCGTCGCCTTACTGTGCTCGTTGGTGGTCGCATTAACCTTCACACCTGTACTAGCGAGCGTTCTACTGCCTCGCGCGCCATTCTTAGCCGACAAACGCGAACCTCTAATCATGCGTTGGTTGAAGCACTGGGACGAACGATTGCTGCGATGGACGCTTGGTCGTCCTAGGACCGTCCTCGCTGGGGTGAGCGTATTAGTGCTGCTCAGTTGCATGACCCTTCCTTGGATGGGCGGTGAGTTCTTGCCTCCATTCAATGAAGGAACAGCGACAATCAATCTACGACTTGAACCAGGAACTTCCCTAGGCGAGAGCCAGAGAATTGCTGGACGCGTTGAAGATATCCTGCTCGAAGTGCCAGAGGTTCTCTCGGTTGCCCGCAGGACCGGCCGTGCCGAGTTGGATGAGCATGCAGAAGGTGTGAACAACACGGAATTCGAAGTGCGATTCGCTCAACATAAGACCGAGAAAGTGGGATGGCACAATGCTGTCCTGCGAGCGATTCCGATCGCGCATCTTTGGAGCTTTGAATACCAGGGGCGAGCGCAGGAATCGGTGATTGCGGACCTACGCGATCGAATTTCAAGTATTCCGGGTGCGGCCGTGAACATCGGTCAGCCGATCTCCCATCGCTTAGATCATATGATGTCGGGGATTCGCGCGCAGATCGCGGTTAAGGTGTTTGGTCCTGATCTGCGTGAGTTGCGTACCGCGGCATATGATGTCCAGGCTCGGATGCAGGAGATTGATGGGGTCGTCGACCTGCAGATCGAGCCACAGATCGAAATTTCACAACTGCAGATGCGAGTCAAACGTGAAGAGGCCTCACGATACGGACTCGCCCCTGGTGATGTGGCGGATGTCTTGGAAACAGCGTTCAAAGGTACGGTGGTCTCACAAGTTATCGAGGAAGACAAATACTTCGGCTTAGTGGTCTGGTATGACGAGGAGTCGCGCCGAGATCCCAGCGTCATCGAAGAAACCATTCTTGAGACACCTTCCGGAGCGAAGGTCGCACTTTCACAAGTTGCCGAAATCTTGGATACGACTGGCCCCAATGTGCTCAATCGTGAACACGTTCAACGCCGAGTCGCCGTTTTTTGTAATGTCCAAGGGCGAGACTTGGCGAGTGTCGTACGCGATATCAAACTAGCACTCCAGCCGGTTGAGCAATCTCTTCATGAGCTGCCAGGTGAGTATTATCTCGACTACAGTGGACAATTCGAAGCACAGCAGCAGGCCACGTACAGATTATGGGGATTTGCACTGCTGAGTATCGTCGGCGTTTACCTGCTGCTGATGAAAGCTCTCGGCTCCCAACGTTCTGCACTCCAGGTGATTGTGAACGTGCCGTTGGCGGCGCTCGGCGCGATCGTTGCGCTCCTGATTGTGAATAGACCTGAAGCTTCTGAGTTCGTGGGCCAAGCTTGGTATCTCTGGCCAGGTACCTGGATTCAGGCGACCCATTTATCTTTGGCGCACTGGGTTGGATTCATCACGCTCATAGGCATTGTTAGTCGCAATGGCATCATGATGATCTCGCATTATCAACACTTGATGGAAGTTGATGGAATGCCATTTGGAAAGGAAATGATCATTCGCGGCAGCCTTGAACGCCTCGCGCCCGTAATGATGACAGCCATGACCAGCTTTGTAGGACTTCTTCCTTTGCTGTTCGGGTACGGTGAACCTGGTAAGGAGATCCTTTACCCGCTTTCCATTGTGTTGTTTGGCGGCATGATTGCATCAACCGTTCTAGACCAAATCGTCACTCCTGCACTTTTTTACCTTTTTGGCTCTGGGCTACCCGTGTCAGACCAAGCGAGTTCACCGAATGTTTAAGACTACTTTGGCAGCTCTTCTGATGTTGCTTCCCGCGTTCGCCTTTGGTTCCGAACCTTTCACCATCATCTCGGGGAGCGGCGAGAGATCACCGAAACAACCCCAAGCGTGTGTTGACTCGAGGGGCGTCGCCCATGTCACATTCGGCGTTGGAGATGACGTTTATTACTGCAGAGCTGGAGTTGATGAAAAGCCCTCACCGCTCGTCGCCTTTCAGGTACCTAACATGTCTCTTGGAATGCGAAGAGGTCCTCGGATTGCTCATGCCGGCGACGCTATTGTCATCACTGCGATTGGAGGTCCGCAGGGCAAAGGTGCTGATGGAGACATTTTGGCGTACCGCTCAATGGACGGCGGAAAGAGCTGGCTTGGCCCAGTGAAGGTCAACGACATTGAGGCCTCGGCGCGGGAGGGCCTGCACGCAATGACAGCCAGTGACGATGGAACATTGTGGTGCGTTTGGCTTGACCTTCGTGCGAAGCGGACTCAGCTCTTCGCATCTAAATCGATCGATCAAGGGGCCAGTTGGAGCAAGAATCAGTTGGTCTATCAATCTCCCGATGGAAGTATTTGTGAGTGCTGCCATCCATCGGTAGCGACCGAAGGCGATTCCGTGCATATCTTGTTTCGAAACTCATTGAAGGGGAATCGTGATATGTATCTGGTTTCTTCCAACAACAATGGCGAGACATTCGGCCTCGGAGAACGACTTGGAATCCAACATTGGAGCTTAAATGCTTGCCCAATGGACGGCGGCATGTTGGCGATCGCACCGAATGGCGAAGTTGTTACCGCTTGGCGTCGTGGCAACACTGTCTTCACGTCCATTGGAAAAGCCAAGTCGGATACCATGTTGGAAAACGGTGAACAACCTTGGATCGCAAGCAACCCGAGTGGGACTTATGTCGTTTGGCTCACCAAACGCGATGGCCAAGTGCGGCTGGCGAAGCTTGGAACTCCCAACTCGACAACTATTGCTGAAAACGCTCGAGATCCAATCGTCGCAGTTGGTGACGGCAATGAATCGCCAGTTTTCGTGTTTTGGGAACAGCGAGCCGGCGACCGAGTATCTATCGAGTGCCAGTTAGTTCATTAGCATCGTTTCACTCGATCCATGCCAGTTGGCTCCCCGGTGACGAGAGTGTAGGAGCCGAAACATGCACGCGAATCGGGCTGCTTGCGAACGAGCTTTGCTTCCCAACTGTGGAAAGAAACGCAATGCAGTTCGTCGCGTTGATCGGTTCTCTCGTCAACGGGCTGGTGTAGACAGGCGGTGAATGATGGAACGGCGAATGGCGAACAAGCCGCTTTTTCCTATTGTTGCGAAAGTGAGTCGTCGTTATCATACCCGGGGAGGGTGTTAACCCATAGTTAGAACCTCTTCGTGAAGAAACAGACCAAACGGGTCTCGAACTTCGTAAGTCCTTGCGTTGCAAGGCTTTACGAATTTCGAGCGCAGAGGGTATTGTTACGAAGAGGGTTGCGCTCGGGGAGCCTTAGTTTTTTCTACGGAAGAAACGCCAAAAAGTTAACGCCGGACGACGAGAGATCGACGCCCGGCGTTTTTCGTTTCTACCCAACGTTTTCTAGGGTTTCTGCCCCGCCAACTCTTTTGGGAAATTCTCTCAGTTAGGAATGAGATCTTCCGGCCTACCTCTGAAACCGTCCCGGTAGCCCACGGCACCCCCGATCTCTACTGAGAACTCTCAAGATCTCCGTTTCTGCCAACCCATTTGATTAACACAGTGTTTGCAAAACGGTTGTAGCCGGTTGCGATAGGTGTTTGGGCTCCAGCCCCTTGGTTAACACAGTCATTTAATTGGGCGAGCGAATTCCCGCTATCGAAAACACCTTCAGAACCCCAACGATTACTTAGCTTTTCTGACTGTTAACTCCGTCCGGTGCCATTCGGGAGAATCACTCAGTTCGTGGCAGAGAAATCGGTCGGCACTCAAGGCAGCCGCCGGATTCGTAACAGGTGACCCAAATACGAACTGAGTCATGGCTAGTTCGTATTTTCACGCTGAGCTGGCGGCCACAAGAATCGATCCGCCAACACGCCGGCAGCTATGCCAACCAAGTAGCAAACGAGATCGCTCCACAGGAAACCAAAACCTAAAACCAGCCCACCCAACGTCGTGCTTCGGATGCCATCGATCCAGGGCGCGTGATACAGCTGGCTAACCTCAACCGCGAAGGCCAGAACCAACGAGATGATGCCTCGCTGAAAAAGAGATCGACCAGCGAGTACAAAACTCACTACCAGAAACAACATCAACGCCCACAGAACATCGCCGCTGTATTCACCGATGAGGCGTTGCTCAAGCTATACTGAATGCGATGAATGCCAAACGAATACCCACGAAAAACGACATTGCGAGGCTCATATCTGAATTGGACCTAACGGAGACACTTTTGTTATTGGATTGCTTGAGAGGGGTGCAGTTTTGGATTAAAGATGCCAACGGGCGCTATCTACGTGTCAATCAGACGTTTCAATTGGACTACTCCCTAACGTCGATGGCAGAAGCGAATGGCAAGACAGACCACGATCTGTCCCCACCCTGGATTGCTGAAGCATTCAGAGCAGACGACTCGCTCGTGTTACGCGGTCAAAGAATCGTGAATCGAATTGAACTAATCAGCGGTTACGATCGCGTGCTCCGTTGGTATCAGACCAACAAGCTCCCCCTAAGAAATCATCGAGGGGATTTCGTGGCCACGGCGGGAATCGCGATACTTCTTCCCGATCTCAAGGGGCCATCGTTTCCTTTGCCACAATTGGCGCCGGCATTGGAGGTAATGCAGGATGAAACCAAGACTTCGCTTACCAATTCTGGGCTCGCAAAGCTGGTTGGTCTTTCCGTGAGCGCTTTCGAAAGGCAGTTCCGGCTGCATCTCCACACATCTCCTATGCAATTCCATCGCAAGCTACGACTAGCGAGAGCTGCGGCTTCATTAATTCAATCGCCAAACTCGATTGCCGAAATCGCCCAACGATTTGGTTTTAGCGATCAGGCTCACCTGTCGCGCCAGTTTAAAGAAGTATATGGTTCGACGCCGAGTTCTTGGCGAGACAAACACTCCAAATCAAGACAGCCATAAACGCCGCAATTATTCAAAAAACCTGGGTCTCTATTCAAGACAGGAAATAGCAAACTGGGCAAAATCATGCACTGTTGCGGTTATGTCAGAAAACACCTCTTGAGAGCCCTCTTGAATGATCAAGCTTTTCGAATCAATTCTGTTGTTTGCCGTGTTTTTTTTCTTCGCCCTGTCGAGTGATTTTGTTTACGCTTGGAACTCAACAGCAGAAATGCTTGAGGTTCCAGATACGAACGCAAGCGTTCGGCGATACAGTGACCACATCAAAGTTTGTCAAGTTGGCTACCTAGTCGACGAATCCAAAATCGCCATTCTGACAGCTGAACCTAAGGGGCAAGTGGTTGTTCGCAAATCGGACAACGATGAGAGTGTTGCGTCGCTTCCTGTGTCGGCTGAATCTTTGGATCCCGACACAGGTGACAATATACGGGTGATCGACCTGACAGAGGTTTCGAAGCCTGGCCGATATTACTTGGATGCGCCCGGCTTGGGTCGCAGTTTCGACTTCAGTGTGGGCAACGACGTTTTTACGCGTACCTTTCAATTGTCCATGCTTTTTTATACCGGACAACGCTGTGGCACGGCAGTGAGACTAGGAGGCGATTTTGCTAACTACCATCATGCGGAGTGCCATGTGACTGATGCACACTTCGATGCATCAACAGGTCGAGCGGGAAAAAAATCACTTACCGGCGGCTGGCACGATGCAGGAGACTTTGGTCGCTACACCATAAACTCCGGTATCTCGATGGGCACACTTTTGTGGGCATATGAGTTGAACTCCGAAAAGCTGCGCAATGTTGAATTGATGATACCGGAGAAGACGGGCCCTCTACCGCACATGCTTGCGGAGATCCGCTGGAATATGGACTGGATGCTCAAGATGCAGGACGAGAGTGGAGGCGTTTGGCACAAAGCAACTACCGCCAAGTTCCCTGGATCGTTGCTTCCCGAGTCAGATAACGCGAGGATGCTAATCGTCGGCAGCGGACATGATCCTTATTTAACAACACAAGCCACTGCAAATCTAGTTGCGGTTGCAGCAATCGCCGCTCGCGTCTATCGACCGTTTGATCCCAACTACGCAGACCTTTGTCTGACCGCTGCTAGACGCGGATGGAAGTGGCTCGAATCGACGCCGGATAGCCATTTTCAAACCAACCCAAAAGGCATTGAAACGGGAGCTTATGAAGACAACGACGCCAACGATGAAAGGCTTTGGGCTGCTTCCGAATTGTTTCGGACTACTGGCGAAGCCAGCTACCATACATACTTCCTAAACAACTATCGTCGCTCTCGCCCGATGTTCAATTCGGGTTTTCCACACGAGTGGAAGAACGTTCATGCTTTGGCTCTCTACGGCTATGCAATAGAAAGCCATCGGGATGTTGACGCGCAAGTTCAACAAGAAATCCGTCACGAGGCATTGAAGAATGCTGACGAGATCGTTGCTCGGGTCCTTCTGAATGGCTATCGAGTTCCCCTTACGACAGAGAACTACATCTGGGGTTCCAATGCTCTCGTAGCAAACTACGGCATGATTCTAAGACTCGCGAATCGGATTTCGCCGAAACCCGAGTATGCCAACACGGCACAAGATTCCCTCCACTATTTGTTTGGTAGAAACACGTTCAACACGAGCTACGTAACACACGTCGGCAGTCGATGGCCAATGAATCCTCATCATCGCCCCAGCGAAGCGGACGATGTTCTTGAACCTTGGCCAGGCATGATGATCGGTGGTCCCAATGCTCAAGATGCGAAGGATAAAAGGCCTCCCGCTCGACAGTGGAACGATATCAAGCAGAGCTTCACAACCAACGAAGTCGCAATCAATTGGAATGCACCGCTCGTCTTCTTGCTCGCGGAAGCTATGCCAAATGTCGTCACAACCAGTGCAGCCGATTCCGGAGATCTAAACCTAGATCTGTCCAACCTGACAGCCTGGATCATCGACACGATGCATCTTGGGACAAAGCAAGTGGAGATAGCCTATGACGCTGCCGATCAATCGGCGGTGATCACTCCAACATGGTCGAAATCCGATCGCCAATCCTCCGACATCAATGTCCAAAATGTCGACCATGGTCGACTACACCTTTACCAGCATATCGAGGCCAAAGACTGCACTCAGGCCGACAGCTTCTTCGAAATCAGGATGCCAAAGGAATATATTGACGAAGGAAAAATTGAACTCGTCTTTGCTCTCCAAGCAGGCGAGAAAGGTGACTACTTGTTCAATGGCCGAACCTTCACGATGAGCGAATTCGCCGACAACGATGGCGAGTTCAAAAAGCTGATCGTGCACGCATCGGACTACAACGAACCCTCGGATAAGCTTAGATCCATCGAACGAGTAACTTTCGTTTTAGAGCGCAAAGGATCTGTCGTCTCTGCTCCGATAAAGATCAGGCAGATCTCGATGGACCTGAACACAGAGAAAATCATTCCTCTAGCCGCAGAGGTTCGCGTTAAAAATCCGAAATCGCATTATGAGTTCAACTATACGAATCAAGTCGAATTGGATGGTCTTCAAGTACGAGTTTCCAATGAGAGTATGGATATCACTCGACGCATCAATGGAACTCAAGACGGTGTCGAACTGACTCCACAATGGAAAGAAGGCCAAATTCCTAATGGCCATTCGGGAAACGTCGTGTTGGTTCAATCACTTGGTGGTGCCCCACACCATTTTGATCCCTTTGAAGTTGAGTACCTGCTTAAAGTCCCGAAGGCATATTTCGATGAGGGAAAACTTGATCTCTATCTCTTTGTCCAAGCCGGTGAAGCAGGGCGCTACCGATGGAGTGGAACGCAAAGACCGCTCGCGTCATTCGCTGAAAACGCGGGGCAGGATATCGTCCTGAAAATGTCGGAAGAGGATTTTCGGACACAGGGTAAGAAACGCAATCAAATTGAAATGGTCGGCATTCAATTCAATCGCAATGGATCCTCGGTCACAGAACCAATCGTGCTAAAGCGAATAAAGGTCAAGTTACCCAACGACATCGTTACTGCAAAGATGCCCAAGAAGGAAAACGAAACGGGTATCAAATCAGAGCCTACCTTTGTATGGAAATCTGATTGCCGCGACGAAAATTCCTTTGTTAATTCAACGCATCCCACCCTTCCTGGTCACTACGACTACGTCGCCGACCCGGCAGGTAAAGCCACCGTGTTTCGAGGGCGTTTGACGGATGCCTTCAAGGTAGATGATCCAGAATCAGTACACCTTCATCCTGACATCTACTTTGATCAATTTCACCACGGCAGTTTCACCGTTAGCTTTGACGTTTGGGTTGCTGACCTGGTACCGAATGCACTCGGCCCCTATCGAGAAAAGCCTTGGCTGAATGTATTGACTGTTTTTGATCGAACCACACGGACAGGCGATGGTCGCTTCGAACCATCAGTGATGACGAACTTGGTAGGCGAACCGGGTTCCTACTATTTGCAGACCTATTCCTTATCGCCTCAAGATGGCGGAACTTTTTTCGAAAAGGATGCGAATGCCCCGATATTCCCTACACAACAATGGGTATCCATAAAAGTCGACGTCGATGTACAGTCAGAATTGGTTCGCACTTATCAAAACGGGAAACTGGTTTCAGAGGGTCCCTACAAGAGTCGTCCAGGTATTGCCGGTGCCCATATGGGTTTGTATACCAACCGGCTCATCACTCAAGCGACCGTTTACAACCGAGCTTGTGAAATCTCCGTTCGTCCCATCGTTCCATCGCAACCGACTAGCGACACTATCGATGAAATGATGGTCAATGGCGATTTCACTGATGGGATTGCAGAGTGGCAGATCGAGCAGCAGAACGGAGTAAAAGCCTCAGCGGCTGTCGTACCAGACGGTCCGAATGGCCAGTCGGCGATGCGTCTAGATGTGGAAGCAGTAGCAGACGAGCCCTGGCGATTGCAGCTCTATCAAAACAAGATCGCAATCCAAGAAGGCAAATCATACACCTTAACATTTTGGTGCAAATCAAATCGCTCCGGTAGTATCAAAACGATTTGCATGCAGGACCACGACCCGTGGGAGCACTCGACGGAAAAGGAGCTCTCCCTTTCCACGGAATGGCAGAAGGAGGAGTTTACTTTTAGTGGTCCATGGAATGACGAGAATGCCCGCATCACATTTACCAACCTTGCAACCGACGAAGGGCGGATTTACTGGTTCGCCAATTGTTCGCTGCAAGTAAGTGAATGAACTCCGAATTGCTACTTCGCAATCGGAACGTCGGCGTTTCATGGCAAGAGCAAGTGAACTCGCATTTTCAAATCGCTTTTTAAACTACACACAAATCACATTAACTATCGATTCACGGCGTGAGGAATTCGAATGTCAACGAAGAACTTTGATCAACCAGATACGTTAGGGAACATTCAGCGGGATTTGCGACGCTCGTCGAGGCGTCGGTTCATGAATGCAGCGTGCGTTACCGCAGCAACATTGGTTTCTGCACCATACATTGCCCCAGCTTGCGCGCTCGGGGGGCGGCATGGATCCGCAAACGACCGAATCCGCGTCGGGGCAATTGGCACCAGCATATACGTCGACCGGTACACCGGTGGTGGCAACCATCCAGGGCGTGGCGCACTTGTCGGGCATCTCGCAGGAGAGTTAGGCAACATGGTAGCGGTCGCGGACGTGAATCGACTCAATGCAGATTTTTTTGCCGAACGATATAACGGAAACTGCAAGATTTACAACGACTACCTTGAGCTCATCGCTCGGCAAGACATCGATGCGGTCACGATTGGAACGCCCGATCACTGGCACGCCAAGATTGCGATCGATGCGATGCGGGCCGGCAAGCATGTTTACTGCGAAAAACCGCTTGCACTGACCATCCGCGAAGGGCAACAGATTTGTAAAGTTGCCATGGAGACTGGCAAGGTTTTTCAAGTCGGAACGCAACAACGAAGTGAGTTCGCACAAGTCTTCCTGAAGGCGGTTGCTATTGCACAGAGTGGTATACTCGGAGACAAGCTTCATTGCCTGATTGGAATTGGAAAGGGTGAAAAAGGAGGACCATTCCAGAATATGCCAACACCTGAACATATCGATTGGGATCGTTGGCTAGGGCAAGCTCCGGCTGTATCTTATTGCCCACAACGAGGTGATTTCGACTACCGATGGTGGCTTGAATACGGTGGAGGACAAGTTACAGATTGGGGGGCACATCATGGCGATATTGCGTTATGGGCGTTAGGAATGTCAGGCTCTGGACCGACTACCATCGAGGGAAAAGGCGACTTCGGACAGGTCGAAAACGGATTCAACTCTGCCTATGAATTCGATTGCAAGTTTGAGTTTGAAGGGGGACATACAGCTCGTCTCTACTCGGGAAATAACGAGCTGATCATCAGCGGGGACAAAGGCAAAATCCGAGTCAATCGCGGTGGATTAACTGGCAAGCCAGCTGAAGAATTGGGTGTAGCCCACAAGATTAGCAAGAACGACTGGGGTAACGATGCCGCTCCTAAAGATGGCCCACAAGGAGGCAACGGTCCTCAGTGGCTCCAGGATGCCATCGACAAACTCTATCACGGCAAGAAACCAGGCAATCACATGGGCAACTTCTTTGACTGCATACGCGACGGTGGTACTCCTGTTAGCGACGTCGAATCGCAGCACCGCAGCGCCAGCTTCTGTCATCTCGCAAATATTGCTATGCAACTAAAGCGCAAACTGAGCTGGAATCCCAAGCTAGAGTCTTTTGTGAACGACCCGGAAGCCAATGCGATGGTAAGTCGCAAGCAACGCGAGAAGTACAAAATTGATGTAGAAGTTTAGTTTTCTTTTGCCAACTCGTAGACTGTCACATCACATTTGCACATCAAAATCCAACCGCAAAACAAGGTTAATAAATGACTGTACCGGGATCATCAAAAGTTTGTGTCGAATCTGAGGTCACAAGCAAGCTGACATTGGGCTTCGACCATTGTGACATCGGCACACCTCACATTTTGGGGTCGGCAGTGCTGGTCGATTCCGGTTGGGATGTCGTCGCAGGTGGCGTGGACATTTGGGAAACCAAGGACCAATTTCATTTCGTATCTAAAGTCATTACTGGAGACTTTGATGTCGCAGTTCGCGTAGCGAGTTTCACTCCTGCTCACTTGTACTCCAAGGCTGGATTGATGATTCGCGAGACGTTGACTGCAGAAAGCGCTCATTTGATGCTCGTTGTTTTTGCTGACAATCAACCTCGCAACAACAATCTCGGAGCTTACGAGATGCAGTACCGGGCGACAGATGGAGTCAATTGCCGAGCAATCTATCCAGCTGTCTTGCCGCCGGCTACACCTGAGTTTCCAGCTACGTATCCAAATACGTGGCTCCGCGTAGTGCGTCGCGACAATCTTTTTACGGCATTTGGCTCCAATGATGGTAAATCATGGAGGCTATACGCTCAACACGAAATGCCCTTGAGCAAGTCCGTATCGGTCGGCCCTGCTTTAACGTCTCACGATGCAGAGCATGAGTCGAGGGCTGCCTTTCGAGACTATACCGAATTCAACCCCAAGGTTTAACAACGATGAAACGTCTAAAGATATCTGCAAACGGTCCAGTTCTCTCTCGAATGGTGTACGGTACCTGGAGAATCTTGGATACCAATCCAACGGTACAAGAAATCAATCGCCGGATACACGAGTGTTTGGCGGTTGGCATCACTACGATCGATACGGCTGAGATCTACGGACTATACGAGGTTGAAGAACAGCTTGGCGCTGCAATTGCTTTGTCACCCGGTTTGCGAAACAAAATCGAAATCGTGACGAAGGCCGGTATTTACGTCCCATGTTCCAGTCATCCAGAATGGAAAACGGCGCATTACAACGCCACAGAAAAGCAGCTTCGAGCGAGCCTTGAGAAATCGCTTCGTTTACTCGGCACTGATCATGTCGAACTCTTTCTTGTTCATCGACCCGACTGGCTAACGCGAGCAGAGGACACAGCGAGGGGGCTGAATGGCCTATTGAGTTCGGATCGCATTTTGTCGGCAGGCGTTTCAAACTACACCACCTCTCAGTTTGAGCTACTGAATTCGCATATGGATCAGCCACTTGTCACGAATCAGATCGAATTTCATCTTCTGCATTCAGACCCGATTACCGATGGGACGTTGAATCAGTGCGAAAAGCAGGAAGTGCTACCAATGGCATGGAGTCCATTGGCAGGAGGAAGAATATTTGATTCTGGAAATCCGGCTGCAGTCAGACTAGAGATTGCGGCCAAGGAAATGTCCGCTCGCTACAGCGACGCTTCCTTGGAGCAGTTGGCATACGCATGGATCCTCGCCCATCCTAGCTGTCCTTTACCAGTGATTGGAACGAACAAAGTAGAGCGTCTTGAGACTGCGGCAAAAGCTCTAGAAATCGAATTACATCGAGAGGACTGGTATGCGCTTTGGGAAGCCTCGCACGGTCACAAAATTCCTTGACAAGCGACGCCTCACGTGGCAGAGGCTTCGCCCGAAGACCCCGCGATCGAGAAAGTTGTGGATCGGTTCGGTTGGCCTGAAGCAATTGGCGATGTGTTCCAGCGGAAGCAACATCCGGAAATTTGGGCTACGGTGAGAAAGGCGAGAGCGCGGCAAACTGAGACAGAAAAATCAAA
Source organism: Planctomycetota bacterium (assembly GCA_003671195.1). GTDB lineage: Bacteria > Planctomycetota > Planctomycetia > Pirellulales > Pirellulaceae > JBKCUI01. The sequence goes on from QWPJ01000059.1 coordinate 32,351, forward strand.
GCACCCAAACCACTGTGTTTTTCAGCGATCAAGTCGCCGAAAAAGAAAGCCTCTCAATCCGCAATCTGGCGTATAGCCAGAAGTTCGTAGAATGAGACAAGTACGGCAAAAGGCTCGCGAGACAAGCTCGGTAGCCTTTCGACAGCCACAGTTGAACGAAGCGGGCGCAAACCTACCGTCGTAAATGCATATACGCAGTTTCACTGGCGAGGGCGAGGCACGTTGGCTGATTACGATGCGATCCGAAAAGTTATGCGATTGATCAAAATTGAGTCTACTGGACAACGCATCGGCTATCCTAAAATCGGGGCGGGTCTTGCTGGTGGTGACTGGGAAATCATTGCAGCCATTATTGAGGAAAAAATGGCCGGTGAAGATCACACGCTCGTTGAATACTCGCCAACACCGTAGCGAGGTTTCCAATTGAAACGATACTCAGGCAGTCGTGATCCACGATTCGTTGCTATTCATCGTGGTGGCGATCTGGATTTGGCGACGCATCGCTTGCTCGTTGCGTGGGCGGCTGACTGTGCTGAACACGTTTTGCCTTTGTTTACAGAAGTCCATCCGAGTGACACTCGCCCTAGTCACGCGATTGCGATCGCTCGCGAATGGGCTAGTGGCAACGCAACCATCGAACAGGCAAGGCAAGCCGCGTTTGGTGCTCATGCTGCCGCGAGAGAATCGTCGAATTCGGCTGCTATAGAAGTCGCTCGAGCGGCTTGACATGCTGTGGCAACCGCTCACATGGCGGACCATGAACTTGGGGCTGCAGCCTATGCGATTTGGGCAATGATGAAATCGGTAAGAAATGTCGACACAATTCAAGTCGCAGATTCCGAATGTCGCTGGCAGCGAGCCAAGCTTTCGGACGCGATCCGCGAACTGGTCCTGAGTGAC
>QWPJ01000179.1 GCA_003671195.1 Planctomycetota bacterium
AGCGGCGGGGTCTTCCATGGTAGAGCCATTGTCCCCAATGGCTCTACCACGACGCGCAAGCGGCGGCGTCTTCGGTTTTATGGCTGTTTCCCCCACCGGCCACGGTGACTTCAAGCTCCGATCGACTGGGGACAATCGATCTACACTACCCAACGCGCCAGCGGCGGGGTCTTCCATGGTAGAGCCATTGTCCCCAATGGCTCTACCACGACGCGCAAGCGGCGGCGTCTTCGGTTTTATGGCTGTTTCCCCCACCGGCCACGGTGACTTCAAGCTCCGATCGATTGGGGACAATCGATCTACAATAAAGCGATCATTTTTTACGCACCAAAATCGGGACACAAACCGCACATATTGCTACATTGCGGTTGCCGACGAAAAGCCACCGTCGGCCGTATTTGATTTTTCTAGAATGCACACGGATATGTATGATTTCCTAAGACTTTCGGTGATTTCACCCGAGGAGCCCGGTGCATGCTGGCAAAACTTAAAACGTACAGCCTCGTAGGAATCGATGCCGTTCCCGTCGATGTCGAGGTCGATCTTTCCGCCTCCGCTTTGCCCAAAACCGTTCTTGTCGGTCTACCCGAACAAGCCGTCCGCGAGAGCACCCATCGCGTCGAACGAGCGCTGGTCAACGCCGGTTTCTTGCGTCCCCACGACCGGATAGTCATCAACCTAGCACCGGCCGAACTGCCCAAACAAGCAGCCAGTTTCGATTTGCCGATATCCCTCGGAATGCTCGTCGGCAGCAACCAAGTCCAATCGGATCGGCTCAACGACTATGCAGTCGTCGGCGAACTGTCCCTCGAAGGCCATACGCGAGGTGTCAAAGGAGCCTTATCGATGGCCATCGCTGCGGCCAAACAAGACGGAATCAAAGGTCTTTTGGTCCCCTCCTCGAACGCACAAGAAGCTGCCGTCGTCGAGGATATCGAAGTGATTCCCGTGGCCAATCTTTGCGAAGCTGCAGCCTTTATGGCCGGCACCTTGGAAATCGATCCGGTCCCAAGCCGACTCGAAGAGATCTACCACAGCTACTCCCAGTACGATTTGGATTTCGTCGATGTCCGAGGCCAAGAGATGGCCAAACGCGCCTTGACGATCGCCGCTGCGGGCAACCATAACCTCCTGATGATCGGTCCGCCAGGTTCGGGCAAGACGATGTTGGCCAAGCGCCTCTCATCGATCCTGCCGACGCTCTCTCCGAGCGAATCGATCGAGACGACCAGAATCTACTCGGCCCTAGGTCGGTTGCAAAGCGGCCAGCCGCTGATGGTCCAAAGACCCTTTCGCTCGCCTCACCATACCATCAGCGACGCTGGACTCGTCGGTGGCGGCAGCCCTCCCTCGCCCGGCGAAGTCTCCATGGCCAACAATGGGGTACTTTTCCTCGACGAACTACCCGAGTTCAACCGCAAAACGCTCGAGGTGATGCGTCAACCGCTCGAAGACCGAGTGGTGACTATCTCGCGCGCCATGCGCAGCACGACCTTCCCAGCCAACTTCATGCTCGTCGCCGCGTTGAACCCATGCCCATGCGGCTATCGAACCGATCCTCGCCGCAGTTGCAATTGCAACCCCACCCAGGTCGAACGCTACATGAGCCGAATTTCCGGCCCACTGCTCGATCGGGTCGATATCCATATCGAGGTCCCGGCGGTCCCCTTCGATGAACTGGCTCACGGGGCAGCAGGCACCACCAGCGCGATGATGCGCGATCAGGTCACGGCGGCTCGTGGGCTGCAGAACCAACGCTTCGCATCCTCGCGCACTCTGACCAACGCTCAAATGTCCAGCCGCGAACTCAGGCAGTATTGCCCGCTCGGGAAAATCCAAACCCAACGCATGAGAACGGCCGTCTCAGAACTCGGACTCAGCGCCAGGGCTCACGACAAAGTCATCCGCGTGGCTCGCACCATCGCCGACATGGAGTCAGAGGCCAAAATCGAACCTCAACACATCGAGGAAGCCATCCAATACCGCATGCTCGACCGCGATGTGTTCCATTAAACGTTAAACCTTAAACCTTACGCCTTACACCTTAGGCCTTAGACCTTAACGGTCCAAGTGTCGCCACTCGAAAGAAGCTTCTGCAAATCGCCCCGGCCTCGTTGCTCGACGGCTTGGTCGATCTGCCCACGCACGGCTTGCTCAAAAGTCCCGTGCTCGACGTTCCTGAAAACACCAATAGGTTCAGGAAACTCTGGGTGACGCATGCGCGATAGCAGGTACACCAAAGCCGGGTCGGCTTGCTCGTCATGGAACAACAAATCGTCCTCTTTGACTTTGCCCTCGGCCAAGTCGACAACTTCCAAGGAGAATCCTTTCAATCGGATTCCTTTGTCCTTGTTCTTGCCAAAGATCATCGGCTTGCCATGCTCAAGTTCGACCGTCGCATCATCGCGAGTCGCCTTGTCTTGCGCGTAACTAAAGGCCCCATCGTTGAACACGTTGCAGTTCTGATAGACCTCTACAAAGCTCGTGCCTCGATGCTCCGCGGCCCGCTTTAGAACGGCTCCTAAGTGCTTGATGTTGCTATCGACCGATCGTGCGATGAAGGTCGCTTCGGCACCGATGGCAATGCTGATCGGATTGAGGGGATGGTCGACGACCCCCATCGGTGTACTCTTGGTGATCTGCCCCTCGACACTCGTCGGTGAATATTGACCTTTGGTCAAACCGTAGATTCGGTTGTTGAAAAGGACAATGTTCAAATCGACGTTGCGGCGAAGCAAGTGAATGAAGTGATTGCCACCGATGCTCAAAGCGTCCCCGTCGCCGGTGATGACCCAGACGCTCAGTTCAGGCCGTGCCAATTTCAGTCCAGTCGCCACGGCAGGCGCGCGACCATGGATCGAGTGGACTCCGTAAGTGTTTACGTAGTATGGGAACCGGCTGCTGCAACCGATCCCAGAGATAAAGACGGTCTGTTCGGGTGGAATCCCGATTTCAGGTAGTACTTTCTTCATTTGTGCCAGGATCGAATAATCGCCGCAACCCGGGCACCAACGGATGTCCTGGTCGCTTGCAAAGTCGTCTGCCTTGAGAACCTTGAGTGCTGTATTCATTTCGTTCTTGCTATTTTTAAATCGATGGATGTGTTTTGAAATCGCGAGTCGGGGTTAGCCGGATTACCTGGCGTGCTCGGAGATCTTTTCGACCAGTTCCGTAACGGTAAACGGTTTGCCTTTGATTTTGTTAAAGCCGATCGCGTCGACGAGGTATCGGCTGCGAACGAGCATCCGCAGTTGCCCCATGTTGAGCTCCGGTATCAGCACCTTCTTGTATCGCGCTAGGATTTCTCCAAGGTTGCTTGGGAAAGGATTGAGGTATCTCAGGTGTGCATGGGCGACGCTCAGTCCGGCCGATTGGGCTTGCTGGACTGCGGTCAAGCAGGCTCCGTAAGTCCCACCCCAGCTCAAGACGAGCAGGTCGCCCGATGCAGGACCCTCGACGCTCTGTGGCGGGAGCAGCTTGGCGGCATTGGCGACTTTCTGTGCCCGGATATGGACCATCTTTTGATGGTTTTCCGGATCGTAGCTGATGTTGCCCGTCCCGTCTTCCTTCTCGATACCACCGACGCGGTGCATCAGTTCCGGTGTGCCTGGTATCGCCCAGGGTCTTGCCAGCAGTTCGTTGCGCAAATAAGGCTTGAACGGACCGTCAGGGTTGTTGTTTTCCTGTGGATGAGACACGGGGATGGGTGCGAGTTTCGAGACGTCTGGGATTTTCCAGGGTTCGGCCCCGTTGGCGATGTAGCCGTCGGACAGAACGATCACCGGCAGCATCAACTGCGTGGCGAGCATCCAAGCTTCTTGGACAATTTCAAAGCAATCCCCCGGACTGCGGGCTGCCAGGACCGGAAGCGGCGACTCGCCGTTTCGCCCGAACATGACCTGCAAAAGGTCGGCTTGCTCGGTTTTCGTCGGAAGACCCGTGCTTGGACCTCCCCGCTGTACGTCGATAACCAACAAGGGCAACTCGAGCATCAGGGCCAACCCCATCGCCTCGGCCTTGAGAGCAATGCCCGGCCCGCTCGAGGTCGTCACTCCCATCTGTCCGCCGTACGAAGCACCGATCGCTGCGCACACGGCTGCGATTTCGTCCTCGGCCTGGAAGGTACAGACGCCAAAGTTCTTGTAGCGGGCCAGTTCGTGGAGGATATCGCTCGCTGGGGTGATCGGATACGAGCCGTAAAAGAGCTCTTTGCCCGAGCGTTGTGCAGCGGCCAAAAGCCCCCATGCCAAAGCTTGATTGCCCATGATGTTTCGGTAAGTCCCAGCCGTCAGCTTGGCAGGCTGGACACTGTACGAATGTCCCAGAGCTTCGATCGTCTCTCCATAAGCCCAACCGGCGCGGAGCGCTTTTTCGTTAGCCGCCGCGATGGTCGATTTGCCCGCAGAGAACTTGCCGTGGATGAACCGTAGCGTCGCATCCATGTTCCGCCCATAGAGCCAATAAACAAGACCCATCGCAAAAAAGTTTTTGCAGCGGTCAGCCTCCTTGGTGCTCAGTCCGAATTCGCTCACCGCCTCTTTGGTCAGCCGGGTCATCGAGACCTTGATCAATCGATAGTTCTCCATCGATGGATCTTCCAAAGGGCTCGTGTTGAGCTTGGCTAGCTTGAGGTCCTTTTCCTCAAAGCTATCGTCGTTGACGATCAAAAGCCCCCCTTTGTTCAGATCCGCAAGGTTGGTCACCAATGCGGCCGGATTCATCGCCACTAGAGCATCGAGCGTATCGCCAGGAGTGTGGACTTCGTGAGAAGCAAACTGAACTTGGAAACCCGAGACCCCTGCCCGAGTGCCCCGTGGGGCGCGGATTTCGGCAGGGAAGTCCGGGAATGTGGCGACGTCGTTGCCCAATAGAGCCGAGGTGTTCGTCAATTGCTGGCCAAGGAGTTGCATTCCGTCGCCGGAGTCTCCAACCAGACGGACGGTAATTCCGCTGACATGCTCGACAGGTTTTTCAATCGCAGAAGGTGCTTGGGTTGACATATTTCAATGGCTAATAGTGCTCGAGGCCACAGGATGGACAGTGCGGATTGTATCGATTATTCAGGCGAAAAGAGTGCAGCTATTTTGGCAAAACAACCGAGGGTTGAGTATGGCAAATCACCGCAAATCCGCCCCGGGTTTCCCAGGTTTCCTCTGTTTCCCAGGTTTTCCAGTCGGCAATGAAAGATTTTTCAGAAAAATCGAACAAATTCCGAGCCCGAAGCTCACAGATCAGGCATTCGTCGCTACTGGCCGAACGATTCGTTCGCTTGCTTGCTCGTTTGCCCGGCTGCTACTTTTCTGACTTGCCTGCTACTTTTCTGATTTAGAGGTGACGACACTCAGCAAGCTATCTTGCTGACTTTGAAGCAATTGGCCGATGAGTTCCATCAAACGACCATAGAGCCACCAAGCTAAACCGATCAAGACGGGCATGCTTAACAGTGCGATCGGAATCGGTGCCAAGTCAGGTCTGGCCGTTTGCAGTCCCCATTCGATGGCCCAAGGAATCGAACAGAAGCACAAAATCAAGGGCATCAGCGAGCTCAGGGCCATGTTCAAAACCAAGGACTTCCAGGAAAAGTCCTTGGCGCTCTGGAAGCCTTGAACCGGAACAGGGAAGGGGGCCAGGATTGCGATGACGTTCGAGAGAGCAAGGTACAGCGGGAGATACGCCAGAAATGCAGCCACCGACTCGATGACTCGAAGCCACGAGTACTTCCAGAGGACATTGGTGAAGATCAATAGGACCAACGCGATGACCGTGAGCATCGCGCCGAACATCCAATTCCTACCTTTTAGAATGTCGGATCTAGGGATCGACGAAAGCATCCAGAAACGAAATCCCGATCGATCGAATCCGAAAATATTGCTCGCAAACGACGAACCTAGGTACGTGGAAAAAACGGTGATCGCAAACAGATAAAAGCCTTGGTATTGGGTTCCTTTCCAAACCGTCGCCTCGGGGCTGGCCTCAGACTCGACGACCGCCGATACCGGTGGTTCCGACCGTGGGCTTAGAGTTGGCTTTTGCTGAAAAACAAGCAGCAGGAAAAATGGCTGCAGCATCGGTAGCAGCATTGCAAGCTTCATCTGCGGGGATCGCCAGAAGAGAGTCCATGTCATCGCGGCGATCGCACTGGCCGGCTGGCTAAGTCCCGGAAAGGAACGTTCCATCCATGGTGCCGACCCGCTGGAAAGTCCCTGTGACTCTTGAACCTTTGTGCCGCTTGGCTCGGATTTGCGAGTCGGCTTTGCAGTCGAGACACGATCGAAGCCATGCTGATAATAGCGTTTGGTCATGCGGTAGTTGGCTCGCAACGACCAAGCCGAAATGAGCCACATGCATGGTATCCAGACCCAGGATAGCGAACCGAGCATCGAGCGCCCCGAGAGTGTGTCGGCCAGCCAGAAAAAAGGGCAAAATGCATCGAGAATCTGAATCCAAAAAAGCGTGTTCCCCCCAACGCTCAATCGCCGGATAACGAAAGAGGACATCGAGAAGCCTAGGCCAAGAATCATGAAGAACAACGGAATGGCCGTCATGAGCATCGACCGGGTTTTCGGGTTTTGCAAGAGGACCTGAAGTTTGCCCTGCAGATGCGATGTCAACGCCGTGAGCATCAGCGCATAGGACAGCACCGGAACCAATTTCCAAAGCCCAACGAAACCTTCGATCAAGCAACCACCCAGGACCATCCCCAGCCCGGACGAAAGAAAAAACACAATCGGGAGGTTGATCCAGGTCAGTAGAAAATTCAACGCAAAGACACAGGCCGGGGATATTGGCAAATGCATCAATTTCTCGAGCGACAACGAGTCTCCACGCGTCGCATCGTTGGCTAAACCGGCAAGCCAAAGGAATAGAAAACCGCCACACAAAGCGTTCCAGGCACCCATGGCAGCATAGGTTTTTCCATCGGCAGTCGACTTAGCTAGTACGTATCCGCCACCGAAGAGCACTCCAAACCAAACCAAAACCGTAACGACCAGCAGGACAAGAAAGATCGACTGGATCGCCCGGCTAATGACCGAATCGCTCACCCATCGATTCAACTTGCTCCGCCAATAGGCTTGGACCAAAGCAGACCATTGTTCGAAATGATTGGCCTTTGGAAGAGGGTTCTTGGACAACCCTGGCAAGTCGCTGGTGCTCAAGCCATCGGAACCGGAGGTTTGGCTCATGCGCCTTTCTCCGAAGTCAGCCAATCAAGCTTGGCCGACACTTCCTCGAGCACCTCTGCACCCGTCGCTTTGATGAAGGCCGTTTCGAGACGTCCTCCCGCGACGAGGTCTTCAAGAGATGACTGAGCGACCAATTGCCCAGATACGATGATTCCCACGTGAGTGCAAAGCCTTTCGACGACCTCGAGCACATGGGAGGTCAGAAAAACCGTTCCGCCACTGGCGGTAAACTGCAAGAGCAACTCGCGAATCGTCCGCGAGGCGACCGCATCGACCCCCTCGAAAGGCTCGTCGAGAAAAAGCAACGAGGGTCGATGGATCAACGCGGCGGCCAACGAAAGCTTCTTCCGCATTCCATGAGAAAAATCGTTCGATACCTTTTTCGGATCGTCCTCTAAATCCAACAAGTCAAGCATCTCGCTAGACCTCTGCCGGATCGTATCGCGATCCAAACCGTGAATCCTACCCACAAAGGTCAGATACTCCATCGCCGTAAGGTAGTCAAAGAGAGCTAGGTTCTCAGGGATCACCCCAATCGAACGCTTGACCTCCAAACTCGCAGCAGGATCGAGCATGTTGCGACCCAATACCTCCATGTTGCCCGAGGAAGGCTGCAGCAGCCCAGTGAGCATCTTGATCGTGGTCGACTTCCCCGCTCCGTTGGGGCCGAGAAAGCCATAGAAAGTTCCTGGCATGACCTCCAAATTGACTTGGTCCACGGCGGTCTTGCCACCGAATTGCCGACTGAGTCTCTCGGTCCGGATCGCCGGTACCATAAAATTCGCCTTTATCCTAGTGTCCTAGCCTTCAAAGCCATCCAAGGGCCACGCATTCAAAAACACAATCGCGAGGATCGCAACTCAGCGGATCCAATTCTCGGATTGCTCGCGAATGATCTTGATCCAGTCGACGGCCGTGTGCGGTAACGCATGCATATGAGAATAACCGAAATGCTCCATGATCGCTTCGTCATGATAGGCGACAACCGATAAAACACCCAGAAGCACATACGTTGTGACATTGGCAAGCCGCGATTCACCAAGGAACTTCAATGCCGTCCCAAACGAATGCTTAAACACATACTTACCCCTGCGGTACTCGACCGACCAGAGCTCATCGAGCAAGATATGCGACATAAAACCCACAAAGACCGCCAAGGTCTTGAAAAGCCGCAAATGGACATTCTCCGATGCAGATACCAAAAACACAAAAAGGGCCGCGATGATCGCCGCAGGTAAACTATGCCACATCCCACGATGGACCGTGTAGCGACGGAACAACTCAGCAATTCCGAACCTCAAGAAAAAGTAAATCGCGCCCGTAACGACCAACATCATCTCATGCGAAAGCCCCACACGCTCAAGCCGATCGAGCATGAGCATCGGTACAAACGCGGCAGCAAAACCCACCGCCTCACGCAACGGAATCCCCGAATCACTGTCCAAATCCGGTAACATGCCACTGACCGAACATAACCCACCGGCAATCAAACAGCTCTCCCAAGGCATCCCCGATTGGTAGCCGCCAAGCCCCAGCAGAAGACCCGATAGGGTACTGACCGAAATATGGGTTTTGAAATCTGCCATAGCGAACAACAAAGCAGGGTAGGGGAGTCAACGCGATTGGCGACCGACTCCTCGACGGGTATAAGTACTACATCCGATACAAACGGATTAGCATTTCCAAAGCTTTCCTGCAAGAGAGCTCCTAGACCGAGAGCCGATGCGATCCCCCAAGTTTAGGTGTCTAGGATGAATTGCTAGCAAAAACTGCCCTTTTGTTGACCTGCGTCGAATTGCTATGAGACTCCTCGCTGCCCAATCCGGATTTCAAATGCTTCCAAGCAACGGTCTTACCACGATGCAAACGTACGACATTCTCATGCTGATCATCCTGGCCTCAGCCGCGATCTTCGGTGCGATCAAGGGCTTCGCTTGGCAAATCGCCTCCTTGGCCTCAATCGTCGTAAGCTACTTCGTAGCCAATTACTTTCGCTACGATGTGGCGAAACACATCAATGCGCAACCACCATGGAACGTCTTTCTTGCCATGCTGCTGCTCTTCTTCGGGACGAGCCTTGCGATCTGGCTTATCTTTCGAATGGTCAGCTCCTCGATCGACAAAATTCGGCTCAAAGAATTCGATCGGCAACTCGGTGCGGGTTTCGGTCTGATCAAAGGGGCTGCCATGTGCTGCGTAGTGACCATGTTCGCAATGACTCTTTTAGGCCCTAACCAAAAAACCGCCATCGCACGATCTCGAAGCGGTCAGTACATCTCCCAAGCCCTAACGCATGCCGGCTCGATCATGCCGGCCGAAGTCAAAGAAGTCATCGGGCCTTATATCGCCAACGTCGAACGCGAGCTCGAACAAGGCCGTGCGCCCGAGGGATTTCCCGTCCCTGTCGAGTTCCAAGGAACCAACGGCACCAACTTGGGCAACGACCTGATTCGCGGCATCGGGCTTCAAGGTGCAAACGGCCAAAATGGAAATGGCCAAGCCACCTCGGCAGGCGGAATTCTCGATAGATTTTTAGGAACCAATCCCAGGTCTGCTCCGGCTCCACAAAGTGCGCCGCAAAATGGTAATCCCACGGGACCTCAGAGAAACAACTATCCTCCAGCGACAGGCACTCCCGGTGGGCAACTGCCACCACCAGGGGCTAGCAACACGTGGTACGGCAACGATATCCTCCCCTCAGCACCTCTTCCTGGTGCGCCCCGACCGATCCCCAACCAACCTGCACCCGGCGTCCCGAGCGGCATCCCCGTTTTACCTCCGCTCCCTTTCTAAAAGCAATCGAGCCTCGATTTCTAGCTATTCTCTAGCCACCTGTCGCCGTAGCCACCTGTCGCCCGACGTAGCCACCTGTCGCCAGACGTAGCCACCTGTCGCCAGACGGTGGAAGCGTTACTCGCGCGACACCACCGCTTGGCAGCGGATGGCTACGACTTGGCAACAGACGATTCTGGTTCCCCAACCGTAGCCACCTGTCGCCGTAGCCACCTGTCGCCGTAGCCACCTGTCGCCGTAGCCACCTGTCGCCAGACGGTGGAAGCGTTACTCGCGCGGCCGCACCACCGCTTGGCAGCCGATGGCTACGACTTGAAAAAGCAAAGCCCACAAAACGATGGCCGAATGAGAGACGCCTCCGGAGAGATACTTGTACTTGTCGAGGACCTCTCGGAGCAATTTTACGGGAAGCAGTTCCGGAAGTCGGTCGACGGGAACAGCACTAAGGATTCGCTGAAACCTGAAGCTGCATTGACGCCTCGATTGGTGCCAGGCACATCACGAACGCAGTAGGCTAAAGTTTTCCTCGATCCGGTTGCCATTGAGCAGTCCCAGGGGGAGTGGTAAAGCCGACCGCTCCTGATCGCAGATCGTTACTAATGGCCGCTAACCCAACCGCCAGGATGCCATTGTTTTTCAACCTTTCCGCGTTTTTTAAGCACCAATACTGGAAGTCTTTACCCCGCCTAGAAAAAGAAATTTATAAATCCATGCAGAATTTTCTTGCAAGTCGGATCTCATTTCTATAGAAAAAGGGCAGATTGAGATGATTTGATCCATGTCCTCGCAGCCCGAAGGATGATCTCTCGTGCGAAAACCAACCGCCCAACCGCCCAACCGCCCAACCGCGAATTCCAGATCGCTATCGCTGGGAAAGCTGATGCTGACCCTGCTGCGTCATGGGCAATTGGGCAGTTGCCGATTACAAATCAGTGCAGGAAGCTTCTTGTACGTAGAGTGGCCCTAATCGCTCGCCCGCCACCCCTATTTCGATTCGCTGTGTTAACTTTCTAAAATAAACCATAGCGAAGTGAGAATCGCTTCGTTCAATTGAATAACGCCCTCTCAGATAAATCAATGGCTGTATTTATCATCAAACAACAACCTAACCAATTGAAGAGTAAACCATGAAGAAATATGCATTGTTTGTTTTCACGCTCGTAGTAGCTAGTTCGTTATCATTCACCCAAGCTTTCCATGTAGCCGTCATCGCTGTAGGAGGACAACCGGATTGCAATGGGTCCGACATCAGCAACCCAATAAATTGCAACCAAATAGTTGGGGATTTTCCCGCATGTACTGCCACTTATCGGGAAGTAACAAGCGAACAACCCGTAAAGGACGTACTATCGACACTGCAGAATGTATGTACGTTCAACGGTTGTAGAAACATACTAGATAATCCGACCCCTTTGTTGCGGGAATCCTGTACGCACGTGACTGTAAACACCGGCACGATTGACCCTTAGTCGAGTTTTATTGCCACCAGGGATGCTCGTAGTTACGGGCATCCCTTTCATTTTCAATCTCGAGCTGACAAGGTCAAAAATCATGCATGCGATTTGGTTTCTGAATGCAGTTCTATTTACAGGGTTAATAGCGTTTTGCGCTGCCGCGCAAGATTTTCCTGTAGCGGTTCCCAATTCTTACCGAACAGAAGTTTTTTTTGAACTCAAGTACGATGAAACGTTCGATCCAGTACAGTTTATGACGACAGAATTTAGATTCAAAAACTTCCAGAATTATAGTATTATGAGTCGGTCAGCGACAACAATTCAGCCAGAGTTTGTCAAAAACGGCATGAACCTCGGATGCGTCGAGGAAGAGACGATAGTGATTGAAGGAAAAGTGTTGAGATTGCATCGCCAATCAAGCGAATTCCAAGGTATGGTGCCACGTACACAGGCTGCACTCGAACAATTAGTAGAGCAGCATTGCGGAAAAATAAGCTGGGTTGTCTCGTATGCAACAAAAGACGATTTGCAGAATTCGCTCGGACGGTTGCACGGGCTTGGTATGTTAATTGGTTCTCTGGAATTAATTGATGTAGATCGCTACCGGTTCAGATTTTCAGAAAAGAATACCCCGAAACCTACTTCTGACACGGTAACGGAAACAGTGCAAACCAGTCAGGGTGTGTTTCAGATTACCTTGAATAAGTGGCATGAAGGCTGGCGTGTTGCTCGATTAGAAAAAAAGCATGATGGAGAAGGGGCTTACGTGCGATCGGTTAGAGAGACTACGACTGGACTAGAAGGGGAGGGCAGCTCCACCAAAACGAAAGACGCACCCGGAGCCCGTTCTAAGTCACTTATGTTGGATGTCCAGTTTTCCGGACCACCAAAAATTGCATTAGCTCATGTCATTTCGAATGGAACTCCGGTGGGGTTGAGGGAAACCCCTCAGATTAAAGCGGTCTGGATGGATGGTAAAGTCGTACGAGTTTATGAAGGTGGTACGGTTGACGATCTAGGCTCCGCTACATTTCGAGCTACCACGGGATCATACGGCATTTTAAACATCCTTTTGATTACGCTTGGTTTCGCAAGTATCGGCGCTGCCCTGATGTGGATACGTAAAATTGTATTCAAAGTGAAGTGATTCACGTTGAACGATTGCAGGCGCCCCGAATCGTATCGGAGAAAAATTTATGTCCTCTATCGCGTTTTTATTGATTTTTTTACTGCAAGGGCAGTCTGTCGCTCCGAAGCAGATTGAGTTAGCCGCAGACGGAAACCTGAAAGGAGATAAGTCCCGCGCGTATTGTGGAATCTACGCAGCATATGGCGCTGCTTCTGCCGTTTTGAAAAAGTCGGGAGGGAAGCCATCTGTCGAATTTCCCGAGCTGCTCTCCGACAATTATGTTTCAAGCTACTCCGGAAGCTCTACAGAAGATTTGCTAAGAGCCGTTGAGAAGCTGGGTTGTGATGGAAAAGCCTATCAATGTTTGAGTTTCCGATCATTAGAAGGATCCAGTTGGCCATTGATTCTTCACGTCTCTGGGCGTGGTGCAATGGGTAGCTACAATCACTGGGTTCTTTTCTTAGGGGTAGATTCGGGCAACGTTGTAATCCAAGACGGCGAAGGCGGTAGCTTTCCGATGCCTGCTTCGGAATTGTTGAGTCGATGGGATGGAAAAGCGATCGCGGTTTTTCCGAAGGGAACTGCGTCACCAAAGTTTTATTCGTGGGAGATTTTAGCCAACTGTATTCTCCTAGCTGGTGTAGGCTTCATGGTCACAATCGCCCGAAGCTTCGCCTCGAGACATTCCTTCAAATCGCAGTCGTTGGCGTTTCTCGCTCTTCTTGGAGTCGCAACATTATACTGCATTTTAATCAACCCCCAAATAAGAATCGATGCTAATATTGCACGTGCGGTGGAAATACACACTGATCGCACCATGATAAAGTCAATTAGTTACGACGATCTGCAACGAAGTGTTTTAAGTAATACTGCTACCGTCGTCGATTGCCGTTACCGCACCGATTACGAAAGCGGGTTCATCAATAACGCTATCAGCGTTCCGGTTGATGTCTCTCAGAAACAGTTGCTTGCTATCACGCGAAATCTATCGAGGGATGTCCCAATCTTTTTGTATTGCCAAAGCGGAGGCTGTCATTTTTCGGACATCATGGCGGTGGAGTTTGCAAAACTTGGCTTCACGAATTTGTCAATCTACAGAAATGGTTACGTCGAATGGGAAACGAAATCAAAGTAACTGAGCCAAGCAAATCAAGAGCCGCCAGTCGTTTCTTCTCGCATGTGTTCAGAGTTTTAATCGCCGGACTTTGGATTGCATCGGGTTTGTTGCACCTCCAGAATGTCCCAGGTCATTTCGTTGCAATCGCCAACTATAGGATTCTTCCAATTTATGTTGGTCAATTACTCGCATTCGTACTACCTTGTTTGCATGTGATTGTTGGTGTTGCCCTTCTCTTGAATGAATTTAATTTGCTTTGCTACTTTGTGTCAGCAGTTTTGGCAGGGATCTATCTGGCTGCTCAGCTATCGGTGTTGTTTCGTGGGATGCGGATCGATTGCGGCTGTTTCGGAACGATTGCCAACTCGACCATCGGAGTCGAAACCATCGTTCGAACATCAGTTCTATTTTTGATATGCGTTTGGCTTGCATGGTTTGAAGCCGGAGCCCCTGGATTGCGACGAGCGTTCTCTGCACAGCGCTCCGGGACCAGGAGTGGGGTAACTTTGATCGAGTTATTGGTAGTGATTGGAATTATTGGTATTTTAATCACGATTCTTTTGCCCGCCGTCCAGTCAGCGCGAGAGTCGAGTCGTAGGATGTCATGTATGAGTAATCAGCGGCAACTTGTCCTGGGTGCGCACCTACACGAATCGACTTGCAAAAGGTTTCCTTCGACTGGATGGGGCTTCAACTGGGTTGGAATGCACGATCAAGGTGCGGGGAAAAAGCAGCCAGGGAGTTGGGTTTTTTCTATTTTGCCCTATATCGAACAGTCCGCACTTTGGTCTGCATCGCCAACGGTACAGCATCCACATTCCGCAAATGAGTTTCAACGGTATGTTCTTCAGGAGGTTGCCACGCTTCGTTGTCCGTCAAAATCGATCGACGAAGTACTCAATGCAAATGCGAACGTCGCCTATCGTTATGCGGCTATGGTCAAAAGCGTTTCCAGAACGGACTATGCGATCAACGCCGGTGACACTGTCCTTCAAAACCAATCTGGACCTCAATCGATCGGAGCGATTGATTACGGATGGATAAATCTCGGACTTCCTAATGGAGTGGCGTTTGCGCGTTCGGAGATTCGATACTCGGATGTTTCCGATGGAACTGCAAATGTTATCTTTTGTGGAGAGAAATGGGCTGAAAAACTCGGCACATTAGATCGTGGTTATGATCAACCCTGGTCGACCGGCGATTCGCAAGAGAGTAGGCGATTTACTGAGAAGATCCTATTGCGAGATGGTTCGAGTGAGGGGGACTTCGAACGGTTCGGATCGAGTCATCCTGGGGGCGGAGTCTTTGGTTTTGTTGATGGCTCCGTTCACTTTATCCCGTTTTCAATTCATCCCTCGATCTACCGTACTCTTGGAAATCGTCTTGATGGGAATCTAGACTTTAGCTTTTAGGGGAACAGCCGAATCGCAAATTCGTGCCAGGCACATGAGGAACCTCACCGGGCGTAGCCACCTGTCGCTGTAGCCACCTGTCGCCAGACGGTGGAAGCGTTACTCGCGCAGCACCACCGCGTGGCAGCGGATGGCTACGACTTGGCAAGGCGAAGCCCACGTAACGATGGCCAAGGAAACAAAGCTTCTGGACAAGTCGCTTGAACAAACTATTATCAAGCAATCACTTGGCATCTGCTTAAGATGCCCGTCGAGGAAAATTAACCCGCACCGCTTACTCCAGGAGTCCCTCCTTATGCTTACACGACTCAGCATGCGTTTTGGTCTGATCGCTCTGTGCACCCTAGTGTTGAGCCCCTGGAGTTATGGCGACGAGCGCGAGGAACTCAAGCTACGGATTGTCGAGCTCAAGAAACACGCAGCTCAGTTGATGGAAGAAGGGCGCAAAGACAAGGCCGAAGGCTTGATCCGCGAGCAGCAAGAACTCATGGAGAAGCTCGCTCGCATGAACTCCGAAGGCCCATCGAAAGGCCAGATGCCAAGTCCAGAGCAGATGGAGAAATTCGCCAGGTCCATGCAGCAGGTTCAGCATCTGCGGATCGCTTCGGAGCATCTCAAACTTGCCGGCATGCATGATATGGCGATGGATCTAATGCGGCGAGCCGAGGACATCGAGCAAGATTTGAGGAACGCCAAAGAGAAGATGGCAAAGCAAATGCGTGGTCCCAAGGATCAACCTCAGCGCGATCAGCCACAACGCGAGCGACCCGAAGCACGCGGCAATAGCGTCGAAGCCCAACTCGAACAACTTCGCAACGAAAACCGAGAACTCCGCAAGATGGTCGAAAGGATCGCTCAAGAACTCCGCAAAGACCGCGATTGATCTTGTCGATTCTGGTTCCCCAACCGTAGCCACCTGTCGCCGTAGCCACCTGTCGCCAGACGGTGGAAGCGTTACTCGCGCGGCACCACCGCTTGGCAGCGGATGGCTACGACTTGGCAACAGACGATTCTGGTTCTCCAACCGTAGCCACCTGTCGCCAGACGGTGGAAGCATCCGCCCCCGGTTGGATCTATAAACTCTTGTAGTTGAGGACCGTCTTTAAAGTATCTCTGGTGGCTACCAAATCGCACTGGGCCTGCATGACATCGCTCAGCCTTCGGTAGGCCGCAGGGGATTCCTCCAAGAGTCGATCGCAAGTCCACGCGTAGATTTTTTCGTCGATAATCTCAATAACATGGTTCTCTCTCAGCGGCTTGACTCTTGTCGATTAGGCGGGCATGTGCAAGGCAGTACTCGAAAGAGCAAGTTCGGAACCTGCTTGCGAGTGATCGAACTTGCGATTTCGCTCCGCAGTTGGCCGCGTCGATCGTTGGCTGCCTGAAGAACCTCGGATTCCTCGTAGGCAATGTCTGGCAGAATCGGTCCAAGGGTGACGAGAAAGTGATTCCCTTTGGCAGGTTCCACTCCGACGACATCGAAGTTGGCCAAAGGGCCATCGCCAAGGCTCCCTCGGATGCATTTGGCGATTTGACCAGCAAGCCGCAGGGCGGCGTGATTGGGTTTGCTCTTAAGGCGTGCGTGTTGGTTTTTTCGATGTTCCAAACGAGGATCGATCCCGTCACCTTCACGCAGTTGGGTGACTAGAGACTCGGGGTTTTTGATCCGTCGAAACGCCGGATTCTCGGAGCCTTGGGGCATTCGTTGATCCAAATCGGGGGCCTTAATCGTAGAAAGGGTACAGCTCTATCGAGCTCGATACTTGCTAGAGACTCCCAACGGCTATTCGGTTCGGGGTGTATTGCAGGCTGTCGTGTGGTTTCTTGCTTTGAGCACCGACTTACTTAGCCCCATACACCAAGATCTCGGCAATCTTGGGCCGCGCTTGATGATCCTTTAAATCAGGATGCGGCAATGTCGTCAATCGAATGTACCTTCCCCGAGATGATGAGCGAATACACCGGATTCACTCGGAGCGAGAACCAGCCAGACTCATAGCGAAATCCAGCAAAAACCCATTGGCCAAAAATTTTGGAAAAATGATTGACATCGGGGGGGGGGGGTAAGATATTCTATCTTGACAGTGATTGGTTTGTGTTGGGGTAGGATCACTTCTGATCCGCACTTTTCAGGGCCGATTCACCAAGGAGTTTCGCCATGCCCGCGCTTGCTCGATTGCTGTTTTGGTTGATCGCCACTTGTTGCTTCGATGATGGCCCAGCCCCCGAGTTTCAAGCCGATTTGATCTCGTCTGGGCAATCCATTCCATGCAAACTCGAAGACCTTCGCGTCGGTAAAGCGATCGTTTTAGAGGTTCGGATTGCCAATAAGCTTGAAGAACCGATCGAAATCGATCGCGTGGAACCCAGTTGCGGTTGCACCGTAGCGACGATCGATGGGGACAAGAAAATTGAGCCTCAGAAAGCGCTCACGGTGAAGATGTCTCTGAAGATCGAAGATCCGGGCATCTTCGAAAAGCCTGTTTTCTTCTACAAGAAAGGGGCGGACTCACCGCTATTCGCAGTCAAGATTCAGGGAAACGCCCATGAACAGATCCAGTATACGTTGCCCCACAGCGTGGAACTCGACCCTAAGACCTACAGCGCTACGGTCGACTTAGAACTCAAAGCCCTCTTTGACGACGTGGAAATGGATGCGAGCAAGATTGCTGTCGTGGGCGATGCCTTTGAGAAGTTCAGCGTCGAGTCGGCCGATGCCAAGCAGATTGTCGCGAAGGTGAGTTTTCGCGGGAATGCCAAATCACCGGCAGAATCCCAGCATATGCTGCGCATGGCGTTTACCGACAAGTACGGCAAGCACGTTCGGGATCTTCCGATCCTTGTACGAAACGTCCCGCCTTTGCGTGCTGCCCCTCGAAAACTCACGTTGGTCAAACAAGCGGACCAGACCGTATCAGTGTCTATGGTATTGTTGGGTGTGTTTGAGAAAGACAAGGAGATGTCGATCGACATACGGCATAAAGATCAGAGTGTCGGCACGTTCAAGATCACACCCGCTTCGGACCGCCTTGTCTCGGTCAAATTCACTCTCGATGAAAAATCTCCGATTTGGCAAGTGCCATCGGGGGTATTGAAGTTCTCCACAGCGTCCGAGTCGGTAGAAGTTCCTTTTGTTTTTCAGGAGTAGAGCCATGAGAGCGATCTATTTGTTTCCGGCCCTTTTAGGAGCCTGTTTGGTACTGCTTGGGTCGAGCGTTTCTTTACAAGCGCAAGATGACCCAACCCCACCGAACTCGACCGATGCCCCAATCGATCCGATCGATGAACAACCTCCACAGGGGCCAAATAATCCACCCCAGCCGCCAGCGAATCCCGACATTTGCGGAGTTGTCGTCGATCCCAAGTTCGTTTGCGAGAATCCGTATCCATTTCCCAGAACATGGTTGGTTAATGTCAAATGCAAAGACAGAGGCCGATGCGGGACGATGGACAAAGTTACTGGAAATCACCCTTGCATCGCTCGAAATCAATGGTTTGAGGAATACGTGGGTGAAACTGGAAGAGTCGAATATGAGCAAGTTCAAGCAGCGCCGAATGGACCAAACAAAAAGCTTTATAGCGATGATACTAAAGTTTGTTATGTGATTTACGACTGTGAAACGGAATGCGTGCGCCTGAAAGGTTCGTTGACTTGCGTTCGGAAAGACAAACCACGAGTCACGGTAGACTTCCATGAATTCAAAATTAAAGGTGACTGCCCCGCACAACCACCGAATCCGAATCCAGAACCACCAAAACCCGAAGTGGGTCCCGACCTCGATTGATACTTGGAATACGTCATTCGGAGCATGATGCCATCGAACTCCAGGTGGCTATCTGATCTGTGGCCCGTCTAAAAAATCAAATACAGAGAAATCCTTTTGAGGTTCCATCATGGTGTATGAAGGTTACAGATTGGCCCGCCGAGGTGTCCTTTTTCTTGGGTTATTTAGCTGTCTTAGTTTTTCGGCTAAAGGTCAGGTGCCAGGTGATAAGCCATCGGAGGAGGAGCTTGGTGTCGAGTATCTCGTTCAACTCGCCGAGATGCCCAGATATATGGCTTACATGGTCGGTACCTATGAAAGACCAGGGATTAGGCAGGAAGACACGGCATCGATCTTCGATTTTGAGTTGATTTATGCCTACCGACGCGAGAAGCAAGGTAAATCGTCAACCCGGTTCGAACGAACCGGTAGAAAGATCACTTCGAGTGGACATGCGGAAAATCGCGATGAACGAAGGCTGAAGAATTCCGAGCACGACTGGATACAGGAGGGCAACTATCGTAGGCAGATTGTCGATGCTAAGAAATTACTCGCGACTGTACGTCCCGAAGACAAATGGGATCCGGAACCGGAGTTCGTAAACCCCCTTTATCTACCTGTTTTTGGTCCCAATGGTATCTACTATGGTGGAGATGATTTAATCGGATTGAGAAATACGATGCCTACTGGACAAATGCATCATTCTGCTTCATTTGGCGACGAAGTTACTCTGGGGGTGTGGATCACTGGAAATGAAAAAGAATTCGCAAACGTCATCCGGTTTGACGGTAAACAGGGTGGCATGCCCACAGAGGTATCCTCTAGGATGAGCAAACCAGGAAAACCTTCGCTCGACAAATGCGATCCGATCAAGGACTCCGATCCCTTCGACATTACGAAGACCAAATGGAAGAAACACGAGAAGTCTGGCTACTGGCTCCCAACAGAAATCGA
The DNA here is from genome assembly GCA_003671195.1 of Planctomycetota bacterium. GTDB lineage: Bacteria > Planctomycetota > Planctomycetia > Pirellulales > Pirellulaceae > JBKCUI01. Next base: position 19,808 of record QWPJ01000179.1, read on the forward strand.
GAGCGCTGAGGTGCATCGCTACCATAAAGCATCCTACGACCTGAAGATCTACTGGTGGATCGATGACGAGGTGCCCGACGAGGTCTTTGAGTTCGAGGATTTCAAGAAGGCCGTCGTCCGCCACTCGAAAGCTCACCAAATGGTCGAAACATTCAAGGAGTCGCTAGAGAAGTAGGAGTTTTCATTGATCGATCTTTGGTGACAGGTCCAATTCGCTTCGTGGAGGGGTTTTCACCGTTAGGAGCGTTTTTCCATCTCGCTCTAGATCGCGTGCTGATGCCTGAGTAAACAAAACATTGAAATGCAAAAAATCCGTTCGAGGTTCCATCATGCTCTTTGAAACTTGCAAATCGACCCTCAGAGCCAGCGCTTTAATCATCTTCGTTTGCTTTGCTGGTTTTCCGGCACAGGGGCAGATTGCGGGTGACAAGCCATCGGAGGAGGAGCTTGGTGTCGAGTACTTGGTTCAATGCGCAGCCATGACTAAATACATGGCTTACGTCGTAGGTACCGCCGAGGATCCAGGAACCAAATCCGAAGATGTTGCAGCGATCTTCGATTTCGAGTTGATTTATGCCGATCGACGCGAGAAGCAAGGTAGATCATCAACAAGGATCGAACGTACTGGCCGTGAAATCTTATCGAATGGCGACGCCCGTAATTACGATGAAAGACGATTGAAAAATTCAGAGCACGATTGGACAAATAACTACTTCAGTCGGGGAATTGTCGAACACAGAAAATTTCTTGCTACATTACCAGTGGGTCAGAAATACAACCCAACACCGGAGCTTTTAAACCCCTTATATCTTCCTTTACTTGGGCCGAATGATATTTATTATGGAGCAGATACCAATGACACACTGAAAGATGTGTTTCTTACTGAAGAAATCCACGACTCTGTTGCACTCGCCGAGGCAGTTAAACTAGGTATTTGGATACACGGGAGAGACAAGGATTTTGTTAGTGCCATACGATTTGACGGCAAACAGGGCGGAATGCCCACCGAAAACCAATGCCGGATACAAAAACCCCTAGTGCCTGCCCTTGACAAATGTGATCCATTAAAGAATTCTGATCTTCTTAGCATCACAAAGACGAAATGGAAAAAGCATGAAAAGTCGAGTTTCTGGTTACCTGTCGAGATAGAGAGCGCGGAGATTCATCGCTACCATAGAAATTCATACGAAGCAAAGATCTACTGGTGGATCGATGACGAGGTGCCTGACGAGGTCTTTGAGTTCGAGGATTTCAAGAAGGCCGTCATACGACGCTCGAAAGCTCACGAAATGGTCGAAACACTCAAGGAATCGCTTGAGAAGTAGGAGTAATCATTGATCGATCTTTGGTGACAGGTCCAATTCGCTTCGTGGAGGGGTTTTCACCATCTGGAGCGTTTTTCCATCTCGATCCAGATCGCGTGCTGATGCCTGAGTAAACAAAACATTGAAATGCAAAAAATCCGTTCGAGGTTCCATCATGCTCTTTGAAACTTGTAAATCGACCCTCAGAGCCAGCGCTTTAATCATCTTCGTTTGCTTTGCTGGTTTTCCGGCACAGGGGCAGATAGCGGGTGATAAGCCATCGGAGGAGGAGCTTGGTGTTGAGTATCTCGTTCAACTCGCCGAGATGCCCAGATATATGGCTTACATGGTCGGTACCTATGAAAGACCAGGGATTAGGCAGGACGACATTGCATCGATCTTCGATTTTGAGATGATTTACGCATTTCGGAAGGAGAAGCAAGGTAAATCAACCACTCGGTTCGAACGAGTCGGTAGAGAAATCACATCGAGTGGGGATGCAAAAAATTATGATGAACGAAGATTGAAAAATTCGGAGCACGATTGGAAGAATGATTACTTTAGTCAGGGGATTGTCGATGAAAAGAAAATTCTCGATGCCCTGCCACTTGGTCAGAGATACGAACCGACACCAGAGTTTTTAAATCCTCTTTACTTGCCAATTTTTGGGCCGAACTTTATTCCAGACGGCGACCCAAGTATCTACCTTAAAGACATGATGCCTCCTGGGCAAATGTATGATTCCGCGTCGATTGGAGACGTAACGTTAGGTATTTGGATAGCGGGCGACAAGGAGTTTCTAAATAGCTATCAATTCGATGGTAGACAGGGAGGAATGCCAACTCAGTGTTCTACCCGATCGCGAAAACTACGCGTTCCGCCGCTTGACAAAGGTGATCCGATCAAGAATTCCGATCCATTCGATATCACAAGGACTAAATGGAAAAAGCACGAGAAATCAGACTACTGGCTCCCAACGGAAATCGAGAGCGCTGAGGTGCATCGCTACCATAGGGCGTCTTATGATATGAAGATCTACTGGTGGATCGATGACGAGGTGCCTGACGAGGTCTTTGAGTTCGAAGATTTCAAGAAGGCCGTCATCCGCCGCTCGAAAGCCCACGAAATGGTCGAAACACTCAAGGAGTCGCTTGAGAAGTAGGAGTAATCATTGATCGATCTTTGGTGACAGGTCCAATTCGCTTCGTGGAGGGGTTTTCACCATCTGGAGCGTTTTTCCATCTCGATCCAGATCGCATGCTGATGCCTGAGTAACCAAAACATTGAAATGCAAAAAATCCATTCGAGGTTCCATCATGCTCTTTGAAACTTGTAAATCGACCCTCAAAGCCAGCGCTTTAATCATCTTCGTTTGCTTTGCTGGTTTTCCGGCACAGGGGCAGATTGCGGGTGACAAACCATCTGAGGAGGATCTTGGAGTCGAGTACTTGGTTCAATGCTCCGCAATGACTAAATATATGGCTTACGTCGTAGGAACCGCCGAGAATCCGGGAATCAAGACCGAAGACGTTGCGGCGATCTTCGATTTCGAGCTGATTTATGCCGATCGACGCGAGAAGCAAGGTAGATCATCAACAAGGTACGAGCGTACTGGCCGTAAAATAACGTCGAGTGGCTATGCGGAAAACTACGACGAAAGAAGGCTCAGAGATTTCGAGCATGATTGGACACAGAAGGGAATATTTAGCAGGGAAATCATCGATCACAGGAAACTTCTCAACACTCTTCCAGTTGATCAGAAATACGAACCCACACCTGAGCTTTTAAACCCCTTATATCTGCCTTTGCTCGGACCGAATGTCATCTACTATGGAGTTGATACCAATAACACGCTGAAAGAAGTATTTCTTCCAGAGGAGTTTCATGATTCTGCTTCGATTGGCGAAGCTACCGAAGGTGTTTGGATAGGCGGTATTGATAAATCATGGGTTGAAATAATACGATTCGACAGTAAACAAGGTAGTATGCCCACTGTGACTTCAGCTCGGATACAAAAACCACGTGTACCTTCGCTTGACAAATGCGACCCAATTAAGAATTCCGACCCTCTTAGCATTACAAGAACTAAATGGAAAAAACACGACAAGTCCGGTTTTTGGTTACCTACCGAAATCGAGAGCGCTGAGGTTCATCGCTATCATAAAAACTCCTACGAAGTGAAGATCTACTGGTGGATCGATGACGAGGTGCCTGACGAGGTCTTTGAGTTCGAGGATTTCAAGAAGGCCGTCATCCGCCGCTCGAAAGCTCACCAAATGGTTGAGACACTCAAGGAGTCGCTCGATTGACGAATCGTGCAGGCACATTACGAGCCCCTCACGTTTTTGCTAGCATCTGTCCCCCGAGTCACCACCGAGTACCTGTCCCCAGGTCGCGTCAGCCAATGGCTAGCATTGCCCCAGGGGCTCCCAAATCGGTGCCAGGCACATGACGAACGCACCGCACTTTTGCTAGCATCTGCCCCCCAAGTCACCGCCGAGTGCCTGTCCCCAGGTCGCGTCAACCAATGGCTAGCATTGCCCCAGGGGCTCCCAAACCGGTGCCAGGCACATGACGAACGCAGCGCACCTTTACTAGCATCTGTCCCCCGAGTCACCACCGAGTACCTGTCCCCAGGTCGCGTCAGCCAATGGCTAGCATTGCCCCAGGGGCTCCCAAACTGGTGCCAGGCACATGAAGAACGCAACGCACCTTTGCTAGCATCTGTCCCAGGTTGGTTCTATAAACTCTTGTAGTTGAGGACCGTCTTTAGAGTATCTCTGGTAGCCACCAAATCGCACTGGGCCTGCATGACATCGCTCAGCCTTCGGTAGGCTGCAGGAGATTCGTCCAAGAGTTGATCGGCGTACTCCTTGCGAAAAACAATCGAACCCATCCTCGCCTGTCGATTAGGCGGGCATGTGCAAGGCAGTACGCGAAAGATCAGGTTCGGAACCTGCTTGCGAGTGATCGAACTTGCGATCGGCTATTCGGTTCGGGGTGTATTGCAGGCTGTCGTGTGTTTTCTTGCTTTGAGTACCGACTTACTTCACCCCATACACCAAGATCTCGGCAATCTTGGGCCGCGCTTGATGATCCTTTAAATCAGGATGCGGCAATGTCGTCAATCGAATATACCTTGCCATCCGCTTGGGGATCGTATGCTCGTATACTTCACGAAACTCTCGGTTCTCCGACGCATCCGCAAGCGGCTCCCAGATGGTCTTGTCCAGCGAACTGTCGACTCGATAACGATAAGCGATCTTGGCTTCTAAATCCTCTTTGGCAGCTAACCACTGAACTTTCGACACGGATTCGTCCCGCTCCAAATCGACGATGATCCACTGGGGCGAAAGTCCATTGGGGAACCATTTCACATACCAATCGTCCGCCCCCCCGTAATTCCCATCCACCGCTTTGGCCGACCGCATAAACGCTTCCAAGTTGCTCCCTGCCGGCTCCGGTGTCGAACACTCGGTGGGTTTGCCCAACGCTAAATTTCGCTCTTTGATATTACCCTGCCCGGTAATATCCTGCCCGGTAATATCCTGCCCGGTAATATCCTGATATGGGCGTTCCCCAAGCTGCCAATATCCGGTAAAAAATGCCTCGGAACCTACTTGGTAATAAGGCCGAAAAAGTATCTTGCGACCCACAGCATCCTCGGCCTCGAAATCAAGCGTCGAGCCTCCCGCAAATCCGGTGGCTTTGGGTTTGAACCATCCTTGCAACGCCTGGATGTCCCGGCGATCAAACGGGAGCTCAAGCCACCCTCGGGAGTCGTTGGCTCCCAAACCTACCATCACCAATGGACCATGCACGAAGGCGACTTGGTTCTCATCGTCTGGCATCGCAACGATCTGTGTAATAAACGGATACTCATACTCGATGACATCTTGCGACTTCCACTCTCGCTCGATCGCATAAAACTCACCCGCGACGAGCTTGCCGTCTATCGCCTCGCCGTTGACCGTAAGACTCCCGCCAGTTCCAGTCCAACTCGGTACCCTCACCGAAATCGTAAATCGCCTGGGCGTCTTGCACTCGACGAGCAACTTGCCCCTAGGCCGCATCGGAAACTCAGTAGTCTGTAGGATGCTCACCCCCCAATCCGCATGCTGCAGAATCGAGGGGATAAACAACTGTACCCGCAACTCGTCGTCTTTCATCGCATAAATCATCGCCGTGGACCTCGGCGGATTCTCCAGCCCCGTCCCATTGCAGCAGTAGCAGCCAACTTCGTTGGATCGGAAATCCTTGACCGAGTTCGAGCCCAATGGCTGGTAGTAAGTTTTTGCACCCGTCTGCGGATCCTGGCTCCCCAGAATCGCATTCCAAAGCGATCGCTCGTAGTACTCGAGGTACTTGGTCTGACCGGTCAAGCGATACAGGCTACGGGTGACTTTCATCAAGTTGTACGATACGCATGTTTCCTGGGGCATCCGCAGGGCCGTATTGGCGATCCGACGCATGCCGGGCATCCCCTCATGCACGCTGGTTCCACCGGTCGCATACGTCTTGGCACCAGCACCGCACACATTCTCCCAGAAGTTTTCGGTGGCCTTACGATGAAGCTCTGAGCCCGTGAGCTCCGCGATCCGCGCCGCTCCGACCATCTTGGCCAGCAACGTATTGGCATGCTCGTTGAAATCCTCTCCGTCGGCAAACGCCTTGAGGATCCGATCGGGATCCTCCCACTTCAGTGCGGATTGATGGAAGGATTCGCGGCCGGTGAGTTCATACAGGTTCGCTAGAGCCTCGGTCATTCCACCGTACTCGATGCGTTTGACTTTGGCGAAATCCTCGCCATAGGCTTCGACCCGCTGCTCGGTCCATTCGGCAAGCCCAGTAGCGACCTGCAGAGCCAAGGGACTCTTGGCGTACTTATGCGCGGCGATCAGACCTTCGAGCAGTTTGTGCATCCGGTACCAAGCCACACCATCGAGCCGATCGGCGTTGAATTCGACTTCAGGCGAAGCAAACAGATACTTGCCGCCAAGCTCCCTTTGGCACTGAGCAAGGCCCTCGATCATTCGATGCACCAGCGGCAATAGCTCAGGGTCGTGGACCGACTGAAGTGCAATCGCCGAAAGAAAATGGGACTCAAAAAATCCAGGAAAAGGCCCATAGGGTTCCGGCCCAGCCCAACCGCCGAGCGGTTTGGCGTCGTTGGTCGGCAACCCAGCTTGGATCCGAAAAGCCAACAGCGCCCGATCGACTCCGATCGCATCGAGCACTTTGCGGTTGACCAGAAGGCTCTCGGCGATCGGACTGTTGTCCGTAAGACGTATCGAGCCGATGGGTGGGTCTTGCCAGTGTTCTTGGCCCGAGGACGCTCTTGGGATCGCTGCGGCCCACACGACGAGGAAAAGCCGAGTGATTGCGTTAGGTTTTTGCAGTGGTTTCATGCGCCCATTATGGCAGAAAGCCCGCGGCTTTCGGTCAGGCCGATCGCAGAGTAGATACCAAAAAACAAAAAGGGCAGGGGGGGTCCCTGCCCATGAACTTTTCGAGTGCAATTGCAGCCAACGCACTAGCAGCCAGCCAAGCTCGGCTTAGAGCAATCCGTGGAGTGCAGCCAGCGCCGCATCGTAGTTCGGTTCGCTGGTCACTTCGGGTACGATCTCGGCGTAAACGACCTTGCCGTGGGCGTCGGCAACCACGACGGCTCGCGTCAGGAGCTTGAGCTCGTCGATCGTCATTCCGAACTTGGAACCGAAGTCGCCGGATTGGTAATCGCTGCCGACGCGCATGCTCTTGATCGATTCAGCACCGCAGAAGCGGTTCATCGCAAAAGGGAGATCGCGACTGACGGTCACGGCGTTGATCTTGCCCTCGAGGGCTGCAAGCTCCCCGTTGAATTTACGCGTTTGAATTGCGCACACTCCGGTGTCGAGCGATGGGACCATCGAGAAAATCGTCGGCTTACCCAGCACATCGCTTCGGGTGATCGTCTTGAGACCACCTTCGAAATAGTGCAGCGTGAACTCAGGCAGACTGCTGCCAACTCGGAGCTCATCTCCTGCAAGCGTCATTGGGGCACCCTTGAACGTAATCACTCCAGACCTAGCCATAGGAAAACTCCTCATTGAGAATGGATCGACAAAATCACCAGAAACACAACGCTTTCTCGTACTCCGGCGGAACTTGACAAGAATGTAGGCATCCGGGGCCAAAGGTCAATCCTTCCGGACTGTAGGGATTTTGCGTATAATGACGGCTTGGTAAAGCCTGCCGACTTTCAGGGGGACTTGGGGATTTGGGATTTTACACCCACGTCCGGAGTCAGAATCCCAAGGGAAGGGCAGGGGGGGTGCTGTGTTTTCGCCGGCAATTTCTTGCCGGTGGGTCTTTCCCATCGAGGGGATTATGGTCAAAGTTCGCGATTTTCTCGGTCCCTATCGCCTAGCACGGCTCATTCGCTTGGGTAGCACCTGCCAGGTCTGGGAAGCGATCCTCGAACAGGATCAGAAGCGCTACGCGCTGAAGGTCCTACGTCCAGACCAGCGAGGAAACAAAGAGGAAATCGCTTTTCTGAAGCACGAGTTCGAAGTGGCCAAGGAGCTCAACCACAAGAACATCATCAAGCTGATCGAATACCGCACCAATGCCGAGACCCCGTTTATCGTCATGGAGCTCTTTAGCGAATTGAATCTCAAAATGGCGCTTCGCCGTGGACCGGAACCGATCGCTTACCAACTCACCTCGATCGTCGATCAAGCCTGCGAGTCGCTCTATTACTTGCACTCCAAAGGCTATGTCCACTGCGACATCAAGCCCGACAATCTTTTGCTCAGCCGCAACTGGGAAGTCAAGCTCATCGACTTTACGATCGCCAAAAAGATCAAGACCGGTTTTGGGAAGCTTTTTGGAGGAAAAAATAAAATCGAAGGTACCCGTTCCTACATGTCCCCCGAACAGATCAAGGGAGATCACCTCGATCCTCGAAGCGACATCTACTCGATGGGCTGCATGATCTTCGAACTCATCAGCGGCAAAGCCCCTTACACAGCCAACACCCCGAACGAACTTCTCAATAAGCACGTTTCGGCTTCGATCCCATCGCTGCTGGTCAACAACGAAAACGTATCCTTGGAATTCAATAGCATCGTCCGAAAAATGCTTGCCAAAAAACCCGAAGATCGTCCGCAAAACATGTGGGACGTTCTGAAAATGGTCCGAACCACACCGATATTTAAAAAGCCGCCGCGCATCCCGACGACCAACCCCTTCGACGACTACCAAGGGGGCGGCCGAATCGAACCGGCAAGCTAAGCACTTCTCGAAGATCGCAATACAGACCCCTAAAGGAAATAATGACCACCGCACCAAAAGGATTTGAATTCGAACAGCCCATCCTCGATATCGAAGCTCGATTGCGCGAGCTCGATGCGATGACCCAGCCCAACGAGGACCAACAAGAAGAGGCTAAGCAATTGCGGCGTCGATGGACCGAATCGACCCGAGAAATCTACGCCAAGCTCTCGCCATGGGAGGTTGTCCAAGTTTCGCGGCATAAGGATCGGCCCTACACCAAGGACTACCTGAACCTAGCCTTTGACGAATTCATCGAGCTTCATGGCGATAAATTCTACGGAGACGATCGGGCCATGCTCACCGGGTTTGCCAAGCTTGGACGCCGCAAAGTCATGGTCATCGGACACCAAAAAGGCCGGACTTTCAAAGAGCGAGCCGCATGCCATTTCGGATGCGCGCATCCCGAAGGATACCGAAAAGCGATGGCCAAAATGAAAATGGCCGAAAAATACAACCTTCCCATCATCGCCTTCATCGACACCCCGGGCGCTTACCCAGGCATCGGTGCCGAGGAGCGAGGCCAAGCTCAGGTGATCGCCGAGAGCATGTTCATGATGAGTCAGCTCAAGACCCCGATCGTGTGCGTCGTCATCGGCGAAGGAGGCTCAGGCGGTGCGCTGGGTATCGGCGTTGGAGATCGAATCGCCATGCTCCAGTACGCTTATTATTCCGTGATCAGCCCGGAAGGCTGCGCGGGGATTTTGTGGAAGAGTCATCAGCATGCGCCCAAGGCGGCCGATGTGCTGCGGTTTACCTCCGAGCATCTGCCCAAACTCGGAGTCGTCGACGATGTGATCGAAGAACCTTTAGGCGGCGCGCATAGAGACCATCACCAAATGGCATCGCGACTCAAAAGCTACCTCTCCAAGACCATCGATCAGTTGAGCAAACTTCCAGTCGACGAGTTGATCGAAAATCGCTATTCGAAGTTTCGCAAGATGGGGTCGTATCTTGAGCGACTCGAGGACGGAACCATGCAGCCCTTCGGATACTCGTTTGTCACTTAAAGAGCACCGCTTAGCCAAGCCTGGACTCACCGCTGCGATCGCCGTAGAAACCTACGCGCAGCCCAAGCCGATGAAGCCCTAGGATCGCAAGGGTCACGAGGCAGGTCTGAACGAGGCCTCGAAGGCAGTAAAACCAAAATTGCTTTTGCTCAGTGCCAGCCAAGCCTCCAGAGCCCTGGCCATAGCGGGAGATATTGTAAGGAATACCGATCGAGTACTCGACCCATCTGGCCCCGGACCAGCTATTCGAGGGCCAGCTAGCCCCGGACCCATTGGGGATCCACGAAGGACTCATCGAGTAAAAATAGAGACTGCTGCACACGGCTTGTAGGCATGCGGCCACGAGGCACCAAGCCCCCAGGAGCACCACGCACAGCGGGATATTTCGGTGGCGATTGCGCCCGAGCAGGATGAGGATCGAGGCGATTGCAAGCCAGTGGATCGGCAGGAGAAGGCCACCGAGGAGTCCGGCCACCCAAGGTCTTGAGCCTACCGGAAAAAATTGGTACCAAGTTGGCTTCGATTCGGTACCGATCAGATCCGGTAGCCAGGCCAGAACCCAGCGTTGATAAGCCGCGATGAGTCCAGCGGACAGAAGCGTCAGGGCAAGGAGTTTGGCCAAGGACAAAGAGCCCGGCTTGGTGTCCTGCGAAGCGCTTCGGATCGACCAAATGCCGATACCGGTGCCCCATTGCAGGATCTTTGCGACCAGTGCTCCTGCGGCCAAGAACACCAGCCAATGGGCCGCTTGCATCGCGATCCAAAACGATTGGCTCGAGCAGTAGCTTGGTACGTCAGGTCCTGCGATTGAGTTTGCACCTGCGTTGGCGCCTAGTGCGATTTGGTAACGAGCCAAAAAGCACAGGATCAGTCCGATAGCGATAAGAGGCATGCCGAGCCAGGAGGGTCTGCAGGTCGCTTTGGTTCTCCATGCGATCCAGATTGTCGCCAGGGAGCAAGGGGCAAAGAGGATCGCGTTGGAGAGTTCGGCGGCGAATGGGGATTCCAGGAGGATCGCCAGTTGCCGCACGGCGGCACCTGAGAGGATGCAGCTTCCTGCCAAGACGCAGCTTGCTAGAAGGAATTTGCGGTTTGAATCGGACTTTTGAGGTTCGCTCACGGACGGATCTGCACTTGGTCGGCTCTCTGAGAGGGTTCTTGGTCGGCGATGCGAACCGGGTGTGGGTGATACGGGGCTTAGTGATACCGGGCTTAGTGATACCGGGCTTAGCGATGATAGCGAAAAAAACGAAAAGTGCGGTTAGGGATTGCAGCAAGGGTCGTAGGAACTAGCTAATATGCAGGGGCTTGAAAGTCATTGCGGTGCCAGCCGACACCGAACGGCACCTAAAGACACCGAGCAAACCTCGAAAAGCACCGAAAAGCAACAAGCCCGCAAAAAACCAAGGAAAAACAGACTCCAAACCGAACATAATAAACATTATCGGACGTTAGTGGTGGGTTTTGGATAGGTTGCTTGGGGGTCGGATCAGTCGGATCAGTCGGATCAGTCGGATCAGTCGGATCAGTCGGATCAGTCGGATCAGTCGGATTAGTCGGATCAGTCGGATCAGTCGGATCAGTCGGATCAGTCCGATCAGTCCGATCAGTCGGATCAGAAACGAAATCTACTCCCCTACTCTCCTTTCCCGCAAAGACCAAGCACGATGTCCCTTAGCCAACCAAGCAACCGAAGAACCGTTTTGAAATCATCCCTGGCGGCCTCGGCTGCCGCTTGCCTCGGGCCAATCGCCTCGAATACCTTGGCAGCTACCCAACGGCAAACCCCAAGCCCCAACGAGCAGATCCAATTTGGAATCGTCGGTATCGGACCGCGTTGCACCTACGACGTTAAAGCCATGCTGCCCTTTAACGACGTGCGATGTGTGGCGATCGCCGATGTCCAAGCCTCCCGGCGGGATGCCGGAAAACAACTCGTCGATGGCTTTTACAACAACCAAGACTGCAAGCTCTACTCGGACTTTCGAGAACTTCTCGACCGCAAAGACATCGACGCAGTCTTGATCGCCACCGGGGATCGCTGGCATGCGACCGCCTCAATCCTCGCAGCCCAAGCTGGCAAAGATGTCTACAGCGAGAAACCTTGCGGTATCACCATCGAAGCTTGCCAGAAACTGGCCGATACCATCAACCAAACCCAACGGGTCTTCCAGGCCGGCACGCAGCGGCGAAGCGTCCCGAACTTCGTCCAAGCCGTCGAGTGGGTTCATCAAGGCAAACTCGGAAAGCTTCAAACCATGCACGCTTCAGTCTACATCCCAGTTCTTGAGAACAACTGGCTCGCTCCTCAGCCACAGCCCGATAAGTCCATTGTGGATTGGAACCTGTGGCTCGGGCCGGCAGCCTGGAGGCCCTACAACCAAGCTTACTGCGATGGCAAATGGCGCGGCCAATGGGATTTCGACTCCGGTGCTCGCCTGTTGGACTGGGGTGCTCACACGGTTGATTTGTGCCAATGGGCCAACCAAGCCGACGACACGATGCCCCTGGAATACGAACCACTAGCCGACAAGATCGTTTGCACTTACGCCAACGGCGTAAAACTGATCATCGACTTTCTGGCCCAACCCTTTGGCGATCGTTCCCCTCACTACATCACCAGGCTAGGAACTTGTCCGGTCCGCTTTATTGGCTCGGATGGCTCGGTCGAGACCGGTGACTCAGGTGAGATCGTTGCGACACCCGAGTCGCTTCAAAAAGAGGTAACTGAGGCTTCCAAAAAAGTCGCAGGACTGGATGTCACTGCGCATGCAAGAAACTTCTTTGACTGCATGCGAACTCGCCAGAAACCCGTTGCCAACCAAGACGTCATGAGGCGCTCGCATATCGCTTGTCATGCCGCAGCGATCGCTTGGATCCTGAATCGTAAACTAACCATCGATCCAAAAACCGAGAGCTTTGTCGGCGACGCGCAAGCCAACTTGCTGAGAACTCGGCCTGATCGAGTTTGGCAATCGCTTGCCTAACGTCTGGCCGAAGCGTCGATGGTTTAACCCGCAGCCAATGGTAGATCGATTGTCCCCAATCGATCGGGGCCTGAAGCCACAGTAGCCGGTTAGACGAAACAGCCGAAAACCCGAAGACGCCTCCGCTTGCGCGTCGTGTAGAGCTATTGGGGACAATAGCTCTACACTGTAAGACGCCTCTGCTTGCGCGTCGTTTAGAGTCGGAAAATTCAGGACCGATTTTCGACAACCTGAACGTTTTTCTGGCAACCAATTCCGTTCTTTGCAGTCTATAAAGTAAGAGCGATAGCAAAACCGAGTTTCCTCGTTGAATTTGACGCAAAACTCCTTTTTGGCACCGCATTTGCTCAAGTTGTCCGTTGTCCGTGCAGGGACTGGCAAGTGTGCCAAATCAGACCGAAACGAGCCGAGAGCACCAGGAGATGTCCGAACATGAATCGACTTCCTAGCGACCAAACCCCCGAAAACCAAGGGAACTCCGAAAAGGTGTTGCTTACCGGTTCCCTTCTGGCCGCAAGTCCTTGGGCCCGCGAACCGAACTTCCGTAATTCCGTCTGCCTAATCGTCGAGCACGGCGAAGAAGGGACCGTAGGGGTGGTTCTCAATCGGCCCATGGAACTCGATCCGAAACCTCTCATGAGCTTTCTTTTCGAAGGACAGGAGCAAGTCGCCATGGCTTCGACGGACGCTCCGATGGCGCATTTCAATTTTGGGGGGCCCAACAACGGTCCAATTCTGGCCATCCACAGCGAATCGGCACTGGCCGAGGGTGGCAATAACCATGGGGTATACCTCTCAGCCCAACTTCCAACGCTTCGCCAGTTGGCCCAAAACTCACCCGAGCACCTCAGGTGGTTTATCGGCCATGCAGCTTGGGCAAAGTCCCAACTCGAGCAGCAGATTGTCGATCACCATTGGCTTTTGGTTCCTGCGGTTCCCGAAATCGTCTTCGAAAAAGAGGAATCCATGTGGAAGCGAGCGATCGAATTCTATGGCGATTCGGTCCTTTCGGAATTCCCCGGGGTCGGCAAGCATGCTCAACGAGCGGCCTACAATTAGTGGTAATTAGTGGGTGATCCTCAAGCCCGGACGTAAGCCCCCCTGCCCTGCTCGGCTTAGAATCGGCAGGCAACTTCTTGCGGGAAATGCGTTTTGTAGGGTTTTTTTCTTCTGCCCTGAGCATCGATCTAGCCGAAAAAGATTATGAAAGTGGGATTTTGCCTCCCGAAGGAACTTTATCGGTTTTGACGCCTCTAAAGTCCTGAGGCGGTAGGTTTCGAACCTTTTGCAAGCCGAAGCTGCTTGCGAGACTCCTGTGTCCGGATAGGCCGAAAGTAACATTTCGATCGAAAATAGGGGTCTTCGCGATTAGTTGGTTGAATTCAGGGGTGGACCTAACTACTTTCAAAGTCCGCACGGGGTTTGGCTGAGACGTTGAGCCAAGAGTCCCCGGAGCCAGTCACTTTACTGCATATGGTGGAAGTTTCGATGAGCGCTTCGCAAAATCGCAGAGTCCGGGAACGTAAGAACATTCAATCTTCCAAGAAGAGTTTTTTGAGCCGCATGCTGCGGCTCGAGTCGCTTGAGCGCCGCGAACTGATGGCCGCGGACTTCGCTCCCTTTCACAATTATCTTGCCTCGACGGATGTCGACGGGGACTTCAAAATCTCCCCCCTCGATGCGTTGATGGTGATCAATCAAATCAACACGACTGGTTCGGGTTCTTTGGCAGGCCGCCAAGCTCCGACCACCCGCGTCGGTCTTGTCGATGCCGACGGCGACAACGCACTCTCGCCCCTCGATGCGCTCTTGGTGATCAACTCGATCAACCGCGGCGAAGGGGTCGGTGAACTCGCCGAAATCAAGTACGAGTTCTACGCGCTGAACGACAACGGGACCTTGGGCGCTAACTTGGACCCGAACCCCAACGACTTCGTTTACGAAGCTAACGTTAGCACCGGTCAGAAGTTCGTCGTTCGAACCTTGATGGCCGACCTTCGGGGCAATCCCTCCGGGATCTTCAGTGCCTACCACGATCTGAACTTCACCAACCGCGATGGCTCGGCTGCCGAAAAGATCCAGCTTCAGTGGTCCGAGTACAACTCGCTGAAGCTTCGACAAAGTGACCCCAATGGCACGATCGGCGGCAGCTTCAGGCTCGCCTATGGATCGGAGATTTCCTCGTTGATTCCGATCGCAACGACCTCTCCACGGCCAGGGGTCACGATCCCTAGCAAATCGGGAACCGCTGACAATATCCGGACCGCCTTGGAAGGCCTTCCCGGGATCGGAGCCGGCAACGTCGTTGTCAATGTCAACGAGATCGATCCGGACCCAGGATTCAACTTCGACATCTTCTTCCGGAACGCCAAAGCTCGCACCGACATGCCCAACGCGTCGATCGCCGAGAACAACCTGACGGCGACCCTTGGGGTCATCAACCCGACGATCACATTCCAAGACGCTCCTTCGCCGAGCCAAACCGTTGTGGCCCGGGCCGCGATGAACTACAAGCCGATCGCCGCTCAGTTCCCGTTGTACGTCAACGGACCGAACGGTGTTTTGGACGAATCGTCCTCGGCCACCGGCAAACGAACTCTGAAGAACCTCGGTAGCTTCTCGAACTCTAGCGCACCGATCCCGAGTGCCTCGGCATCGAACTTCTTCGGAATCGTCGACACCGCATTCCGAGCCGGTTCCTCTGGTACGGTCGATTTGGCCGCAACCGTTTCGCAATTGCCTGCTGCTGGAAGCCAGGGTGAAAACCTCGGCATCGCTCTGTACAACGCCACCGGCGTGTACTTGACCTCCAGCCAAGTGCTATTGCCAACGGCGGTGATCAACATCCAAGACCGCCTGACTGCGGTCAACGATGTCTTTACGATCAACGAAGACGCACCGGTCAACAGTTATAACGTTGTGGCCAACGACGTCGACCGATTTGGAACCTCGCGAGGCATCATCTCGGTTACCCAGCCGACCGAAGGCGGAACGGTTTCGTTTGATGGGGTCGGTACGGCCCAGACCATCCGGTTTACACCGGCTGCCAACTACAACGGACCTGTCACGTTCACTTACACGATTCGCAACAACATCAACGATGTCGCGACCGGTACGGTCACCATGAATGTCACAGCGGTCAACGACGCACCGATCGTGATCAACACGGCCTTCAGTGTCACCGAAGACCCAGCTTCGCCGCTGCTGATCGCTCCGACGGATGTCTTCTCGCCAGGCCCGGCCAACGAGTCGTCCCAATTGATCACCTTGGCGATCGTTACCCCGCCACCTGCGAACCAGGGAACAGCGGTGATCAATGCTTCGGGCATTCTCGAATTCACCCCTGCGGCGAACTTCGTCGGCACGGTAAATATGGTGGTTCGTGGTACTGACAACGGTACACCAGCGCAATCGACCAACGCCACGCTGACCGTAACGGTCAGTGCCGTCAACGACGCTCCGGTGATTGTGCAAACGACATACAGCGTCGCAGAAGATGCCGCAACACCGCTGGTGATTCTGCCGACCCAAATTTTCGCACCTGGCCCAGCCAACGAATCGGCACAGACCGTAACGCTCTCGCTCGTTAGCACTCCAGACGCTTCCCAAGGTGTCGCGACGATTCTGCCCAACGGTTCACTGCAGTTCGTTCCCGCCCTTAACTTCTTCGGGCCAGTGAACTTCGTCGTTCGCGGTACCGACAACGGAACTCCAGCTCTTTCGACCGACGCGACCTTGACGATCAACGTCACTCCGGTCAACGACGGTCCGATCGCTGTCGACGATACCGGATCGAGTGCTCGATTCAATGTGATCGGCCTGACCGGAACTGCGACTCCGCTCGATGTGATGCGCAACGATAGTGCTGGCCCCAATGAATCCAGCATCGATTCGATCAAGATTCTATCGGTGACGACCACCACCCTGGGAGCAACGGTAACGCTTAACGCCGACCGAACCCGAGTGATCTACACGCCACCGACGACAGCGGTCAACCAAACCGATTTCTTTAGCTACACGATCGAAGACAACGCGGGTCTGACAAGCACGGCTCGCACCGAAGTCTTCATCCTCCCGCCGACCTTCCCATTCGCAGTCGATGACCAATTCTCGACAAGCGAAAAGACAGTCGATACCAGCTATCCGATCAATGTAACTGCCAACGACTTCGTCAACGAAGGATTCATCAGCCAGATCGTTTCGATCGTTCAGCAACCGCAGGCTGGCAAGGGGACTGCAACCGTAGCCGGAACCGACACGCCGAACGATCCGAGCGATGACCGCGTCGTTTACACCGCACCAGCTCACGTAAGTGGCGGACCGATCTTGGTGGTCTACCAAATGACCGATTCCAAGCCCGGTAGCGTACCTGTCAATGCAACCTTGACCATTCAAATTTCCGAAGTCAACGATCCGCCTGCACCTTTCGGCAAGAACGTTTCGGTCAACGAAGATACGACTCTGGATATCGATGGCCAAGCGTTCACCAGCAACATCAGCCGCGGTCCTTTCGAGGACAGCCAAACGCTGACGATAACCAGCCTCCAGTTGCTCACTCCAGGGGCTGGCACCGTATCGCTCGTCGATGGCAATATTCGATTTGTTCCCTCTGCGAACTTCAACGGTGTTGCGGAAGTCCTCTACACCGTGCGAGATAACGGTACAACCGCTGGTACGCTCGATCCGAAGACCGCTAGCGCAACGCTGACGATCTCGGTATCGGCTGTCAATGACGCACCGATCACGGTTGCAAAGACTTTGCCAACCCCGCCAACGGTTTACTTGGAAGGCAATACCACAACCATTCCTGTAGCCGATGTGATTGCAGGTGATAGGCCAGGTCCGGACAACGAATCGGCTCAGTCGGTCTCGTTGGTGGAAATCGTCGGATCGCTGACCACGGCCAAGGGTGGTACGATCACCCGCCAAGGTAGCAACCTGATTTACACACCGCCTCAGTTCTACAATAGCCTCGTCGATGGACAGGACTCCTTTGTCTACAGCATCGTCGACAATGGGACTCCGGCCCTGAGTGCGACCGGCACAGTCAACTTGTACATCAGCGAAGTCAACAACCCACCGGTTGCAGATGACCTCTCGCGAGATGCCTTTGCCGGTGTCAACACCGTCATCGACCTGACGGCCGCTTTGGCAGCCATGAACAAGGGTGCTCCGAACGAATCGGGTCAAACCCTCAAGATCACCGATCTGATTCTCCCAAGCTCTTATCCTGGCACCTTGACGCTCAACCCAAATGGAACGTCGATCACTTACTTCGCTCCACTCGGAACCAACGAGTCCTTCTCGTTCCAATACCGAGTCGAAGACAACGGAACGACTGCCGGTCAAGCCGATCCTTTGGCTGACGTCGGGAACTTCACCATCAAGGTCCTACCGTTCCAGCCCAGTTCGATCAAGGGACTCGTCTACGTCGATGACAACTTCAACGGAGTCTACGACAACAACCCGGCAGGTGCTGTAGAGCTTCCAGTCGGTGGTGTCGAGGTGACCCTCAGCTATGCCGACCCGTCGAATCCATCGAGCACCATCCGCATGGTCGAGATGACCGATGCAGATGGATCGTACGACTTCGAACTGTTGCCTCCAGGCACTTACACCGTCAGCTATGTCAATCCAGCGTCGATGATCGAATCCAATTCGGCAATTCGCTCTCAGACCTTCACGATCAATCCTCCGGGTGGTCAAAACCTCGTGCAGCAGTTCCCGGTCTTGGGCATCAACCCATCCTACGGCTCAGCCATCGAGTACTTCGCATCGAGTTTGTACCTCAAGGATGCGACCCTCCGATCACGCGGGATGTACGCGATGGTTAACTCGAACTCCGGATACTCCGAGTGGACCTCTCGCAAAGACGGATTCGAGGAGGATCGATTCCACGAAGTCGTCCTCAGTGCCGATGGCAGCCGAGCCTACCTCACTGCGGTTCGAGGCAACGGACAAGTCTTCACGGCTGTCTTGGTCGAGAAAAAGCAATTCCTACGAATTCCTGCCGGCAACGGATTCCAATACGTTCGAATCCTGGCCAGCTCCTCGGACTTGGTCTGGAACCCAGTGAACATCAACAGCCCACAGCTTTCGGCTCCTGGTTACCTCGACGCAGTCGATAACTACTTCACCCAAGAAGGCTGGAACGAATAGTCGATCCAGCCGGGGGCACTGACCCAGGTCAATCTAAGAAAAGGCCCTGCGAACCGCAGGGCCTTTTTTCATTGGTGGCGACCGCCTCGCTTATGGGGTATCATGGGGCAACCTGCGAGGGCTAAATTGCGCCCTCCTGCCCTGCCCTGCCTCAGCCTGCCCTACCCTCAGCCCTCCCTGCCCTACCCCAACTCGTCCGCACCAGTTATCCGCACTTAGTTAGCCGCACAGTTAGCCGTCCTGCTTGGACGCATCCTTAGAATCCCTTTGCACGCTTGAGAATCGTATCTACCGGTAAATGAGCATCACACCAACAACCTCCTCGACACAACCCAGTTCAACAGTCACGTGGCTCATCCTGATCATGGCATCGATCGGATTTGCATTCGACATCTACGAGCTACTGATGCTGCCGCTGATCATCAAACCAGCGATCGCAGCCCTCAGCGCACCGCTGGTCGAACAACTCGTCGCTGGCGGGATGCCCAAACCCCAAGCCATGGCATTGTGGGCTCCGGGGGGTGACAACTATGTGCAATGGGCAAGAACCCTTTTCTTCGTCCCGGCCCTTATCGGGGGCATCTTTGGCTTGCTCGGCGGATACCTTACTGACCTCTTCGGACGTCGGCGAGTCCTGACCGGTTCGATCCTGCTGTATGCGTTCTCGGCCCTGGCGGCTGGCTTTGCTAAAGACCTCAATTGGCTTTTGTTTTTCCGCTGCTTGGTCTTCATCGGAGTGTGCGTCGAGTTCGTCGCCGCGGTGGCCTGGCTTGCCGAACTGTTCGATGACCCCAAGAAAAAAGAGAAGGCCCTAGGATACACCCAGGCCTTCTCGTCGATCGGTGGACTGATGGTCGGCGTGGCAGCCGTCATGGCCACTTGGCTCGCTCAAAAGCAGTGGCTTCCAGCGATCTACGGACAGCATGAAGCTTGGCGATACACGCTGATCTCCGGGGTGATCCCCGCACTTCCATTGATCCTGATTCGTCCGTTCCTGCCCGAATCTCCCAAGTGGCAACAAAAGAAACTCTCCGGGTCGCTCAGACGCCCGAGCATCGCGGAGCTTTTCTCACCCGCTCTGGCCCGTACGACCATCATCACGACCATCCTCTTTGCAGCCAGCTATGGGATCGCCTTTGGCGCCATCCAACAACTGCCGCAAATCCTCGCGGGGCACGCGAGCATCGTCAAGGATTCTGAGGCCAAGGGAAAGCAGATCATCCAAACCCAAGAGGCAGATGGAAAAGAACTCCCTGAGGGTCGCAAGAAAGCCATCATCGGGAATTTTCGAGATGAAGAGGTCGCCAAGGTCACGATCTTCCAAGAAGTCGGCGGGTTGGTAGGGCGTGTTCTCTTGGCCGTCCTCGCCTTGGTCGTCGTCAGTCGCCAAACACTCCTGCGGATGTTCCTGATCCCAGCGGCGATCTTCGTACCCCTATTGTTCTATTGGATCAGCACTTCGTATAAAGCAGAAGATTCGCTCATTTGGATCAAGGTGGGGATTTTCTTTGCCGGGCTCTTTACTGTCGCCCAATTCAGCTTCTGGGGCAACTACATACCTCGCGTTTTCCCGCTGCACCTTCGAGGTACCGGCGAAAGCTTCGCAGCCAATATTGGAGGTCGCATCCTGGGTACTTTGGCCGCGTTCCTAACCATCACCTTCTCGGCCTCCAAGCCACCCGATCCGGGCCGAATCGCCTTGGCCGGCGCGGCCATCGCCGGAGGCTATGCGTTCCTGGGTCTGATTCTCAGTTGGATGCTGCCCGAGCCCCAGGAAACGATCGAAAATGAATGAGCCGTTTGCCAACTGACTTACGCCTCGACCCAAGCACTGCACGATCGGTAATGCCATCGAACTCCTTTGCCAATCAGCTATTTGCCTCCATCGAGCGATCGAGAACCCTAGAACAGTTGCTTCAGGAACCGCTCGCTTGGCTCGCCATGCACGGCCATTGGTCAACCCTCTGGGTGATGACACCCACCAAAGGAGCTTGGAAAAAACTCATCGCAGTCGGCAAAGCAGTCTCGCATCCACCGGCCGACGCATCCCTCTCTGAGTGCCTCGACACTCGGAGACAACAGACGACTCCGAGCTGGTCGCTCCACCCACTTGCCCATGGGGCCGCCAACGGATCGTCGGGTTCTTCGGCGACGAGCCTCGATCGCGGAGAGCTGATCCTCTGTTTTGCAAATCCCAATCCACAAGCCTTGGAACCGCTATCCCAGGAATCCCTCAAGGAGCAACTCGGATTGCTGTCCCAAGCGATCGAGCTGTGGCATCAACAACTCCGCAAATCAAGGGACGTCGTCCGTTTAAGTCAGATCCTTGAGGTCGCCGCCAATTGGCATGCGCATCAGGATCTCGATCGGCTCTTGCAGGACATCGCGCAGGCGGCCACCGGTCTTTTGCGGAGCGATCGGGCAAGTATCTTTCTTTGGGACAAACAGTCGCGGGAACTCGTCGGCCACCCTGCTTTGGGAATGGAGGGCAAACTCCTTCGCATCGCCGACGACAAAGGGGTCGCAGGAGCGGTTCTCAAGAGTCAACAACCCCGCCGGTGGGACCGATCGGATCTGACCGACGAGGTCGACCGCCGCGTCGATACCAGCAGTGGCTATCGAACCGACTCGCTGCTGGCAGTTCCTCTGAACGACTTACGAGGAAAGCCCATGGGTGTTTTCGAAGTCATCAATCACATCGATGGCCGTTTTGACCAGCAGGACGAAGACGAGCTGATCGAGCTGGCTAGGCACGCCTCAGCGGCCTTGTCCAACACCCAAACCATGCAGCGTTTGATCCAAACCCGCGACCGCTTAACGCAAGACGCGGTGCATCAAGTGCAGCTCATCGGCTCCTCGCAAGAGATGCTCAATCTCAAATCGACCATCGCTCGCGTCGGCGATACGGACCTTGCTGTCCTGCTGCTCGGTGAAAACGGGACCGGCAAAGAGGTCGTCTCGCGTCAGATCCACTATCAGAGCAAACGGCGTTACGAACCCTTCATCGCAGTCAACTGCGCTGCGATCACCGAGACACTCCTCGAGAGCGAACTTTTTGGACACGAAAAAGGGGCCTTCACAGACGCCCATGAAACCAGATCCGGCAAATTCGAATTGGCCTCCGGAGGGACCCTATTTCTCGACGAAATCGGAGACATGAGCTTAGGGGGCCAAGCAAAACTGCTGCGGGTGCTCGAAGAGAAAGTGGTCGTGCGGGTCGGAGGTTCCACCGCGATACCCGTCAACGTGCGAGTCATCGCCGCGACGAACCAAAACCTTGTCGACCTGGTACGTCAGAAGAAATTCCGCGAAGACCTCTACTTCCGCCTTACGGTCGTGACCTTGAACCTGCCACCCCTGAGGCACCGAGCCGACGACGTCTTGCAATTGGCAGACTTCTTCCTGACGACGTTTTGTGCCAAGATCGGTCGCAGTAAACCGACCCTGAACGCATCGGCTAAAAAGCGGCTCACCAGCCATCAATGGCCCGGCAACGTCCGCGAGTTAAGAAACATCATCGAACGGATCGCTTACTTGACGACCGACGAGGTCATCGAGGATTCCGAGATCGACTTCGTAAGTTCCCCTAGAGCCGATGGAGAAGGCGACTCTAAGCGAATCGATCTTTCGAAGCCCTTGGCCCAAGCGACCGACGACTTCCAATCCAGGTACATCGAACAGCAACTCAAGGCGTGCAAGCGAAACATGACCCTTGCGGCCGAACGCATGGGCATGCAGCGATCGAATCTTTACCGCAAAATGAAGCAACTCGGGATGAATCATCAAGAACCCGAGTCGTCGGGAAACTCCTGATGTCCCCGGTTTTTTTGGCTGAAAAATTGATTATGCTATGTTGTGTCTGACTCATGCTCATCCTTGTGCTCATCCCTGAGCCTGTCACCGCGCTGGCCTTGCCGTCAGCCTCATTTTTCCTCAACGACTCGAACCGACTCAAATGCTCAGCACCCTTGGTTTTCGCGCTGCGGTCTTGGCGATCTTTTCCCTGGGAACTCTCAGCGCTGCGGGGTGGACCCAAGCCGACGAGCCAATCGAACTTCAAGGTGAGTACCTCAAGAACACTCGTGGGATCCAAGTTGCAGCGTTAGACAAAAATGTCTACCGCGTGACGACCTACCAAGGCGGCTTGCCAGGCGAAGGATGGGACAAAGGTCCGGTCCAAGTCGTCGAGGTCGACCAAGACGAACTCAAGGACATCCTCGAGGGAGCCAGTGCCGTCAAGCGGACAAGCCCAACGCTCGGTGCCAAGCCTCCCAGTGCCGCGATCGTCCTTTTCGACGGAACCCAAGCCAGCATCGACAAGCACTGGGCAAGCGGTGCGAAACTCATCGAAGGGGATTTGCTCCTGGCCGGTTGCACCACCAAAAACAATTTTCGTGACTACCGACTCCACCTGGAATTCAGAACCCCGTTTGTTCCCAAAGCCCTAGGCCAAGGACGCGGCAACAGCGGTGTGTATCACCAAGGGCGATACGAAACCCAAGTCCTCGATTCCTTCGGGTTCGACAATGAAGGAAACACTTGCGGCGCGATCTACGGCGTAAAACCCGCCGACTTCAACGCATGCTTGCCCCCATTGCAATGGCAGACCTACGACGTCGAATTCACCGCAGCACGCTGGGATAGCGACGGGAAGAAAATCTCCGATGCGAAATTGAGCGTATGGCTCAACGGTTTCCCAGTCCACCGCAATCAAAACGTTCCAGGTTCCACAACGGCGGCCCCCGTCAATGAAAACCCCAGCGACGGACCGCTGTATCTCCAAGACCACGGCAATCCGGTCGGCTATCGAAATATCTGGCTCGTTCCCTTGGATGCCGACCAAGTCGCACGACGACCGCGAATCGCCGGTTACGAACGCCTTGCGGCCACCAGCAGCACGCTTGCCGATCAACAACTCAGCGGGCGACTCCTCATTGGCGAACTCGGTTGCATCAGTTGCCATGCCCCAGGGAAATTCGGCAACGTCTTCGAACAAAAAAGTGCGCCGGTGCTCGAGCAAGTTGGTAGCCGACTGAAAGCAGGATACATCGCCTCGATGCTCAGCGATGTCCACGGCAATAAGCTCGGGACAACCATGCCCGACCTGCTCCATGGCATGAACGAACAACAACGGGCCCAAGCAGCAAAGTCCCTAGCGGCCTATTTGGAATCCACCGGAAAGAGCCGTAAGCACTCCCGCTCCGACGCCCAAGCCGTCGCTCGGGGCAAGCAACTCTACGAAAAGATCGGCTGCGCCGTGTGCCATGCCGACGCCGATGGTTCCGGACTGAGCGCCACGTCGGTACCACTCCCGAACCTCGCCAAGAAGTATTCCTTCGATGGCCTAGCGCTGTTCCTCAAACAACCCCATGACGTGAGACCCTCCGGACGTATGCCCAACATGCATTTGGATGACAACGAAGCCCGCGATCTGACGCAGTTTCTCCTCGGGGCGATCGATCCGTCCGATGCGCAGCCCAACACCAAGTTTTCCGTTTACGAAGGCAACTGGGACAAGCTCCCCGATTTCAAAACACTCCAACCGATCGCTTCGGGGACCTGCGAGGGCTTCGATCTGTCCGTCGCGGGCCGAACCAATAACTTCGCAGCGAAATTCGAATCCTACGTCGTGCTCGAACAACCCACCAAAGTTCGATTCCATCTAGGATCCGATGACGGAAGCCGCTTGCTCGTCGATGGCAAAAAGGTCGTCGATGTCGACGGAGTCCATCCTCATCAAACCAAATCCGAAGAGATACAACTGGCTGCTGGACCTCATCTAGTGGTCGTCGAGTACTTCCAAGGAGGTGGCGAATGGACCGTCGATCTTCAGTGGGAAAGTCCTCTGTTTGTCAAACAACCGATCGATGGGTGGCTCCAACTCGGACCCGATCAACCTCGAAAAACCGCCACCGAAGAAGAATCCAACCCGGCCTCGATCGCCGAAGGAAAAGCCCTGTTCCAATCGGTCGGTTGCGTGCAGTGCCATGCGATGAAGGATACCGACAAAGCCGCATCGGCCCTGGCCAAAGCCCCATCGATCGATGCACTCAAAACCGATGCAGGATGCTTGGCAAGCCAACTACCCAGCGGCCTTCCCAACTATCGACTGACCGCTCTTCAGAAAGAAGCCATCATCGCGGCCCTTGCGGTCGATCCCCAAGGAGAGATTTCTCCAGAAGCCCACTCAAAGTACACGCTCGCGAAACTCAATTGCATCGCTTGCCATCAACGCAACGATTGGGGAGGCCCAGAATCCGATAAGCTCGATCGATTCACTTCTACCATCCCGGAGATGGGAGACGAAGGAAGACTGCCACCGCGTTTGACCGGTGTGGGTGATAAACTCACCGACGACTATTTGAACCGAGTCCTCTCCGAAGGGGCTCGCCATCGTCCCTACATGCTCGTCCGTATGCCCAAATACGGTTCGGCCACTCAAGGGCTCGCCGAGCACTGGAAGCAGGCCGATCGACCCGCACAAGACTCCGTGGCCCAAGCCCCCGATGAAGCGGAAATCCGAACGCTCGCCTCTGGACGACTCTTGGCCGGAAACAAAGGACTCTCCTGCGCACAGTGCCATACCTTCGGCAACCAACGCGCCACGGGAATCCAAGCCATCAATATGCTCACGATGACCGAGCGACTTCGCCCAGAGTGGTTCCGAAGGTACATGCTCGAACCGACCAAGTACCGGCCGGGAACTCGGATGCCCGCAAGCTTTCCCGATGGGACAAGCGTCCTGAAGTCGGTCTATGATGGACATGCGGATCATCAGATCGCTGCCCTTTGGAAGTACCTTTCCCAAGGGACCCAAGCGGCGATTCCCGAAGGTCTCCAACGCGATCAGATCGTTCTGGAACCCCAGGACCAACCCATCCTCTATCGAAACTTTCTCGATGGACTTTCCGCACGCGGTATCGCGGTGGGTTACCCAGGCGGACTAAATATCGCCTGGGATGCACAATCCATGAACTTGGCAAAACTCTGGCAAGGTCAGTTCATCGACGCCTCGATGCACTGGCGCGATCGCGGAGTCGGACGTCAAAAACCTCTCGGGGACCTAGTCCTAAACTACGAATCGCGCCCCGCTGTCGCTTGGCTCAACGACCCCGCAGAAGCTTGGCCTGAGACGAACGCAGTCACCAAAAACTACAAGTTCCTCGGATACAAAACCGACAAGTCCGGTCACCCGACGTTCCGTTACAAGCTCAGCGATACGAGCATCGGGGCCGATACGATCGTCGGCGATCGAGCCGAACTGAGTGTCGGACCGAAGGATGCGCCGGGACTCAAACGGACGCTCTCGTTCCAAGTGCCCAAGGGCGCAACGAATGCGAAACTCTACGTCCGATTGGCCGAAGGCAGCAAGATCGTTCAAGACGGCAAGAACACTTGGACGGTCGACGATAAGTATCAGATCACCGTGGCCGAGGCAGTCGCATCGAACGCCAAAGTGCGAGATTCGGCCAACCAAAAGGAATTGCTCCTGCCGGTGCTTCTCCAAACGGCCAACAGCACAGCAAACACTACCGTAAACGCCGAGCTTGAATACTACCTTCGCTGGTGATCCTGACCGATTGCTATTGTGATCCCTGCGACTCCTAACCACCGCTACCTACCAACCCCATCGCCGCTGAAAACTAAACATGCGAATCACCAAGCCGACCTTTCTTCTCGCCTTGTTGGCGTTGCCGACCATGTGGATTTCGACCGCCTGTTCTCAGGATCAGGCTCAAGAGCAGGCTCAGGCTCAGGCCAAGAAGAACGAATCGAGCGGCTCGAAGGAATCCGATTACTACGCCATTCGATCCTTTGAGATCCCACCGGGAGTCGAGCTCGAAGCGACATCGTTCCAGCGAATGCCCGACGGAAAAATGGCCGTGGCCTCAAGGCGCGGCGAGGTATGGATGATCGAAAATCCGCTTGGCGATGAGTTCTCCGCCGATCAATTCAAAAGGTTCGCGCATGGATTGCATGAGCCGATCGGGATGGATTACCGCGATGGGTGGCTCTATGTCACCCAACGTCCGGACGTTTCGCGTTTGAAAGATACCGATGCCGACGGCAAGGCCGATGAGTTCGAGGTCGTCGCCGACGGTTGGCAAATCACCGGCGATTACCACGAGTACGCATTTGGGTCCAAGTTCGATAGAGAAGGAAACATCTGGGTCGTCCTATGCTTGACCGGATCCTTCGGCAGCGATGCGCTCTATCGCGGTTGGGCCGTGCGTGCGACTCCCGATGGGAAGACCATCCCGACGACCAGCGGTATCCGTTCTCCGGGCGGTATTGGAACGAATGCGTCAGGCGATATTTTCTACACCGACAACCAAGGGCCTTGGAACGGAACCTGTGCCCTCAAGCACTTGAGCCCCAAGAAATTCGTCGGTCATCCGGGGGGCTTCAAATGGTACGAACAAGCCCAGGAGTTCATGGGTAAGAAACCGCAGGAGCCCAAAGACGGAAGTCGCTTTGTCGTCGAAGCCGATAAAATTCCTGAGTACGAACCACCCGCGATTCTGTTTCCCTATGGCAAAATGGGGCAGTCGGCCGCCGGGATCACCTGCGATACGACCGATGGAAAATTCGGACCTTTCAAAAACCAAGTCTTCGTCGGGGACCAAACCTTCAGCACCGTGATGCGATGCTATCTGGAGAAAGTCCAAGGCCACTACCAAGGAGCATGTTTCCCGTTCCGCGAAGGACTCGATTGCGGAGTTGTCGGATTGGAGATGCAACCCAACGGAATGATGTTCGTCGGTGGGACCAGCCGCGGATGGGGATCGCGAGGGACAAAGTCCTATTGTGTGCAACGCTTGGATTGGACCGGCCAAACCCCATTTGAAATCCAAGAAATGAAAGCCCGCAAACAAGGCTTCGAATTGGTATTCACCAAACCGGTCGACAAGAAAACCGCACAAGACGTAAGCTCTTACGAACTCAAGACGTTCACTTACATTTACCAGGGAGCCTATGGGAGCCCCGAGGTCGATGCGACGACTCCTACGGTCCGATCGGCCAGTGTCTCCGACGACGGCCTACGCGTCGAATTGATTGTCGAGGGCTTGCAACGCGGCCATGTGCATCACTTGACCTCCAAGGGGGTCCGATCGGCCGAAGGCTCCCGTCCGCTGCTCCATGCCGACGCGTACTACACGCTCAATTACCTCGCTCAGTAGTATCAGCAAGCTCAATTGCCCACCAGCTCGCGGCTCGGTACTCGGCTATACCCTGTGCTATACAAACCGCTTGGCTCCCCTTCGCCCCCGGGGCTTTGGCCGGGGGAGTAAGGGGCGGGGGGGATGAGGGGCGACCGCGCGTAAGGCTGTTTGGCTCTTTAGGAGAAATAAACGCAAAGACGCAAAGGTGCAAGGACGCAAAGGAAGATCCCGGCCGTGTAGCACCATCCATTCGGTGTTTGGCTTATAGCAATAGCCCGCGGCTTGCGCCCATGCGGCTCACAAAGCAAATCACCTGCCGGTGAGCCAACCGCTTGCGTTGGTGTCCGACAGTCCTGGGCTATCGCCCTGGCGCTGCGTTGGATTTCGGCGGAATCTCCCTGAGCAAAAACTCGACGGCATCGGCGACGCACTTGGGATCCTGCATCAAAAACGAATGCAGCACTGGATACGTTTTGAGCTCAGTCATCCCATCGAGCTTGGTCTCTTCGACGGTCACCACCGCATCATTAGGCCCATCCAAAAGCGGGTTTTGGATCGTCGAGCCAGTCAGGTCGCCTGCGATGATTTGGAAAGGACAAGGCGGGATACCCAAACTCGAGCTCAGCCCATCCCATTGCGGACCGAGCTGCATGCCCGACTTGCCAGTCACCATTTCGAATAGTCCCAAGTAAGACAACCGTTTGGCAAACGAGGACCCTTGGTTCGGCGGTCCCATCATCACCACGCGATCGATTCGCTTGAGGATTCCTTGAGGATCCCCCTGCTCTGTCCACTGGGCGATCGCAAGTCGTGTGACGATATTTCCTAGGCTATGCCCGGATATTTTCACCCGAGGTTTGCCCGGAAGGTTTTCTACCAACTCGCGGAACGCTTGAGCATGCGAGGCGATCGTCGAGCGGGTGCTGGCATATCCGAATCGTATGATGGCAACCGAATCGGCTCGCTCCTTCTGGCCGAGTCGAGCTAACAACTCCTCCTCGACGGGCTTCATGCTCGAGCTTGTCCGCATCAAGCCATGGAGCAATAGGAACACCTCGGTGAACTCCTGAGGCTTTTTATCTTGAGGGCCTTGAGTCTCCTTCTCCTGAATCTGACCGAGCAATTCGAGCATCGCTTCCTTGGTCCCCCATCCTTTGCGGACCGAACCCGGATCGATCAATCGCCAATGCTCGAGCGTCGGGTTGTATTGCAAGCGGTATCCGTTCCACCAACGGTGATCGGTCCAGAACTGCTTGCCTCCTAGGGTCGGCAACTCCAAGTTCCAACGGTTCCCTTTACCTTGAATCATCGTTTCCCAAGCCTTTCCCCATTGAACATCGATCCGATCCTCTTGGTCTTGATCTTCCAGAGTTGGCGATTGGGCCAGTACCGATCCCGGTTGCATGGCAGGGATCGAGATGGACAACCCACCGATGAACGCACTGAGCCGAACCAGACGCACTAGCCTCCGGAGATTAAACATGGACTTCTGCACTGAGCCTCCCTGCCGCATCGGTTTGGGCCAAGATCGGCTCGATCACCTCGGTAAGAAACTCATGGACTTGTCGCTCGGCCCGACCGGTGTACTGTTCGGGTGCCATCACATCCGTCACTGAAATATTCGCAAAAGCAGGGTCTCCGGCCAGCCGATCGAGCAGATCGTTAGGCATCCCCTCTTGCTTGACCCGCAATGCGGCCGCTTGGCTGTGTACGCGGATGACCTCATGAAGATGCTGGCGATCGCCCCCGGCGGCGACCCCTGCCATGAGCAACGACTCGGTGGCCATAAAGGGAAGCTCCTCGCGTAGGTTCCTTTCGATGGTCTTTGGATAGACGACCAAACCTTGGGAAACGTTTTCCAAAAGGATCAAACACGCGTCGACGGCTAGGAACGCTTGAGGCATCACGAGCCGCCGATTGGCACTATCGTCGAGTGTCCGCTCCATCCATTGCGTCGCGGCCGTCATGACCGGACTCGATTGCAAACTCATCACAAAACGAGCCAAGGAGCACATCCGCTCGCTCCGCATGGGGTTGCGTTTGTAAGCCATCGCCGAGGACCCAATCTGGTTGGTCTCAAAGGGCTCTTCGATTTCCTTGCGATGTGCCAAGATCCGCAAGTCCGTCGCGATCTTGTGGATCGAGGTGGCAACCCCACTGAGCGTGTCGGTCAAATAGGCATCGATTTTCCGGGTGTACGTTTGGCCTGTGACCGCATAAGCCCCAGGGAAGCCGATTTTCTGGGCGATCCTGCGTTCAAGCTCGCGAACCTTTTCATGGTCCCCGTCGAACAACTGCAGAAAACTCGCCTGGGTCCCGGTCGTCCCCTTGGCACTGCGAGCCAACAAACTCGATAGACGATGGTCGATCTCCGCAAGATCCAGAACCAGGTCGTACATCCATAGCGTCATCCGCTTGCCGACGGTCGTCGGTTGAGCCGGCTGCAAATGCGTGTAGGCCAAACAAGGCAATCCCGCATGCTGCTTGGCAAAACTTGCCATCGCTTGCAAACAACCGAGCAGTCGCTGGCGAACCATCTTCATCGCATCGCGAAAAATCATCAGGTCCGAGTTGTCGGTGACATAGCAACTCGTCGCCCCCAAATGGATGATCGGCATCGCATCGGGGCATTGATCCCCATACGCGTGGACTTGGGCCATCACGTCATGACGCAGCTTGCGCTCGTAGGTGTTTGCGACCTCGAGATTCAGCGTGCTTCGGAACGCCTTCAATTGATCGATTTGAGCATCGCTGATGGGCAGTCCAAGTTCCTTTTGAGTCTCAGCCAGGACGATCCACAGCTCCCGCCAAAGCTTGATTCGGTGCTCGGTACTCAGGAGTCGAGCCATTTCCTTGGATGCATAACGGGTGATCAATGGGTTTTCGTAGAAAGCGTCGGACACTGGGTTCTCTTTCTCGTAGGCTGTTGCGTCGGCGGTCGCGTCGGATTGGAACAATCGATTCGTCTTTCCCTTGATCGCCAAATCGCGTATGGAAAAGTCTATGCAAGAATATACCATCCATCGCAGCAATCGTCGTTGCCACCAGACCGACCGCGCCCTTGCGCCGGGCGAATGCTATTACTCAGCGGTCGTGGCCCAAGGCAGCTCGTTGGTTCGACAGGATTTCTGCAAAGAAGCTTGGAGCGGCCCTCCGGAGCAGACCGTCGGCTGGTGGACTTGCCAAGTCCCTGAAAAAACCCCAGGCAAACCCAAACCTGCCCCCACGCACGTTTTGCTAGCAACCCTCGAAGCCCTTTTGGAGGATCCCGCCAAAGTCGATCTTGCCTATCTTCTCTGCCTTCTGTTGGTCCGGCGACGAATCCTGAGCGAACCGACTTCGATGAAACTCGATTCGGTGGTACCCCCGGAGGAATTGCTCGTATTGCACTTGACCCACTCCCCTACAAACCGCGACTTTAGCATACCGGTCTGTGACCTGGACCTTGAGCAAAGCGAGCTGCTCGAGGCCGAACTGAACCAACTGCTTTTCAGCGAGTCCTAATGCGCTCCGTCAATTTCGGCAAAGCCATTCCCTTCGCTCCCCTTCGAGCCTCGCGGCTCAAGCGTGCGACGGGCGTTTTCCTCAAGGGACTCGAGCGTTCTCGTTGGCTCCTAGCCGCTGCCGTTCTGTGCATGACCACCGGAGCGACATGCATTCCAAAACGCCCTTTGGCCGAATTCCAACCGCAGCCGATTTTCACTGCTCCACCTTCGGTCGAGCAGATGGCTCAGGTGGTCAATCGATCCAAGAACATCCAATCGCTGCAGTCGAACTTTGTGACCATCAATCCAAACCAAATTCGCAACCTCGACGCGAGTTTGGTTTGGCAGCGATCGCGGAGATTCAAAATCTCCGGTGGTATTTCCCGCATGATGGGGAACAATTTCGAGGTTGGCAGCAACGAGCAGTGGTTTTGGATGAGCGTGCGCGATGGGATGAGACCCCAACTGTTCTTTGCTCGCCACGACGAGTTCGAAGCGCAACCGATCCGAAGGATTTTGCCGGTCTCGCCGCTGTGGATTCTCGAAGCCTTGGGCATCAGCGAACTGGACCCTTACCAAGTCCTCGGCGCGCCGATTCCGCGCCCTGATGGAATGCTCGAGCTGACCACCCTGGCTCCGAGCGCTACGGGGAGTTACACCCGCACGTTGGTGATGGACCCGAAATTTGGCTTCTCGCGACACGTCTACCTGAAGGACCCTACGGGGCGATTGGTTGCCTCGGCCAACCAGAGCGATCACAACTTCTACTCCTCGATCTCGATGGCTTTGCCTCATCGGGTTCTGATCCAATTGATCCCTGCGATCGATCCACCCACGGAGATCGACGTGACGATTGGTAGTTATGTCATCAATGCGTTGGACACCAATTCCAACGTCAACTTTGACCTACCGAACCAAAACGGCTACGAGGTGATCAATTTGGTGCAATTCAATCAAGGGCTTCCGCAGGCCGTCACTCCGATCCAGGTCGCCCCTCCTGGTCCCGTAGCAGTTCCTCCCCCGGCGGCCCCGCAGCAACTCCCTCCGACGGCCTACCGCGGGGTCCCTTGGGATGGACGACAAGTCCGCTAGGTGCTGCCCGAGCCTCCGAATCTCTTCTCTCCTCTCTTCTCTGTGCAACTCTTCTCTGTGCCCTCTGCGCCTCTGTGTTTCCCTTTCTTCTGGGTTTCGAGTCTCCCGGGCCAATCAACATCGACGGATTCTTTTTGGTCGGACCTGCAACCTGAGCCCGACCAAGCGACCTGGGCTATCGACTACGGAGAAACTCAAGGTCTTTATCGCTCAGTTTGGATTTAGTAACTGTGATCTGCTTGCCATCCGTCTTCTCGAGCACCACGGCATCGGTTTTCACTTCGATGAGTTTCGCATCGATGCTGAAGTTACCGGTTTTATCCTTCCATGTCCTGAACTCCGGCGACGGCATCTCAGGACGGGCTTGAACTTCGGCTTCGCGTCGATTGCGAGCCTCGATTTTGGCCTGATTGACATAGGCTAATAAAGCTTCACGGTCGCCAACGGGTTCAATAGGGATGTTCTCCATGACGAACCGGCTGATTTTCGCCGGTGCAGTGGGAATGACGTATTCGACGACTAAGGCTTTAAAGTCTTTTTGATCGTTGAATCCAACGCTTACCAATTCAAAGGAAACATTCTTGCCGTCGGTAATGAATTTCAGGTCATCGGCTCGATTGATGCCGGACTCTCGGAGCGTTTTGATCTTTTTCTTGATATCAGCCATTAAATCCGATTGGGCTTTCGATGTGATACTTAACATCCCTCTGGCATTCGAGGGCTTTGTCGAATTGTCGGGTAAGACCAGCGTGTACTCAGGATCCGACTTCGACAAAATCCTTGCCGCTTGTGCCAGCGGAGTCATCGGAGATTGAGAATTTTGACGACTAAGGTATTGCAGATCGATGAGCATCTCTAATCGGAAACCTAACCCTTGAGGAACGACTTCGTGAACCAAGGGTACCATGGCAATCCCCTTGTCCCATTCGAACTTCTTTCTGAAATCCTCTTTTTGGAACTCGAATTTGCCCGAGACGCTTTCGGCGATCAGAACAAAACCTTCCAGTGTTTTCAAGGTTGTGGTTTGGGGCGGAACGGTAACGAACATCGGGGAACCAGGAAAATCAAGCTCTCGAATTTTGCCGGTCATTTCCTCGAGAGGACTCTCTTCAAGAGCTGGCCAGTACCGCGATTCCACACCCTCGGTGTTGACCGCTCGATGGGAGGTGAAGGTTGTGAGCATCGTGTCTGCTAGGGTTCCATCTTGATTCATCAACAAGAAGCTCAGCAGCAGCTCTTTTGCACCTATCTGGCCAAAGGTTTTTGTCCAAGGAGTGATCCCCAATTCTTGGTTGATCGACTTGCTTTCGGATGCATTGGGGCGGAAGAAGTTGAAACCTCCGGATCCTG
This sequence comes from Planctomycetota bacterium, assembly GCA_003671195.1. Lineage (GTDB taxonomy): Bacteria > Planctomycetota > Planctomycetia > Pirellulales > Pirellulaceae > JBKCUI01. Next base: position 53,673 of record QWPJ01000179.1, read on the forward strand.
TTTGCTGGTTACGGTTCCCGCGTTCGACAAGGTGCAACTCTAGGATCTGGTCTCCGATTTTCGTGGATGCAATTGGGGTCGGTTTAGTGACCGTTGATCCCAATTGCCCAGAAGCCGTCGGCACAAAAAAACAGCCAGTTGCCAGGAGACTCAGTGACAACGGTTGAATGAAACGAATTAGAGCGTTCATGGGCGTGGATAAGATCAAAATAAGAATGTATGAGAAAGGAACAGTTCATCGAGTTTTATGATGGCATGGGCAAAACGCGCAGTCAACTATGGATTTCGCAAAGAAAGATTGAATTCGCTACCATCCCAAGAAGTGGAATTCCTGGGTAGAAACACTCGTCCGAAGAACTTTGGGATTCGGCTAGAAAGTCCAGGGTCAGTCCCCGAGTTTTTAAGAAGCCCCTGAACTTCCTGCTCGCCAATAGCGAAAATTCGTTTAACCCGCTGCCAACGGCGAGGGACTTAACCAAGCCCGCTAGGTTGATGCGTATGGGGGGCCAAGCGGTTATCTGTAGTTCTGTATCAACGAATATTCGTGTGCATCAGTGGTTGGCACGAGCAGCCACTGGCCACTTAGCACTGGCCATTTGAAAACCAGAAGGGCTCTTAGGGTTGCGAAGTCTTCTCTTCTTCTCTTCTTCTCTTCTTTGTGCCCTCTGTGCCTCTGTGTTTCCCTGTCTTCCCTCTGAAAGACCCTATGGAACGCAGCCTAGCCCCCTACTCCTGTTCCTGCACGATCGCCTTGCCATATTCGTCGAGCTTGATGTCGGCCACGGCCGTTTTGTGCCTGGCCACATGAAGCAAATCCGAATAGATCGGATCGGCCTGCGACTTTTGAATCGAAGCGACCGCCGATGCGACCTCTTTGAGGTACCTCAAAAAGACGTTCCGTCGATTTCCCTGCGCGGCAATCGCCTGCCGCTTTCTCAAAAAGCTCGCCAACGAGCGACCGATGTACTGGATACCGAGCCGGAGCTCTTTTTCAAGTTCGGGCGTCGTGGCGATCGCTTCTTTCGATTCGCTCGTAAAAGGAACCCAGACGCTGGCCACATGGACGATCAAGGTCACGGGTCCCATCGGCAAGGAGTTGCGGGATTGGGAGAGCCCATAAGGCCGCCAGTTGGTGCTCAAAACCGCTTGGGTGATCGCGCAGGCCGACGGTTGGAACTGCAAGGGGACGCGGTTGGCAAACCGATAGATCTGCATCGATTGGCCTTCGGAGATATTGGTCTCACGCATCACCGTGTGAAGCGTATCGAGCTGGGTTTTCGACAGCTTCTGCGGACTGCATCGCGTCGGTAGCTTCGTCTCGGTAATGATCTTCTCGGCCGAGTCCGAACCGATCCCTGCAAAGGTATCGATCAGGAATTTGCGAAGCGTCTTGGCATCCGACTGCCCGATCAGATCGACCAACTCATCGCGAGTGATCTTCTGCGCCGCGACGTTGCCACCGTAGGCCAAGGCGACTTCGATCTGGAATGGCGACCCCCGCTGGACCGAAGGGGGACGGGTGATCGCATCGTGAAACTCCCCCGGAACAATCGCTTTGAGGCCTTTGTAGAGCAATTCGCTGCCGATCGGTGCGATGCAATCGGTCGACGGCGGCCGGATCTTGGTCTCCTGCAACGCTTTGTAGAGTCGCTCGGCTTCGGTCTGGCCGACCTTCAGCGCCGTCGAGCGTGTCGAGATGTTCGCCACCTCACACACCTTGCGAGCCACCGCGGGGGTCACACACGAAAAGGAACTCGTCAAGAACGAGGTGACCGTCGTACCCTTCTCTGCCCCGAGCATCGTGATCAATCGACCTAGCTCGACCCCATAAGGATGGGGCTTGATCTCCTTGGCCTCTTTGGGCAACTCGGTCGTGGTCCGCGATATGGTCCTTTTTTCACCATCGGGACTCTGCCAATGAATCGTCACGTGGGGATTGGCGATCGCCGTCTGCTCGAGATACTCATCGACACTGCCGCGACCGCGCTTGTAGACGGCGGTCAGTTCGATCGTAACGCGGGTCCCCGACTCGACCTCCGAACCGGGCTTGTTCTCAACGAGCTTCGGTTCGTTGGTCTTGCCCCCAGCGGCCTTGCGCTCGGCAGTCCTGCGCTTTGCGTTTCTCTGCTCGGCGGCCGAGGTCTCGAGCAATTCGGCTTGGGCCTCTGCCTCTTCCTCTGCCTCTGGCGTGTCGGTATCGGCGGTTTGAGCTACGGACGTTTGAGCTTCAGCGATTTTCGTTTCCCTCTCCGGGTAGCGGGACTCCCAGGCAATGTCCTGGTCTCGCATGTACTGAAGCCCCTTTTCTCCCGAGGCGATATCGATCCCCTCCCCTTTTCCATTGATGATCTCCGGCTGGTTCTTCTTGGTATCGACCTGGAGTTGGAAGTAGTGGACCGGAGAGCGTTTCGAGGTCTTCGACAGAATCTGCATCGGGCGTCCGGTCGTGAGCATCCCGTTCATGCCCGCGGCGCTGATGCCGATGCCTTGTTGGCCACGGCTCTGACGCAATCGATGGAACTTGCTCCCGTAGAGGAGCTTGCCGAAGATCAACGGAATTTGTTTTTTGACGATTCCCGGACCGTTGTCTTGGACCGCCACGCGAAATCGACCGGGCTGCGGCTGGTCGACCCGCACCCAAACCTCTGGCAAAATGCCCGCCTCCTCGCAAGCATCAAGCGAGTTGTCGACGGCTTCTTTGACGGTCGTGAGCAAGGCTTTGCGAGAGTTATCGAAACCGAGCAAATGCCGGTTCTTGGCAAAAAACTCGCTGACGGACACGTCGCGCTGCTTGGTGGCCATCGACTCGGCGGTGGCTCGGCGTGCCTTGGAAGGTGGATTGGTCATTCCGTTGGATCTATAGGGGGCAAATCAGGGAGTAAATCAGGGAGTAAATCACGAAGCGAATCGGTATCGGGGTGCGGAACAGGACGGTAAATCATACCGAGTTACCCGATTTTGAGGACTGGGTAAAAAACGTCGACTTTATGCTAGCAGGACCCCTTTTCGCTACAAATCCTTTCTTCGGTTCGAACGAATTGAGAATTGAACATTCACACGACCGGCCGACGGTTTCTTTTCCGCCGAACCCCTTTTCCGGTCGATCCACCTCCGAGATGGTGGCTCAGTCCAAAGTCGCGTACCTACGCGATCGACCGCGTTTGGTCGTTTTTGGCTGAAGTCACAACAGGGCGTCGCGGGCACAGGAGTGAATGGAATGCGACTTCACGGAATGATCAGATTTGCGGTAACCAGCAGCCTTGCTTTGGCATCGATCCAAGCGAGCTCGTCGATTGCCAAGGCTCAATGCCCCTCCTGCGGTAGCAACCACGCCGTAGCGGGTGCTCCGGTGGTTCAATCTCCTGCGTTGCAGGGCCAGATCGCAGGTGCACCAGTTGTCGGGGCTCCAGGCGTTGGGGCTTCAGGCGTTGGGGCTTCAGGCGTTGGGACACCAGCAGTCGGTTCCCAGGGCTATGGAGGCTATGGAATTCCCGGCCTCTCGACGATGCACCAAATGACGGCCCAGGCCGCTGCGAGCCATCCCGGCAACACCGTCGCTTACGGAAATATCCTCGGACGAGGAACCCAACCCCTGTTCGAAAATTACTTCACCCAAGGCAACGCAAACCAAGCGACCGCGGGCATGTACATCTCGCCGATCGGAGTCCCAGGTAACGTCGGACACACCTACTACACCTACCAACCCTTCTACCCCCACCAATACCTCTACCAACACCACGACCGCTATCACTCGTACTACGACGGTGGTCGGGGTTTGAATCGAACGCACGCAAGCTACATCGCCCCACCGGCGCGCAGCGCAGTGCACTGGTTCCACAAATCGATTCAGTTGCCACACCGCTAAGCGACGCTTCGATCCACGGATCACACCAGGGTCGGATCCCAGGTCTCGAAAAAAGTTTGTTCGGTTGAGCTTCACGGAAGTCGCCCAACTGAGCCTCAACGGACACAACCTTTTTACGGACACTATTTCTCACTGGAGTGAACCCCTCATGATTCGGAAAATTTCGCTTGCAAGCATCGCTCTTTCGGCGAGTCTTGCTTGGAACGATGCCCAAGCTCAAACGACTTCGGTACCTTGCAACAACTGCCCACCGGCTGCTGGCTCGCACATCCACGGGGCTGGCTCGCACATCCACGGGGCTGTCGCTCACGTCGGATCGAGCGTTCATGCTGTCGGCGGGGCGATCCAAGGCCACATGCTCAACTACGGAGCGCTGGCCTCCAGCGGTGCGAACGCCAACGGCTTCGGTTCCAACGCAGGTTGGGTCTGGCACTCCTCCTGGGGGGATTACTGGGCTCGTTCGCAAGCCAACCAACGCCCTTGGCACGGCAATTACTACTGGCACCGAACCGGACAGCCGACAGCGTTGGTCGTTCCACCGACGGTCACCATGCAATCGAACTACTCCTGGGGAGTCTCTCAAAACACGATGACCCCAGTCTATCACCAGTTCGGAGGCAACCCTCCTAACGGTGCTGGCGGTGGCATGTTCCGTGCGACTCCCGTCTGGCCTACCCACACCGACCAGTTTGGCGTCTACCCTGTTCGTGGGCCTTGGTAGTCCCCCACGAGCTCCGGCGTTAACGTTTTAGCTCGTGCATCGCATCGAATTTCGTCTTACTCGTACTCAGCGAAGCGGTACTCGTACTCGATGGCTGTTTGAACTGCGGCGATGCTGATCGTTGATCGGGCCGGTTCGCGGTAATTTTCGCAGTAGCTTACGGACTCATGGGCCGGATTGCCAAACGGGATCTCGTCGAGTACGAGTCGCTCCTAAAACACCCCTCAAAGCGGCCGGCGTGGTTTTTCCACGTCGGCCGTTTTCCTTTGAACCCCTGCCGATGACCATCGCCTCTAGTCCCTGCAAATCGATTTTTTTCAATCCTGCCGCAAATCAAGGACTTACCGAAGCGATCAGGTCTATAATCAGTGACCATGGGCCTGCCAACCGATCCCACTCCCGGGGACTTGCCTGCCCTAGTGTGCCCTGCCCTACTGTGCCCTGGCCTGCCCTGAGTCCCATCCATGCTCTGCTGCTCCCTTCGACTCCCGTCGCTGATCCTCTCGAGCCTGATGGGCATCGTGTGGCTTGGCCTGACGCCGTGGGCTTGTTCCCAAACACCCGACGACTCGGCCACCGAGCCGGCGGTCGAACCGGCCCTTGCCGAAAAGACATTCAAGCTATCGGAGGGGCTCGCCTGGAAGCTGCTCCTGAGCGAACCTCAAATCACCCAACCGCTGATGGCCTCTTTCGATGCCCACGGCCGCTTGTGGGTTGTCGAGTACCGACAGTACCCAAATCCCGAAGGCCTCAAAGTTCTCAGCAAGGATCGCCATTGGCGGGTCGTCTACGACTCGGTCCCCAAACCCCCAGGCTTCGGTGGGCTCGCAGGCCGCGACCGCATCTCGGTCCACGAAGACAAAGACCGCGACGGAAACTACGACACGCACCACATCTTCGTCGATGAACTGAATATCGCCACGTCCGTCCTTCCTGTCGATCGGGGCGCTTGGGTCCTGAACCCACCTTACTTGCTTTTCTACGCCGACAGCGATGATGATCTAAAAGCCGACGGCCCCCCCGAAGTCCACCTCGAAGGTTTTGGCCTCGAAGATACCCACTCGGTCGTCAACAACTTAACGCTCGGACCCGACGGCTGGATCTACGGCGCCCAAGGCAGCACCGTCAGCGGGGCGGTCAAAGCTCCTGGATCCTCAGAAAAGCCCGTCCAAAGTCTCGGACAAGCCATCTGGCGATACCATCCGAAAATTCGCAAATACGAAATATTCGCAGAAGGTGGCGGTAACGCCTTCGGCGTGGCCTTCGATGACCGAGGCGAAATCTTTTCAGGACACAACGGCGGCGATACGCGAGGCTTCCACTACTACCAAGGTGGCTACTACCGCAAAGGCTTCTCCAAACACGGAAGCCTCTCGAACCCCCATAGCTACGGCTACCTCGAGCCGATGCAGCACGACCCCATCCCGCGATTTACCCACACGATGCTCCTGACCGAATCGACAGCTCTTGCACCCACCCAAGCATCGACACCCCAAGCCAAACAGATGCTCGGTGTCGATCCGCTTCACGGCAAACTGATCCAAACCGAACTCCTGACCGTAGGCTCAACCTACAAAACCAAAGACATCGCCGAGGCGGTCTCAAGCTCCGATAAATGGTACCGTCCTGTCGCCATCTGCGACGGGCCCGACGGCGCTGCGTATGTCTGCGATTGGTACGACTCGGTCGTCGCTCACCTGTATGCCTTCGAGGGACGTCTCGATCGCGATCGAGGCCGTGTCTACCGGCTCAGTAGCCTCAATACCGACCCGAGTATCCAACCCTGGAATCCACTCCTTGGCGACGCCCCCGACGCTGCTTCCCTTCAAGAGGCGATCGGTTTGCTCAATCACCCCTACCGATGGCAACGATGGCAAGCTCGATGGTTGATCGCAAACCACCCTTTGCGCAAGTCCGCGATCGAGATCCTCTCCAAAGCCCTCCTGGAGTCGGACCACAACCTCCAAGGGCGCGATTCCCACGATTCTCTTTCCCTAGAGTACCTCTGGACGCTGCACGCGCTCGGAGCGATCCCCGATACGATCCCATTCCACCCGGTCGATACCAATTTGGCTCCCCAGGTCCTAATGAAACATCCTCAGGCCGATGTGCGAAGCTGGACCGTGCGTTTGGTTTGCGACGATGGGCAACTCGATCCTGGGACCTTGCAAGCCCTCGAGGAGCTCGCTGCCGTTGAGACCGATCCGCACACCCTGTGCCAAATCGCTTGCTCGGCCCGCAGACTCAAGGCGACTTCCGCCATGGCGGTGATCGCTAAACTCCTGGAAAAACCCCGAGCACTGGAAGATCCGTTTTTCGGCTTATTGGTCTGGTGGGCCGTCGAGTCCCATGCGGGAGATTTCCAAGCCATCGAGCATGCTCTGCTTAAAGACCCTCAACGATGGAGTCACCCCATCGCCCTCAAAACGGTATTCCCGAATCTTGTTCGCCGCTGGGCGAGCCTAGCAACCCCCGAGGCCTACGGTTCGATCTCCATGCTCTTGGGAACGATCGCGCCTTTGACCGACCCCCTTCGCTCCGAGGCGACGAACCGATGCCAAGAGTCTTTCGAGGCCGCGTTCGTCGGAAGAAGCCTTGCAGGGGTCCCCGATAGCCTCATCGATGCGATGGTTGCTCTGGGACAACCACCCCTGACGCTCCAAGTCCGACGGGGCGATTCGCAAGCCTTTGCCCAAGCGGCCAAGAGGATCCAGGACCCGAACACCCCGGCGCCAATGCGCATGCAACTTGCCCGCCTCGCAGGAGAGCTCGACGAGGCCTCGAGCCACCCCGAACTTCTCGACGCGTTGCTGGCGCTCGCCGGCGATTCGAATGCCAAGCCCCCTGTCCGTATCAGCGCGATCAGCGCTCTGGCGAACTTCAACTCCGAGAGCGTTCCCAAACGATTGATCCAATGGTGGCCAAGCCTACCGGCGGAGCTCCGACCCGCAGCCGGTTCGGTCCTCTCGACGCGTCCTGCTTGGATTTCTGCATGGCTCGATGCGGTCGATGCCCAAGCCGTTTCGGCCGACGAACTACCTCCGGAATCGATCCGAACGATGCGTTTGCACCCCGAGGATATCTTGCAAAAACGCATCGCAACGGCGTACCCTGAGTTCGCCTCGGTTAGCCTTACTGCTGCGACCCAAACCTCCAAACGCCTTGCGGAAAAAATCCTCAGCGGCAACGGTGACCCCTACCAAGGGAAAAAACTCTACCGCGAAATGTGCGGTCGTTGCCACCAACTCTTCGACGATGGAGGCAAGGTCGGCCCAGATCTGACCGGCTACCAACGCGACCAACTCGAAGCTCTGCTGAGAAATATCGTCGGCCCGAGCCTCGAGATCCGCGAAGGCTACCAAATGGTCCGGATCCTTACGGTCGATTCCCTCGTGCTTACCGGCTTCATCGAATCCGACCAACCCGACCAAATCGTCCTGCGAAATACCGACGGCCAATCGATCACCCTGCAGCGCAGCGACATCGAACAACTCGATCCCCAAATCCTCTCGCTCATGCCCGAAGGATTGCTCGACAAACTCGACGACGCTCAACTCCGCGACCTGATGGCTTATTTGCGAAGTAGCCAGCCTTTAAACGACGGGACTTAGGTCCTACTTTCTTCGATGAACGATTCCAAATTCCCAACCCGATTCTAGCCATGCGACCCGCCTGGAGCCCCCGAATTCGTTCCGCCTTAACACGGCGCGCCTGGACCTGGTCCTGGTGGCTTTCGTTGCTGCTTCACACTTGCGTCGTTTCTGCGTTCGTGGCTTATTGGCTTTACGAGATCAAGCCGGCCAAGCTGGTTATGTCCGAACCTCTTGAAATCGATGGCGGATTTCGTCAACGCACCGAAGATTCCGCAGAAGCGAGCATGGACCCTCTGCGCATCGAGCCGATGTCCGAGAGGTTCGATCGATCCAAAATTCTCAAGGACATCCAAGAGAGGACCGAGCAAGCCCAGGAGCGAGGCGATCAAGAGAACTTCAGCCAACTCAATCAACTCAGCGCAGACCTGCGCCGCAACAGCACCCCAAAGACCGTCGACGAAATGTCGGAGTTCTTCGGCGGCATCTTTGGCAAGCGAGCCAAGGAACCAGACCCGACAGGGGCCTCGGGTCCATTCGATGTCTCGACGGCTCAGATGCACGATATCACCAAACAAACCGACGAACAAAACAACGTCCGCTATGTGATCGTCATGATCGACGCCCAAGGCCTCACGCAGACGATCGATATCGACGCCGAAAACGGAGAACGACTCTACAAGACGATGAAGCTCATCAAATCCAATCCGCTACTGGAACGCGTCTACCGAAACATCATCATGGGAATCCTCGACCAGGTCCTCAAGGACCAAGCAGAGCCCCCATCTAGCCTCTAGCCTCAAGCCTCAAGCCTGCATCACTGATTGACCATGTCCTGCAACTGCCGAACGTGCGTGTGGGTGAAGAATCTTCGCGTGATGAAATCGGTCAGTTGGATCAAGCTCTCGGTGTACTCAGCCAAGCGTGGCTTCAAGAGTGTCCTTTCCGAAATACCCAGTCGAGTATTCTCCTCGGAGAACTCTCCGATCGCGTCGGAATCAAACAGACGCAGAGAGCCTCGGATCTCTGACAAACGCTTGCGTTGAACCGCCAATTCCGTTTTGTCTCCGATATTCAATGCATCGAGATGATTGGCAATCTTCATGAATTGAAAAGACAATCCTCTCGGGTTGGTCTGGTCGGCGACGAGCAAGTCCAACACAGGCCCGGTCTCGAAGCTCATCAGATACCGATAGCGGTAGGTCATCGAACAATCGCAAATATCCAGAAGGGATTCGAGTATCGGGCGATGATTTGCCTGCACCGGGACGAGCGTTCGATCCAAGAGTCGCAGCAGGCAATGAGCACGCTCGATGCGCCGACCAAGGTCCAGAAAGAGCCAACCCGGTCCACGCGTCATGCTCTCGGATGCGAGTCCCGAAAAAGCCGAAAGCAGTCCGATGATTTGATTGAGTATCAAAAGCGTGTCTCCGATCGTGTTGCGAGGAGTAGCCCAGGGGACTAGCACCGAATAATCCAATCGAGAGATGATCTGCCATGAGTCGAAACTCAGCCGGTCTCGGATATTCTGAGCGTTGCGCAAAATCCCGTCGATGGCGTTGGCTATTCCATCGCTGCGAGTCCGATCCAGAAGGAACTCAGCCAATTTACCTCGCATCAATACGGTGGCCGATTTGCTATCGGCAATTTGGAATTCGTTCGCAGAGTTCGGGTAGGTGGGGCCCAAGTAGCCGGGGCCCTGATAGGTCGCAGCCATACCCATGAAATCCGAGAGCGCACGGACGATCCACCATGAGGTACTGACCGAATCGCTCGCACGCTCGCTCGTGAGTTGACTCGTGCAGTAGCGAGCGTGCCTTGCCAAAAACTCCGTTCTTTCGCAAAACCGACCGAGCCAGAGCAGATGCTCGGCGACCCGACTCGGTAAATCCAAACCCGAGCGGCGAAGCTCGGAAGAATTTCTCGAGCCCGAGAGCAAACTGACGGGTTTGACCGGCCCTTGGCTCAAGACCCAAACGTCCTTGCTCATGGTTCCCGAGGCAAGGCTCTCATCGAGTTGCCTCGGATCGGCCGCTACGCGTGCCACCCCCCCGGGCAGCACGTGGATTTGCCCTCGATGGTGGCTTGCAAAGAATCGAAACATCGCCGGCCATGCGACGACTTGGCGGTTGACCCAAGTCGGTACATAGCTGAGCTTCGGGGGTTCGACGGCGACATAGGCCCATGGCTCGGCGCGGATTTGCGCAAGGAGTTGGTCTTGCTGCATGGCGGACAATGCGGCCACATCGATCTGATTGGCCGAATGGCGTACAAACGCATCGCGAATCCACATTTCTCGAAAATGGTCGAGCGTATACTCCAACGACTCAGGCTCTCCACACCACCACATTGGACTGTTGGCCAACCGTAGCTCCTCGTTGAGAATCGACTTGGCAAGCTTCGGTAGCATCGCCGTGACTGCAGGGCTTTCGCTCCAGCCTGTTCCCAAGGCGTTTGCCAAGAAAACATTCCCAAGCTTGGCCGTAGCAGCGAGCCCGGCGACCCCTTCGGTATGGTTCGGATCGATATCCAAAGGATCGCACTGGGTATCTGCGAGTCTTCGCAAGATACAATCGACCGGTAGCAATCCGCCGAGCGTCTTGAGATAGAGCTTGCCGCCGCGGACCGTTAAATCGGCCGACTGCGAAAGGGTATAGCCCAGGTACCTTGCAAGGTACGCATCCTCAAAATAGGTCGGACTTTGCACTCCGGGACTGAGCAATAACGTTCGCATCGACTTGTCTTTGCCCGGCGCTCGGTCTTGGATCGCTTGCCTGAGCTTCATAAAAAAATCGGCGATTCGCGATACCTGCAGCGACTGAAAACTCTCTGCATGGATGCGGGAGATAGCCAGCCGATTTTCGATCGCATGCCCACAACCACTCGGGCCCTGGGTCCGATCGGCGTGGACCAACCATCGACCAGATGCCGACCGGGATGCTTGGACCGCATAGAGATAGAGCATCGGCGTTTCGGTTGAACGCGTTTCAAGTGCGCGGGTTTCAAGTGCGCAGGTTTCAATTTCGCCGGCCCTGCGCGCTGCTCGAATGTATCCAGGAGCGTTGTAAACAAGCTGTGCGGGCAATATCCCCTCGGCGATCCAACGTTGCGGTCCGTAGACGTCCTGCAGCAGCAGATCGATCAATCGCATGCGTTGGCTCAAGGCCCCGGCAAAACTCTCCCACTCCTGGCTGTCGAGAACCACTGGAATCGGATCGAGTTCCCAAGCTTGAGGAGTGCCGGCTTTGATCAATTGGCCGGTCGAGGACGGAGGGTTATCCCTCAACGACTGCTTGGCCGAGTCCCAACGCTGGTAATCCGACGGTCCATAAGGCGCCAGGTCTAAAAGCTTTTGGTACTGTGCGTCCATGACTCTGCGTCCATGCTGTTGCGACCGGTGTTGCTGTGCATGGCCAAAGACCCAACGGGGCAGCTTCGACGGTGCAAAAGACTGGAATTATAGCTGGGGAATCGTAGAACTTACCCCTTTGGGGACTTGATTTCAGAACGATTGTCTATGAGATTATGCGGACCCTCAGGGATCCGCAAGCCTCCGTCGGAGCTTTCGAGTCTCAGGAGGGATCCCAAGGCGAATCACCTAGGCGAATCAATCGGGACCTATCCCAAATCCATCGGTTTAAATCCATCGGTTTATCAGAAGAACTGGAGTGGCAGTGCCATGAGTCAAGACCAAGAGCATTCACAGGCAACTGCCCCCGATGGAACAAGCGTTCGAGGGCGGCTATTTTTGATGATGGTCTTGCAGTTCTTCATCTGGGGGGCTTGGCTTCCCTTGATTTTCGCTTACCTGCCGGGGATCGGCTTTACCCCTTGGCAAACCTCACTGATCCTCAATGCCTTCCCGGTCGCGGCGATCGTCGGGATGTTCTTCAGCAACCAATTCGCAGATCGAAATTTCGCCGCCGAAAAATTCCTCGCCTTTAGCCACCTCGTCGGCGGACTGGCCATCCTCGGGTGCGGCTTTACCCGGTCCTTCTGGCCCTTCTTTCTGCTCATGCTCGTCCACTGCCTGCTGTATGTCCCGACGATTTCCATCACCAACTCGATCGCCTTTGCCAACATGAAGGACGCGACCAAAGAGTTCGGTCTAGTCCGTATGGGCGGAACCATCGGTTGGATCCTTGCCGCTTGGCCTTTTACTTTTATCTTCGTCGACTGGGCTAAGGTCAAAGAAGCCGCTCCCTCGGGTTTCGTCGATTGGCTCGGAACCGTCCTGGCCAGTCCTCTGACGGATAAAGCACTGTTGGATGCGACCAAATGGACCTTCATCGTCGCGGGAATCGCATCGTTGATCTTGGCTCTCTACAGTTTAACGTTGCCCCATACCCCGCCGAAACGCGCCGTCAGCGGCAACGACGGCCTTGCTTGGATGGATGCCGTGCGATTGCTCAAACACCCCTTCGTACTGGTCCTCTGGCTCGTGACGTTCATCGATGCCTTTGTGCACAACTGCTACTTCAACTGGACCGGAGGATTCCTCGGGGCCAGCCGCCAAGCCGGTGGTGTTGGAATCCCAGGCAATTGGGTCATGCCCGTCATGAGTGTCGGCCAAATCGCTGAAATCCTGACGATGTTTGTCCTGGGAGTCACCCTCAAAAACCTCGGCTGGCGTTGGACCATGATCGTCGGGATCCTCGGCCATGCCCTACGCTTTTTGGTCTACGCATTGCTCCCCGAAAACCAAAACCTGATCATCCTGGTGCAAATCCTCCACGGCATCTGCTACGCCTTTTTCTTTGCGACCGTTTACATCTTTGTTGATGCCTACTTCCCAAAGAATGTACGCAGTAGCGCCCAAGGCCTATTCAATGTCATGATCCTGGGAATCGGCGCTCTGGTCGCAAACTCGATCTGCCCTTGGCTAGCCGAAAACGTCTTTGTCCAAGGAGCCGGAGCGGAAAAGACCATCAATTACCGAAGCATGTTCCTTTTCCCAAGCGCCGTAGCGACCCTCGCAGCAATCGCCCTGGCCCTGTTCTTCCACCCGCCTAAAAATCTCGATACCCAGACCGATCCAGGTTCGGCTCCGGCCCATTGAGTCCTAGCCTATCCCAAGCGTTTTGTGGTAGACTTCGTCTCCGAAAAGCACACAGATTACCGCGGATTGGGACCAGACCATTGGCCTGACCGCCCATCGTACAACCCCTTGAATCAATAAAAAATTACGGTCCTTTCATGGCTTCTCTCGATCAGTACAGTCTGTGCCCTTGCGGCAATGGCAAAAAAATCAAGTTTTGCAAATGCCACGAGCATCTTCCCGAGATGCAGGATATCTATCGGATGATCTCCGGCGAACAGAATGTCGCCGCCCTGGACCGAATCAACGCCAACCTCAAAACCATGCCATCGGAGCCCTGGCTCCTTGCCATGAAGTGCGATCTGCTCCTGCGCCTCGGCGAACTCGAATCGCTCGAAGAGACCTCCGCGAAATTCATCCGGCTCCAACCCGACAACCCCCTGGCTAAACTCCACCGAGCCATGGTTGCTATCGTTCGCGGAAACACCGAAGAAGGCGCTTCGCTACTCCTGCAGTCCATTGCAGACTCCGGCGAAACCATCCACCCGATGACCGCAATGGTCGGAATGAATTTGATCGAATTCATCGGCCAGCGTGGCTCGATACTCCCTGCCCTGCTCCACGCTGAAACACTCCTGGACCTCGGGCAACCCATGCAACAAGTCGGTATGTCCGCATACCAGTCGATCGTCTCCGACGCCCAAAGCAGCAGCCTGCTCCGCGAATCGATTCCTTCACCCGTCGATCCCGGCGATGCACCCTACGCCGAACGACTCGATGAAGCCTCGTCGTTGATCGAAGCGATCCGCATCAGTGGAGCTAAAACGAAACTCGAATCGATGATCCGAGAATTCGGTCCTCAACCAGCGATCCTCCAAGCACTCCTGCACTGCCAACTGATCCTCACCGATGGCGAATCGGCCGCAGCCACCTGCCGTAAACTCACCCAATGCCCCGATCTGCCTGAACACCAAAAAGTTTACTACCAATCCCTCGCCTTCGACCTCTCCCCCCAATCGAGCGGGATCTCCCTGAAAGATGACTTGGTCGTCTACACCATCGAAGATCCGGAATTCGAAAGCAAACTCGCAACGGTCAAATCCCTTCAACCCGTACCGGTCGATCAATTGAAGGAAATGCTGCAAATGATGCTTCAGGAGGAAGTACCTCCCAAAGTCGCTTACGTTTGCACCGATGCGGTCCTCCAAGAACAATTCGCCGAATCCGAACCCCTACGCGTCGGAACCTGGATCGCCTTCTACGGCAAACAAACGGACAAACCTGCCCGTTTAGTCGCCCTCGAGGCAAACTCCGGCTACCAAAAGAAGCAAATCGACAGCATCAAATCCGACCTCGGACTCAACTCCGTCAAACGAGAACTGATCGAACAACTTCATCTGCCGTTCGTCCAACGGATCAGCAGCCAAGTCATGATCCGCCAACAGATCCCAGACGAACGCCGCTTGGCCCTCTCCGATGCGATCAAACATCTCAATACCGAAGAAGCCCTAGATATTCCACTCGAATGCCTCGGTAACCAATCGATGCGCGAAGTTGCAGGAAAAGCCGAATACCGAGTGGCCCTCCAAGCCGTCCTGCTGTCTTGGCAAGCTCGTAATCCTAGCGGATTTACCGACGCAGACTTCGATGCAATCCACAAGCGCCTACAAGTCTCCGAACCAAAACTCTCCCCCGAACTCGATGTCTTTGACCTCGTCGGCGGAGCAGCCTACTACTGGACCGATCTGGCGAATATTGACCCCCAAAGCTTGATCCAGTTGATGCAGTCCTCGCTGACCCGTGGCATCGCCTCGATGTACCAACCTCTGATCGATCGCGCCCAGAGCACCCAGTGGCCCGAGGAACTCCGAGGATCCGCCGAATACACACTCCACAACCTGAAAGTTCGAGTCTGTTCGGATCCCAACGAAGCCGAAAAACTCCTGGCCCGTATCATCGAATCCGGCAAAAAACTCAACGTCTCGATCGGTAGCGCAATTATCGAACGGTTCGAACTCCTGAGCATGCTGGGCAGACACGGCGAAGCCCGCGTTTTCATGGAAAACGCCGTTCGCGAAAACTCATCGGATCCAACCCTCATGCGATACATTCAATCCCTGATGCAGCAGAGCGAAATGGCCGCTCGCGGCAACTCGGGCCTCGGTGGCCAAAGCTCCGCCGGAAATATCGCCGATGCCGGTGGTGCCAACAGCAGCGGAATCTGGACCCCAGACGGTCCTAGCGGCTCCTCCCCAGACTCCGCCGGTGGCGGCTCGAAACTCTGGGTCCCCGACTAGTCAAATCCCATGAAAAAACCTCGCTTCGACGAATCGTCCAAGCGAGGTTCCATCCGAGTGATGTTGAGGATAAATCCTAGCTCTGCTTGCCTTACTAGCGAGCCTCAACCTTCTCCAATAGCTTCTTGACCATCTCCTTGAGCTCTTGAATCTCTTCTTTGAGCTCGGCAATCTCCTTGGTCGTCTCTTCCGATGCTTTGCCCCCGAACTCCATCGGGCTCAACATCCGAAAGCCCTCGACAACCCGACCCTCCATCATGCCCCCTCCTGGCAAATCCAAAGGCAATACACTCCCGATAGGAGGCACCAAATCAAAACTCATCGCTCCAACATCCGCCGACTCTACAGGATTGATTTTGACGGTTAACTCCTTGCCATCTCGCTCAAGCTTCAACTTCACCGGGCGATCCTCTTTACCCGCCTGCTGAACGGCTTCTTGGAGAGAAACAAAATCCTTAGCTTCCTTTCCGTTGATCATGACGATGACATCGCCTGGCTCGATTCCCGCTTCGCTAGCGGGCGATTCATCCATAATCCGCTCGACGATCAGTCCACGTACCGATTTGCCCTCGGCTGTAGCTCCCTCACCTTCTCCCCCATCTCCCTGTTCGGGCGCCTCGATGCTCAAACCGATCCGGAACATTGGGCCCCCCAAATTCTCCGCCCTGGTTATCCTTCGTAGCATCATGCCGTCGGCCATGGACTTGAGATTCAGATTCAGATTCTCGCTCTGGGTCTTCTCCTTCTGGGCATTCTCCCTCTGGGCCTTCTCCTTGCCCTCGACTCTTGCGGTGACTCGCGTTTGAGATTCGCCCGACTTGGTGCCTTTCGTGTCGGCCTCCTGAACGATGGTCATCGTCACGACATTCCCCTCGGTCGAAAGTGGCTTTCCATCGGCGTCGACCGTCGTGACCACCACCTGCTTGTCTTGGCCCGAGCGCTTCGTTGCCTGCGAAAGCGCTTTGGCAACGCTCGCTAAAATCTCATCTCGCTGTGGCGGCGGCAAAGCTTTGAGCTGCTCACGCAGTTGCTCAAGCATCTTCTCGGTACTGCTGTTTTCATCATTGAGAACAATCAAAGTTCGCTTCAACTCGGTTTTGGACTCCTCTTGATTTTGACCCAACGCCGTATGGGGCAAAATGGTTGCAAGGCTCATCGAAACAGCCGAGACAAATCCGCCAAGCAACAAACTACGGAATCGGCCTCGAGCCGCCCGGAAACAATCAGGGCTAACGGAACGCACAGGACCAACTGGGAGGGTACTCATAAAAACTCCTTCACAAAAATTGGGATCAAAACAAGACGATGTAAATTCAAAAACAACAAAGGTGACGCATTAGAGACCGTAAGGTCTCAGCGATACATTGTGGATAGGAACCATGATCCTGCGGCCGTCTTCCAAGGCGCCCGAATACATGGTGGGTTTGGCTTCGAGTTCGTAGCCCCGGCGTTTGAGCTGCTGGTTGAGTTTTGCAATCTCAAGTGCATTGTTAGCAAGGATCAGTTGCGGATCGATTTCCCGAGCATCAACCAAGGGGATCTCGATCGCGCGATCGCTAGCGTTTTCGACACGCACCCGCCAAGGGGATACATAGTCGAACGAAGCACCGCTAGAGGGAATAGAATCCACGAGTTGGGCGACCGCGGAACCTCCAGCAAGATCTTCTGTGCGATCTCGATTCGAATCGCTTGGAATTGCAGTGGGCAACTCCGACTTCGTAAGGCTCGAAGCCTGTGAAGTAGAAGCAGACTCCGGAGCGATTGTCTTGAACCAAAAACCGCTTCCAAGTCCAACAGAGAAAATCGCGCAGACCGCAAGCAGTCGATACCCAAGACTCGATTTTTTAGAGTGAGTCGTTCTAAGAACATCAGATTCGAGGCTTGCTCGAACGAGGCTTATAGGCTCGAGTGGTGGCTCGCTACGAATCTGCTTAGAGAGTTCCTGATCTTCAAGGAGCAGCAAAGCCAATTCCTGCCATTGCGAGGAGTCAGGCCCAAGGGATCTGAGCAGTTCGGCACGTAGCTCATGGGAAAGCTCACCGTCGACAATGCGTTGGAGGTCAAGAGGATTCATCAAGCACCATGATTTAAAAACATTGATTAAAAGCTTTCAATCGCAGAGACCTCGGTCCGCGAGCACGGACCGGAGAGCTCGGCGGGCTTTGAGAAGCCGGTATTCAATCGTTTTGACAGAGACCCCCAAGTGCGATGCGAGCTGCTCGTAGCCCCATCCTTCGGTGTATTTCAGCAATAGCAACTGGCGGTCCTGTGGATGTAGTTTTTCAAGCCCCTTTCGAACCGAAGCTTGCGTCTCGGTCATCAGAACCCAAGAGCAAGGGGACGTCGAATCCTCGGCTCGAGCGGATGCATCCAGTTCGCAAGCCGAGTGCAGTAGCTTTCGGCGACGACCGGAAGCCCGGTGGTGGTTGACGATCTTTCGCAGCGTGATGCGATAGAGCCAAGGAGCGATCTTATCCTGGGATTCCGGACGGTTCGGTTGGCTGATAGCCGCCAGAGCGACCTCCTGAAGCACGTCGGCTGCGGCATGGGGATCTGCCAATCGGGCGCGAACGATGGTCAAAAGCCAGCGTTGGTGCTGATCGAACAGAGAGCCCCAGTCCCAAATTTCGGTCGAGTCGCTAGGTGCCATGGGTGGGTCAAAAAGGATCGGGTCAAAGGTGCCATCGCAAAGGCCGAGGATAGTCGCCCCAAGGTGGGTAGATCCCTGAAAGATCCGACCGAAAATCCGCCCGATTCTACCACGGTACCGGCCCCAGGTCCGATCCTTAATCGCTAGCAAACCGCCCCTCCCAGACCGTAGCCACCTGTTGCCAGGCCGTAGCCACCTGTCGCCAGACGGTGGAGGCTTGGCAGTGGATCGCTAGCAAATCACCACTCCGAATCGGTGCCAGGCACCAATCGCTCCTGCCAGAATCGCTAGCAAATCGCCGCCCCGATTCGGTGCCAGGCACCAATCGCGCCTGCCAGGATCGCTAGCAAATCGCCGCCCCGAATCGGTGCCAGGCACCAATCGCCCCTGCCAGAATCGCTAGCAAACCGCCGCCCCGATTCGGTGCCAGGCACCAATCGCGCCTGCCAGGATCGCTAGCAAATCACCACTCCGATTCGGTGCCAGGCACCAATCGCCCCTGCCAGGATCGCTAGCA
>QWPJ01000172.1 GCA_003671195.1 Planctomycetota bacterium
ATAATGCGGTTGCTGAAAGATTCTTCTGGTCGTTGAAGCACGAATGGACCAAATTCGAGAGCTTTGAGAATATCGATGACGCCAAAATATCGGTGTTCAAGTACATCGAAACCTTTTACAATCCAGTGCGTCTCCATCAGACGCTCGAATACCAGTCGCCCGATCAATTCGAGCGAAAACAAAAGATGCCGTTAGTTGCGTAATTACATTCTACCGATGTCGGCCAGCGTGATTTAATGGCAAGATTTCGATTCTCCTCGACACACGAACTTTATCCGCCCATCCGTAGGGTGAGTGGCTGGGTTATGGTGATCGCCATTCTTTGGACGATTGGCAATGGGGCTTCAGTGTGGGTTCACGGCTCTCTTCCCAAAGAAATCCGTATTCCGCCTCGGATAAGTTCCCTTTGGAACGCGAAGTTGCCTTATTTCTCGGCCCGCCACAATCACGATCGTTGCGAGTGTTGATCGAAATCGAGGACGGGCGATGATGCAAATCCGAAGAAAGGCAGCGAAAGATTTCCGCAGGGGTTTTACGATGCTCGAACTGTTCATTGCGATCTCGATCGTCGGTGTACTCCTTGCAGTACTTCTACCTGGGGTGCAATACGCTCGCGAAGCGGCTCGGCGAATAGCATGCAAGTCGAACTTGAGGGAGATCTCGCTTGGGTTGCATCAATTCGAAACCGCGCAACGGTCATTTCCACCCTCGTTCTACGGCAAGCAAGATAGCCCTGGTCTATTTCGAAGAGGTTCACTCATGGGACACCTCGCTGTCTTGCCAGAGATCCTTGGTGCCAACGCAGTTTCGTCGACCGCGGAGAAACTTAAGTTCGGCGATGCTCAATGGTGGACCAGCCCTCAGTCGGAATTTTTGAGGGAATCGCACAACTCGCTTTTTTTATGCCCCTCGGATGGCGAGAAAGGTTCTTGGGTCGTAGCGACAATCACACCCTACTACGACACATACTCGTTTCATCTCATGCCAGCAAACAATGACGAGCAATGGACAAACTACTTGGGGTGTTCTGGGAGTCGAACCTATTCTCAGTCTAACTTGAAGGGTCGGGGTTTATTTCTTCCTGTTTCCGGATCACGCGCAAGGGATATTCTCGATGGATTGTCCCACACACTCTTTGTGGGCGAAGTCACAGGACAGGTTACAGATCCGGTCCGAAAATCAGGGCGTAGAAATTCTTTTTCTTGGTTAGCGGGTGCTCAAACGGTGGGTGAGGGATTGAACTACGACCGAGGAAAAATCCCTGGACAAGATTTCGGATGGATTCAGTTTCGCAGTTTGCATGGGCCAATGGTTCATTTTTCTTTTGTCGATGGAAGAGTCGAGGCGATCCATGAAAATGTTGACCAGCAATTGCTTGAGGCGATGGCCACTATCGCAGACAACGACATGGCTGTTACTACTCCTTGAATGGATCGGTTGGGGGTGGCTTGGTATTTCCTTGATTGGCTCGTCATCTGGTGCATCTCCAGAGGAAGTTCTGCAACGAAACCGCACCCTTGCCACGAAAGCCCTGCAACCGTTTGCTGGTAAGAGGCTTGTCGGGGATGTCTTGTATCGTCAAGAGATCGATTCCCAGACCGTCGAAGAACCCAGGTACCATTACGAATTCCACCTCGCAACTGCGAGTCGGTGGCGGCTTAATGTGGTCTACAGCGACGGTTATGAATCGGTCTTCGTGCGTAATGGAGGACTATTCTTCACAGCGGTACGACAAAGTGACAAAAGACCATTCGGTTACTCCGTGGTAGGTTTCGATCCCACGATTCGGAAGGAAGTCTCCAGCAGTGCTCTAGCCCGAAGTGCGATCATCGAAGGCACAACGCATGTGATGGGAGAAACCGCAGCCGACTTTCTAACGGGAGATTTTGGGGTTGAGCCCCATCATGTCCGCCCCGTTCAAGAGGGAAATCGTCGCATGCAGTGGGAGTGGGATTGGCCCGCGAGGAACTCAAGCGGTTCGATGGAGTTGCTGGAAACGGGTTTGGTATCCTCATTCAAAAATCTGACAGAAGGAACAGAATACACCGTCGAATATGACGAAGGATTGCCTGTTCGGATGACAGACCTTCTGAATTCCAATACCACCGTAGTGAATCGAGCCGCATGGTTCTCAGACCCGAATTCAGACCCTAATTACTACACACCCGAATCGATCGGGCTTCGAAGTCCAAGCTCTCCTTGGCGAATCTATGGACTCTACGTCTTGGTTGTGATCGCATGCGCAGCGATTGCGACATGGATCGTAAAAAAACGCTTAGCGCAGTAGAAATTTGGTAGTGATTGTAAAGCTCTGGCGCTGCAAGAGCTCTCGGAAATCCGTCGTTTCGATCTCGCACCGGGTATCCCTACAGATAGAAGCGGTGCGTGAAGCGAGTTGTTCCGTGTGCGAAACCTGCTCTAGGCGAAACGTCGAAGTCAGCCTGCAGCAGGGTCTTTCAGATGTCGGATAACAAAGGCATTTGATGACGGACTGTTATTCCGTTTACATCAGGGCTTTTTCGGGCCCATGCGCGCCGAAAGGCCTACGAGTATCACGAGAGCGATCCGCAGGTCAGCGCGCTGTTGCATGCGAATAGGAGGCGTTACTGTCGTGTTCGACGTCTAACTACACGTCCACATCAGAGATGCGGAATCAGCGGCCATCGGTTTTCTGGCATGGCGAGTTGCGTAGGGCAATCAGACAGACGCTCGTCGCGCCGATTCCCAAAGGCAGCGCTCAGAGCGGTAGTACAGATACATCGAGCCCAACGCCAACGCCGTTAGTAGGTGCCACAAGGCGTGTCCTTGGATCCAACTTTCCGGCGTTCCAAACTTGCGCGCGACATCGAGTTGCCTGAAAAGCACGGCTAGAACCAATGCTACCATCCCAACGAATAACCAACGGCGGTTCAGAGTACGAGGATCGATTTTAGATCGATCGGGTATGCAATCTACCAATGCAAAGACGACTACAATCAAAATGTGAATCGGGAGGACTTGCCCCGATGACATCGACCATTTGTAGTGATACAAAAGGTATGAACCAAGTACTACCAAGCTAGCAAGTAATGGCCAAACCGGTATTCGGCTGCCAGAGTTCACGCGAAAATGGGAGGGACAGTAGCGTCCAACATTGATCGCGATGCATGCCAGGAGAGGCGCATACATCGATCCAACATCCAATTGCTGACCCCATCGGGTTAGCGATGCATGAAACAGCCCGCTACCTAACCCGAGGTAGCAGCAGGCAACGCCAAACAATAGACTCATCGCAGGGGTGCAAACTAAATAATTGCCTTCCACCGAGCCTGAATGCTGTCGATCATGAAACGCAAATGCAAGGCTATAGAATCCGACGAGCACATACGCAAGATTGGACCAAGTGTTGGCGCGGGTTCGAAACAGATCGTTGGGATGGATTCGTTCAGAATAGCCTGGATTCCGAAATTCTAGGCTCTCGACCCAAGCTTGCCAAAAGCCTTGCCCGCGATAACGATCACCGACCAACACCAATAAAAGGATGAGGATCGAGAGTCCACCCCAAGCGACGGAGTGAACCCAAAGGGGAAGTCTGTCACGCTGTTTCATGGAACGATTATTTGTCGCTGAAATCCTGCCACATCCAGACCAAGGTATCGGCGAGAGTGTGTTCGAAAACCTTACGCTCGCAATGCTTGGAATCGAGGCTATAAACGTAGCGGTATTCATAGCCTTTGGCCGCAAGCGATTTGGCTGTCCGTTCGTTGGCCATCACCCAATTGTGGTAGGATTCCTCAGGGTCGTTGAATCGCAGGTCTTTGTCGGCCACATGCGTGAAGATTCGCAAGGGCTTTTTCTCCGAGTTTTCGATAAGCTTCATGCTTGAGTGGTACTCCCATGCCCCCAACGGAAGCTTCGCTTCTTCGGCTGCATCATCGTCTTGTTGATCGACGAAGGTTCCTGAATAGGTGATCAAGCGTCGAAACAGATCAGGCCGGAACCAACCCATCGAGAGGGCAGCGGCTCCACCGGAACTGCAGCCCATGGCGGCACGTGCAGAGGGATCGTCGGTCAGTGCGAGATTTGGGTATGCGGCACGGATTTCGGTGTTTCCAAGCACGGCAGCAAAAACCTCTTGGTGGACGAAATTGGCTAACCGATCGGACATCGTATCGTACTCCAATCCCCGCTGACTTCCCTTTCCGTCGTTCCCACCATTCTCGATGCTGATGGCGATGAACGCAGGGAGTTTGCGCTGCGGGTCCTTGGATACTGTCAGATTGTCGAGTGCGTTGCGGACTAGATTCAGGTTGCTTGGTCCATCGTGCATGACAAGCACTGGAGCTTTGGTTCCATCGCGATATGCGGCTGGGATGTAGACGAAGATTTTCCTTTCTTTACGGACCTCTTTTTTCGGATCCAGTGTCGAGTCTGTCCCAGCGAAGAATTTGCTCTCTGCAAGGGTCATTCGAAACTCAAACTGCTTGCCTTTGGGGTTTCCTCGATCGCTAAGGTCTGGGTCCAAGCGGTACTCGGGGCCAACGACGAAGTCTCCGTTGCCTGGTCCATACGTTTTCTTCGGTGCAATGTCCTGCGCTTTGGCTCGGTTGCTGCCTTCAAACCCTATCGTACCGACAGCCATCGCAAGAGCGAGGAAACCTGAAACACGATTTGTCATTTCTACTCCGACATTGGAAAGGATCGATGAAACGCGAAAACAACTATGATATCTTACTTGCGGACGCATTGCATTCGAGCGACAACGCGATGCGTACGTCCGAGATATCCTGTCCGGGATATCCTGTCCGGGATATCCTGTCCGAGCAGAAGCGACGATCAGCCCAAACGATCAGCCAATAAGGTCGTGCCTCGCATCGGATTTCGTCGTACTCGTACTCAGTCCGCCGCGGCGGACGGTACTCAGTGAAACGGTACTCGTACTCGATGGCTGTTCGAACTGCAGAGATGCCGATCGTTGATCGAGGCGGTTCGCGGGAACTTGCGGATCAATAGGTCGGATTGCTACACTGGATCGATTCGAGCACGAGAAAACGGACGAAGAAAGTGGTGCACCAAAGCCGCCGCCGGTGCGTTGTTAACTTTTAGAATCGTGGTCTCCGGCGGCATTGGTGACCACGGTCGGTATGCGGGGGAACGCAAGAGAATGAACATCGATCCAAACGAATCGGGGATAGGTTTCGAGAGCAACCGTCGTGATTTTCTGAGACTTGGAGCGCAAGCCTTGGGAGTGACCGTCGCGGGAGGTTCGCTCATTGGGTCGCGAAATGGGCCCAGTTCCCATTGGGCAGCGGGTGCCGAACGGGCTTTAGAAATCATCGACTGCCACACCCATTTTTATGATCCGAGTCGTCCTCAGGGGGTCCCTTGGCCGCCGAAAGACTCCAGTTTGTATCGAACCGTGCTCCCGCAGGATCTTCGAAATTTAGAGATGTATCGACCGATCACTGGCACGGTGATTGTCGAGGCCAGCGAATGGATCGAGGACAACCAGTGGTTGCTCGAACTTGCCAAAACGGATCCTTTTATCGTGGGGATTGTAGGGCGATTGGATCCGACATCGGGCGTCTTTGCAGAGCAGCTTGAGCGTTTTGCTGCCAACGAGTTGTACCGGGGCATCCGTATTTGGGAGGATCGAGCCAGATCGCTTTTGGATCGAAACGAGCTTGAGCCTTTCGAGCGGATGGCCCGTCGGGGCATATCTGCGGATCTCAATGGTGGTCCTGAGACGGTTTGGGTGGTCGATTCGCTTGCCAAGCGAGTCCCGGACTTGACCATTGTCTTGAATCACATCGGCAATGTTGCGATCACTTCCGAATCGCCGCCAGAGGGTTGGAAGGTAGGGATTCGTGCGGCGGCGAAGCATCCGAATGTGTACTGCAAGATTTCAGCGTTGGTCGAGGGAGCGGCTCGGGATTCGAAGAAAGCGCCGGAGGACTTGGAGTTTTATCGACCGACTTTGGATGTGGTATGGGATGCTTTTGGGGAGGATCGGGTCATCTACGGGAGCAACTGGCCGGTGTGCGAGTTTGCGGCCGACTACAAAACGGTGCAAAGATTGTCGATGGACTATGCGAGGCAAAGGGGCCAAGGGGCGCTTGAGAAGTTTTGCGCCACGAATTCCTCGAAGGCTTACCGATGGATTTCGGGTCGTTGAACTGTTTTGCCATTGGGATTGACGGGCCCGAGAGGCTATACTTTTACGAGCCTGGACGTCCGATTTTGGTAGCCTCATCGCTTGATATGCCGTTGTGAGAGTCGGCGGATGTTTGGGCGAGGGCCAGCTTTGCTGGGCGTCTAGTGATGGTTGTGTTCTCATCAATTTGATATTTCCCAAAACTCTGCTGAGACTTTGCACTTATGAAAGCGATTGCCGTACGTCCTGGAACTCCCCACAGCGTTCACCAACGAGACATCCCGGAGCCCAAATTGGACTCGATCAAGGATGGTAAAGGTGTATTGGTCAAGGTGCTCAAGGTTGGGGTCGACGCAACGGATCGAGAGATCAACGACGCGTTGTATGGCAACGCTCCCCCGGGCGATGATTACTTGGTGCTTGGCCACGAATCCTTTGGGCTAGTCATCGAGGTTGGCGCCAATGTTCGCAACATTCGGGTTGGGGACTATGTCACGGCCACCGTACGTCGTCCTGGCGGATCGATCTACGACAAGATCGGGACTTACGACATGACCAGCGAGGAGACTTATTATGAACGCGGTATCAATCTGCTGCATGGTTATTTGACGGAGTACTTTGTCGACCACGAGGACTACATAGTTCGAGTCCCGAAGGGGCTTAAGAATCTGCACGTGCTCATGGAGCCGATGAGTTGTGCAGCCAAGGCGATCCAGCAGGCCTACGAGGCACAGCGCCGCATGAAGGTATGGAGTCCTAAGCGGGCCTTCGTGATGGGTGCAGGGCAAATCGGGTTGCTCTCGACGCTCGTCTTGCGTCTGAAGGGTTTGGAGGTATTCACTTTGGCACGTGCCAAGGGTCCGCATTTAAAAAGTTCGATTGTCGAAGGGATGGAAGCGACCTACATTGCGACCTCCGAGACGAGCTTGGAGGACTTGACCAAGAAGGTTGGCAAGGCGGATATCATTGTCGATGCGACTGGATCGTCGAAGATCGCATTTGGTGCCATGGAGAGCCTTGCTCATAATGGTGCTTTGGTATGGACGAGCATCACGGGTGGAAAGAACACGACCGAGGTCCATTCGGACAAGATCAATATCGAATGGGTATTAGGCAACAAGCTTTTGCTCGGGAGCGTCAATGCCAACCGGGAGCATTTCGAATCGGGGATCCGCGATTTGGCTCTTGGCGAAGTCATGTTTCCAGGTGTGCTTGAGAAAATCTTGACTAACCCTGTAGAGGGCTTGGACCAGTACCAAGAGATGATGCGGTTGTTGGTCGAGGACACCAGCGCCTTGAAGGTCTATGTGAATGTCGCCGACGCTTGATCGACGCCGGGGATCCCTGAAGAAGCCTTTCCTTGACTACCTGGAGTTGCTCTTATGCAATGGCCGTTCACAATCGCAATCGTGCTTGTCGCCCTCGTCCTTGTCGTTCTGAAACTCCGCCGTTTTTGGTTCGAGTTTAGCCGACTTGGTTCTTCGGACCTGAGCGATCAGGAAGCTTCTGGGGGTACCAAGTCGAGTTGTTACGGTTGTTCGGGTTCGAGCGCAAGCGAGTCGGATTTAGGGATCCGGATCAAGCCGTTGGTGCAATTGGGAGACAAGAGGAAACGGTCGGTCGTTTCCATGTGTTTTTTGCAAGCGGCAGTCGGTGGCGTTGTGTACGGTCAAGAGATTCGACCACCGAACTACGACGAGGCGATCGCTTCGAATTACAAGTTGGGATCGGTATTGGCGGGCCCCCAAGGGGAGCTTATCGAGTCGAAGGATCAGTGGCCTGCGCATCGGAAGTATCTGTTGGATCTGTTTGCAGACCAGGAGTATGGATACGGACCGCAGGGCTCGGTCGAGGTGCGAATGGAGGTGATCGACGATGGGCAGGCGGTTTTAGCAGGGGAGGTTCAAGCGGGGATTCGCCGAAGGCAGCTTGCGGTCTATTTGGAAAGGAACGGCAAGCAGGTCCGCATCGACTTGCTCGTGTGGTCTCCGAGCGACCGTCCGATAGCATCTTGTTTTATGGGATTGAATTTCAGGGGGAACCAATCCACGAGCGATGACCCCAAGGTTCGGCTTACGAGCAGTTGGTGCGACAGTCGCAATCCTGGAGTCGTTGAGAATCGGGCAACGGAGGCGAGTCGAGCGAATCAATCCGAGCGATGGCCCATCGCGCAGATTCTCGAGCGCGGTTACGCCGTCGCGACGGCCCATTACAGCGATATCGACCCGGACTATGACGATGGTTTTGAGAATGGTGTCCATGGTTTGTTCCCGGAGCACAGGAG
This sequence comes from Planctomycetota bacterium, assembly GCA_003671195.1. Lineage (GTDB taxonomy): Bacteria > Planctomycetota > Planctomycetia > Pirellulales > Pirellulaceae > JBKCUI01. The sequence continues at coordinate 8,418 of QWPJ01000172.1, forward strand.
CGATGCAGAGCATCCGAATCGCTGGGGTTCGATCGCAGCTTGGGCATGGGGTCTATCTAGGCTGGCCGATGTCTTGGAGAAGCTCGAGGGGATTGATCCCAAGGGGTTGATGGTCGTGGGTCATTCACGGTTGGGTAAAACGGCGTTATGGGCTGGGGCGAATGACGAGCGGTTCGGATTGGTCGTTTCGAACAACTCCGGTTGCGGTGGAGCGTCGCTGAGTCAGCGAGTCTATGGCGAATCGGTCGCGAGGATCAATACGTCGTTTCCGCATTGGTTCAATCGAAATTTTCGCAAGTACAACGATCGCGAGGACCAGATGCATTTCGACCAGCATCAGTTGATCGCCGCGATTGCTCCAAGGCCTGTGTACATCGCAAGTGCGAGCAATGACAAGTGGGCCGACCCGTTAGGGGAGCTCCTCTCGGGGCATCATGCATCGAGCGCCTACCGCTTGCATGGCAAGCAAGGGTTAGATGCCCAAGAGTTGCCAGCGGTCAACACTCCGATTGGCGACGGGTCGATCGGATACCATCTTCGCCAAGGGGATCACGATCTTCTGCTCTACGATTGGCAGCAGTTTATGGTTTTTGCCAAGCGGAATGGATTCTAGGGGACTTTTTCGAGATTCGATCAGCTCAGGTGCTCGGAGATCTTGTTGAACGAATCGTCCCATGCCTCGGGTGATTGCGGTTCGTAGACATCGATCGAGCTGGTTTGGAGCATCCAAGCTCTGGCTTCTCCGACGTTTTTGAATCTGCCCAGAGCGAGCATTTGGGAGATCACGTTACCTAGCGCGGTAGCTTCGACAGGTCCGGCAACGACGGTACGGTTGCAAGCATCGGCGGTCATTTGGCAGAGGAGTTGATTTCGAACCCCGCCGCCGACGATGTGGATCGTTTCGATCGAATAGCCTAGAAGGTCTTCGAGCATTCCAAGGCAGATACGGTATCGCATGGCCAGCGACTCGAGGATGCTACGGACGATAGCACCGTCGGTATTTGGTGTGCTTTGGCCGGTCTGTCGGAAGTAAGCCAGGACCGCATCGAGCATGTCTTCGGGAGCGATGAAGGCTGGGTTTTGGACATCGATCCAGTGGGCAAGCGGTTTGGCTTCGCTGGCGAGGGTAGCCAAGGTGGTCCAGTCGTAGGGTTTCCCTCTTCGCTGCCAGCTTGCACGGCACTGCTGCAAAGGCCACAATCCGGCGATATTTTTCAGAAGCCGGACCGTACCGTTGGCGCCACCTTCGTTGGTGAAATTCAATTGCGAGCACTTTGCGTTCAGGCGAGGCTGGTTCAGTTCGACCCCCATGAGGGACCATGTACCGCTGCTGATGTAGCACCAATTGGGTTTCGATTCGGAGAATCCTTTGGCTGGGACGGCCAGGACGGCCGCACCGGTATCGTGCGTGGCTGGCACGATGGTTTTAGCTCGTTGCGAGAGACCAGTGAGGTTGCGCAGTTGGGTTCGGACCGAGCCTAGAGAGCAGCCGGGTTGGACGGGGGTACGGAAGAGTTTTTCGGGGATCCCCAGTTTTTCGAGGATTTTCGAGGACCATCCTAGGCCACCGGGTTGCATCATTTGGGTTGTCGATGCGTTGGTAAATTCGTTGACTTTTTCGCCCGTGAGCATCCAGTGGAAAAAATCGGGGATCATCAAGAAGCGATCGGCGATATCGAGGATTGGTGAGTTTTCGACTCGCATGCTGTAGAGTTGGTAGAGCGTATTGATCTCCATGAATTGGATGCCGGTTTCCTGGAAGATCTCGTCACGGCTGATTTTTTTGAACGCATGGTCCATCATTCCTCGGGTTCGAGGATCTCGGTAGCAGAAGGCTGGACCGACCAGATCGTCGTTTCGGTCGAGCAGCACGTAGTCGACGCCCCAGGTATCGACACCGAGGCTAACGATTCGATCGCGGTGTTCGTCGACCGCTTTGCCGATTCCGATTTCGACTTCTTTCCAGAGAGAGAGCAGATTCCAAAGCAATCGGTTACCGACGCTTAGGGGGGCATTTTCGAAGCGGTGAACGTCTTTGAGTTGGATCATGTCGCCTCGAAGCTCGGCTGCGATGACACGTCCGCCGGAGGCACCAAGATCGATGGCTAATGCGATGTCGGGTTGATCCATAGTAGGGATAAACGTATTAGGAGGGGGTTAACGAATTGATTTTCTTTTTTAGTCCTGAGCCGATGGCGTCTTCCAAGCGTTTGAGGGTCGCTTGGATTGCACCGGCTTGGGCTTCATCGAGTTGATCGTGCTGGCCGAATCGTTTGGCATAAAACGCCAGGGACAGATCGGCTAGATCCAGGTCAAGATGAGCGAGTTTGAGTCGCGATGAGGCCAGTTGCAGGAACTCCTGAGGCGTTTGGTGGGGTTGCCTGCGCATGCCCAGGGTGCGCAGAAGTTTGATGAGTTTCTCGTAGAATTCAACCCTAGAGTAGCGTTTGCGTCGCAGCAGAGTTTTTCGGTGCAAGCCTTTTGGGATGAGGTTGGGAAAGAGTCTTTGGATCGCTTTGAAGAGCAGCAGCAGGGTTGCAGCGATTGCGATGAAGCCAAGAGCGACTCTCCAGGAGAACCATCGATCCGGGGAGAGGAACCCACCGACGAAGCGACTCGATTGCATGCGAGAAAAGAGGGTTTGAAGTTGGATCCAGAATCTTGCGTAGGTTCCTTCGGAGGAATCGCCGAAGAGGGAGAACAAACCACCTTGGCGAGATTTGTCCATATTGATGACCATCTCGTCCCAGAAGTCTTGCATGGCATCAAAGGTCTGGGAGTTGGAGCTACGGAAACTGCCACCGGCGTTGGATCCCTCGACGGGTGGGGTTGGGTCTAGGCGAAGCCAGATCCCCTTTTTGGACCATTTGGGGACGGGAATACCCATGCGCATATCGGGGGGAGCTTGATCGATTTCATCGAGCGTGAAGTAGGCTTCGACCCAGACGTGGGCATGGCTTTGGGAGACCTGAAAGTACCCGCCGATTTCGTTGTACTCGCTGGGTCGAAATCCGACGACCAGCCGCGTCGGGATCCCTTGGGAGCGCAGCATCAGAGCCAGGGCGCTGGCGAAGTACTGGCAGTGACCTCGTTTTTTATTGAGTAGAAAGTCCGCGATAGGGTCGATCCCGGAATCTCGAGGTCCGGTCAAGGAGAGTGTGTACTCGAACTGTTGGCTGTCGGCCAAGTGGTTTTCCAGGAAGATGGCTTTGGTGAGTTTGCCATCGAGTGGTTTTTCGCTCAAGGATAAGATCCGGTTGATTTCCGGTCGGATCAGTTCCAGCGAGGCCGGGAAATCCAGGATAGAGTTTCCGTAGGAGCTGAACGAATCGGCTTGATCTTCCTCATAGACATCGGCTTGGTCTTCGAGCACTGGGGACTCTTGTCCGCTGACGAATGCGTAGGTCAGAAATGAGTAACGTCGTTTCGGTGGGTTTGCGGCCGCGAAACTGCTTCGCGGGTCGAGCAATCGCCAGTCGCGTCGGCCCGAGAGGAAGGGAGACTTTTCGATTTGAGCGTAGGGTGGGAGCGAGCAGACGACAGGCCCGAAGGGAGATCTTTCCGCGACATGGACACGGACGCAGTCGCGGAGTTTGGTCATTTCCGCATCGCATTCTTGCTGGGTGATCAAATCCCGAAGATCGTTTTGTTTAGGGCTGTAGTTGTCGCGATCGCTCGGTTGCCAAAGTCCTCTGCCTGGGCCGTCGATGTAGCGGTGGACGACCGTCCCACGGATGTAGGGTGGTTGGTTGGGTCGGTAGGTTTTGGTGGACGATTCATTGGTCATACTCATTCGGAATGCCGGCGATTCATTCCTGAGCAACTCACCAACAAATTGCAGAGAGATCTGTTCGCTGAATCCGATCCGGCTCCCTCCCCAGCCGAGTCCTTCGCCGTCGAAGGACTCCGAGTAGAGCCGAGGGAGCATGTAAAAGTAGCCCACAGAAAACAGGAGCATCGAGAGAGCAAATGGAATGATGCTCGAGGTCCAACGGCCGGGTCGAAACTCTTGGGTTCCGCCGAAATTCGATTGCGTATCGCTGGCGAAGAGTTGCAATCCTGAGACCCCGCGACTCGGGACTTTTTCGACCCCTATCCAGTGCAAGAGGCGAGTAAAGATCGAGGTGGATTCTGAGTGGGTTTCGTTATGACGTTGGTACGAAGCGAATTCGGCCAAGGCGATCAGGGCCGCGCTGCCGACTGCAAGCACCGGGAGCATCAAGACACCGTAAAGGACGTTGTCGTTGACCAGGGTTGCGACGACCAGTTCGAGTAATAAGAAGATACCCCATTGCTCGAAGACCCGTTTTTCTTTGCGTTGGAAATAGAGGGGTAATTGAACGTAAACCAGCAAGTTCCCGACCCACAAAAGTTGGTTCGCTCGCATCTGCGTGAGGTACTCGTAGCCTGCGAGCAAGGCACCTGCAATCATGCCGATGTAGACCAAGAATTTTGGCAAATAGATCAGCCCAAGCCGATCGGTGCAAAAGTAGGCTGACAGAGCGCAGGTGCAGACGAGTATCGGCAAGTACCAGGACTCTTGGCCTAACCCCAAGAGGATCGCAGCGATTGCTGAGAACAGGGTAAAGCAAAAGGATAGCCGTCGGAAGTTTTTTTGTTGGATCATATGACAGTGCTCAGTCCCTTCATCGCCGATCCATTCCCAGCAATCGTTTTAACCGATGGATGGTCCATAGCAATGCTCCCAGGATGATCAACAGAATGGCTACGGCCAAAGGAGCGATGACTCCTGAGACCATCCATTCATGGCAATAGTCCCAAGTTCTTTGCCAGTTGAGCATCAGGAAAGCCGTCGCGGCGCTGAGGTACGGGCCGAATGGGGTCCGGCTATTTCCTGTAGCTAGAAAGCTTGCAAGAACGATCAGAATCCCAAAAAGAGGAGCCAGGAAGAAGGCGAACCATACGATTTGCCAGCCAAAAAAAGCGCCGACCATCGACATCAACGTCACGTCGCCGAATCCTAAAGCTTCTTGGCCGAGTATTTCACCTGCGATCATGCGAAACGCCCAAACCAATAACCCACCGAGCCACATCCCGATCAAGGCGCTGCAGAGTCTCATCCAGGGTTGGCGTTCCAACTGGTAGTAGGCCACGACGATGCAGACCCAGCCGAGGATCGTCAATCCCGTAATCAGTTTACGATTTCCACTTCGCCAGTAACTTGCCCATGCATACCAAAAGGCCTTGCGCCACCCCCGTCGCGTGATCCAGCGGAAATCGACCAAGGAGGTACACCAAACCGTCCAGGTGGCCAGAGCGATCCCAAGGCCGAGCCAGCCGCCTTGCTGCCATGACTCCGGGAACAACTCCGGGGAATTCGCATGGAGCGAGCGGAGCACCGTGAAGGGTGGTACGGCGATATGGACCTTTTCGAGCCAATTCCAGCCGACCAAAAAGGTCGAGCCCAATAGACCCAGTATCGTCCCCGGGATTGTGATTGCATCGGGGATGGTGTACTCATCGAAGTCGATGAATGTCGCGATGGTAAGAAGTGTCAGTAGGCTCGCATAGGCGATGAATTGATGCCGTTGCATGGGAACATCGATAAACCGTTCGGGTAAAGTGTTTCCCCGATCGATATACACGTAGAGGGCCAGAAACAGCCAAGGGACCAGCAATTCGATGAGCAGAGGACGTACCCAGAACCACTTCCCAAACACCGAGCGATCCTCAGCGCGGCGGGATCGAAGCAGCCAACCGACGGCCGGTAGTCGCTCTAAGAGACTCAAGCGAGGGGTCCCTTCGGGCCTTTTTTGCCATGAGGAAATTGGCAAGGAGGTGTACGCCAGCGCGTAGATGCAATGGTTGATTACAACACTTGCTAAAACTCCGATTCCCAAAAGGAGCAGAGAGGTCCCAGGCTCTTCGAACATCTCTAGATTGGCTTTCGTGATGGAATAGGTCGCAAGCCCAACTGCAAGGCGTACATTACCGCGACGGTCCTATTATAGGGTACATGGGATACCGAGTCGCAGGGTTTCGGATCGAAGTTGCTCGGGGTTATTCCTGGGATTTCGGGGGTTCAACGGTACGAATCCACCAACGAGCGATTTGGCTAGCGAGCACTTCGGGACTGGAGGATCCGGTCGGGACGATCAGGTCGGCTAGGCTTCGGTAGATGGGTTCTCGAATTTGGAGTACAGAAGCGATTTCCTCGACGACACCCAAGCTGGTCAGGGGGGGCCGCCCTGGTCCTTGGGTTTGGTCGGCGCGAAGGCGTTTTACCAGGACCTCGACGGGGCAATCGAGCCAGACGATTTTGCCGGTGTTACGGAGGATAGCTTGGTTTGCCGGATCGAGGACAGCCCCACCGCCGAGCGAAACGACTTGCCGGGTTGATTTGGCTACTGCGCGGATCGTATCGCTTTCGATCTGGCGAAAATTCGCTTCGCCTGCGCGTGCGAAAAAAGAAGAGATCGGTTCGTTGAGGGACAGTTCGATCTGGTGGTCGGTATCGACCCAATCGAATCCCAGGGCGGAGGCTAGGAAGGGGGCAATGGAAGTTTTTCCGCTGCCGCGATATCCGATCAGGTAGAGATTTGCGCGAGGGTCCGCCACACGTAGCCGACTAGGCGTTGATCGATTTGATCACGATACGGGTGTATTTTTGGCGGTGGCCGGTCCGTGCGTCGTAGTTCTTGCGACGGCTGAACTTTTGGATGAAGACTTTCTTGCCCTGCTCCAGACCGACAACTTCCGCGGTGACTTTGGCACCCGAGACGTTGGGATGACCGAGTTTCAAACCGGTGTCTGCTCCGATAGCCAAAACTCGATCGAACTCGATGCTGTCGCCGGTTTCAGCGGTTTCTCGGTAGTCGATATCAACGAGCAAGCCTTCGGTAACTTTGTACTGTCTTCCACCGTCACAGATAATTGCGTACATGGCAATCCAAGCCGATCCAAAAAAAGAAATTCGAGTAAGGGAGCCCGCCGGGGGCAGGAATTTCAAGGTCCAGAAGTCTAATCGAGACGGCCCGGAGCGTCGAGACCTTTTTGGGATTTCTGGGCTGGAAAGCCCATCCTTTGGTTGGGACTATTCAAAGGGCTTGAGTTGGCTACATTTCCGACATGGGTCAATTAAATCCAGCACAATCCGAAGCGGTAGGGACTTTAGGGGGGCCATTGCTGGTCCTAGCCGGGGCCGGGACTGGGAAAACCCGGGTGATCACCTTTCGAGTAGCTAATCTAATAAAGCATGGGGCGGCAGCGGATCGGATTTTGGCCGTAACGTTTACCAACAAAGCCGCGATGGAGATGCAGGAGCGGATTTCTGGGCAGTTGAAGTTGCCCAAGCGGGTGCGCAGGGGGCAGCCGGCCCCGGCGCGACCTCAGATTGGGACGTTCCATTCGCACTGCGTACAGATTCTCAAGCGATGGACGGGAGAGTTGGGCTATCCGGATCGGTTTACGATTTACGATCGCAGCGATGCCGAGAGTGTGGCGCGGACGGTGCTTCGGGAGATTCGGGTTGCCGAGAGCACTTTATCTCCGTCGGATTTTTTGAGCATTGTCAGTCGGTGGAAGAATGCGGGTGTTCGGCCGGAGAATGCCGACAGTGCAGCCACGAGCGACCAGGAGCATATTGCAGCGAGTGGATTTCGGCGTTACCAGCGGGCATTGAAGTTGCAGGCGGCGTTTGATTTCGATGACTTGTTGGTCTTTGCCGAGCAGTTGTTGGTGGAGAATTCCAAGGTCCGATTGGCCGAAGCGGGCCGTTACGACCATGTATTGGTCGACGAGTATCAGGACACCAATGGGTGTCAGTATCGGATCATCAAGGCCTTGGCACAGGGCCATCGAAATTTATGTGTTGTGGGGGATGACGATCAATCGATTTATGGGTGGCGCGGAGCAGAGGTTCGGCACATTTTAAATTTTCGACAGGATTGGCCGGAGGCCAAGGTGGTACGGTTGGAGGACAACTACCGTTCGACCGATGCGATCCTGACGATGTCCAACCGATTGATCGCATTTAATCGCGAGCGGCACGATAAGGTTTTGCGGCCGGCGCGTCCCAATGGCAAGCCCCCGAGGGTGTTGCAGTTTCCCGATGAGAACGAGGAGGCCAAGGGGGTAGTCGAGGAGATCGCCGAGAGGATCAGGCTCGATAAAACCGTATCGCCCGGTGACTTTGCGATCCTGTTTCGAACCAACGAGCAACCGCGCCCTTTTGAGATGGAGCTTCGCAAGCGCAAGGTACCTTACATGATCACCGGCTCGCAGTCGTTTTTTGACCGCAAGGAGGTGCGTGACATTTTGGCTTATTTACGATGGATCGAATCGCCCGACGACGAGTTAGCGTTTCTGCGAGTGATCAATGTTCCTCCTCGTGGGATGGGAGCCGGGAGCGTCGATAAATTGCTCAAGCAAGCCGTAGCGACCTCAACGAGTGTATGGAAGGTCATGCATGATGATGTCTTTCGTGCGACGTTACCGACCGCTGCGCAGGGTGGAATCGCGAGTCTTAAGGAATTGCAGAGTCTTTACAAAGCCAAGTTCGATGGCCAGTTGTCGGCTCATCAGGATCCGAGCCAAGTGCCGAGCATGGCCGAGGTATTGATCAAGTTGATTGATGATTTGAAGTATCGCGAGGAGATCCAGCGATTGTATGCCGAGCCCGAAGAGGCTGCCATGCGGATCGGGTCACTTGAATCGGTGCTCAATGCGATTGCCCAGTATGAAGAATCGGCGGCCGAACCGACGCTCGACGATTTTCTCGCATCGATTGTCTTATCGGGGCGCGAGTATGGATCGGGTAAGGACAAGCAGCAGGGGCTCAATGCGGTGTCTTTGATGACTTACCACAGCGCCAAAGGTCTGGAGTTTCCGATCGTGTACATGATTGGAATGGAGGAAGGGGTCTTGCCGCACCGCCGATCGATTTCAGGGGAGATCGATTCGGTCGATGAGGAGCGGCGGTTGTGTTATGTCGGCGTGACGCGAGCCCAAGACGAGCTTACGTTGTCGCTTCCCCAGAGCCGTTTCAAGTGGGGCAAGCCGCGTCCGACGTATCCGAGCCGGTTCCTTTACGAGTTGACTGGCCAGGGTGACCATCCCAACCGCATCAAATCGATTCAGGCAGCGGCCCAAGAGGCCAAGAAGTCGGGGCGAACGAAGCGATAAAGCCGACGATCAAGCCAAGCCGACGAGTCTCATCGCCTCGATGTACTCGGTGCGTTGGAGGTGACCTGAGAGGAACCGGTGGGAGAGGATGTAGCGTTCGAGTCTGCGGGCATCTTCGAGCCGATGTTCGGAGCGGTACTTGACTCTACCGATCGCATAGTTGTCTTCGAGATCCGCGATTTTGACTTCCTTAGCGATCGGATCTTCGGCCAGAGCCAGGATGTAGTCGGCATAGTCGATATGTGCAAAGCGGGTCAGGCGTTTGACGCTTTGAGTGACGTTCGGGCAGATACCTGCTTGGATCAGATCGTCTTCGGTGGCGGAGGTGTCCTCGAGGATATCGTGAAGGAGTCCTGCTTGTTTGGCCGATGTCGAATGGCACTTGAGCATGACGCGCATCAGGTGCAGGATGTACGGATCGCCGTCGGCATCGCGTTGTCCTCGATGAAAATTCAGAGCAAGTTCGGTGGCCAGTTCGATGGCCAATTCGTTGGCCATTTCGTTGGCTTGTGGGTTCTGTTGGTTCGATTCCATAGATTCCGTGGCGCTAGTCGATCGTCGGAGAGTCAGGTCAGGTCAGGATATTTTGTTGTCGCATCCAGTCGATGGCATCGGCGATCGATTCATGGACGGGTCGGACGTGGTAGTTCAATTGGTCGATGGCTCGTTGGCTCGAGTACCAGTGGTATTGCGATGACATGGCGATGGCTGCGGAGTTGACCAAGGGTTCCTTGCCGGTGATTTTTCCGAGGCAATCTCCGGCCGTAGCGGCTAGGAATCTTCCTGGTCCTCTGAGGTAGGTCCATGGTGCTCGTTTGCCGAATTGGCTTGTGATTTCCTTCCAGAGTTGGAGGTAGGTCCAGTTTTCGCCTGCCAAGATAAAGCGGGACCCAGGGGGTGCTTGTTGGATTGCGGTGAGGATTGCGGTGGCGACATCGCGGGGGTCGCAGATACTGCAACCGCCCGATGGAGCCAGTGGCGGGGCACCATTGCGTAGATCTTGGATCATTCGTCCGCTGCTGGGTTTCCAGTCCCAGGGGCCGAGCATGAATCCTGGGTAGACGATGATCGCATCGAGTCCATTGGCGATGGCTTGATGGACGCATTGCTCGGCGGCGCGTTTGGAGACGACGTAGGTGCAGGGGACTTGTCCATCCCCGGGTGTTTGTTCATCGGCTGGATTGGTTGGTGAGCCGATGGCTAGGGTGTTGACCGTCGAGACGTGGATCAAGCGGGCTTGGTGTTTTTGGGCCAATCGAATGGCGTTGAGCGTACCGGATTGGTTGGTGTGGATTCCTTCATCGCGTTGGGTCCATCCGATGTGGATATGAGCCGCCGAGTGGATGACCGCATCGAGGCTACCGCTGAGTTTATCGAGTGAATCCCATTGGGTGATATCGGCGTCTAGTGTTTCGACATCTAGACCATCGAGAGCTTTTGCGTTCGATGCATTTCTTGAAATGCCGACGACTTGGTAACCTCGATCGATCGCTTGTCGAGTGATGTTGTTACCGAGCAAGCCGGTCGCACCGGTGACTGCAATTCTCATCGAGGTAAACTCATGCAAAAGTGGTTGAGGATCGAATTACGGGACTCAAGCTGCACCCCAAGTCCCCTGATCGTAAGATCTTACCAAAGAAACCGGAAAACCAGAGGTCTCCTAGGATTCGGAATCTTGGTACAATCCGTGCTCCCGGATCCTCAACTTGACCTACGACTGAGCCGTTTGCGCATGCCGATCATCGAAGTTAGAAACCTGACGAAGCACTTCGGTGTTGGGGAGATGGCCGTCGAGGTGCTCAAAGGGGTGAACTTGCAGATCGAAGAGGGCGAGTTTGTCGCGTTGATGGGTCCGAGCGGTTCTGGAAAAAGTACGTTGATGAACATTATCGGCGGGATCGAACCGCCGAGTTCGGGGCAGGTGCTGTTGGACGGCATGGACATTGGCAAGCTTGACGACGAGCAGCGAACGTTGTTGCGTCGTCGCCGAGTTGGTTTTATTTTTCAGGCATTCAATCTGATCCCGACCCTCAATGCGATCGAAAACGTATCGCTTCCGTTGCAACTCGACGGGGTACCTTGGAAGCAAGCGCAGGAGCGTGCTCAGATCGCGCTTCAGCGTGTGGAGATGGGTCATCGGCTCGACCATGTTCCCTCGAAGCTCTCTGGGGGTGAGCAGCAGCGCGTGGCGATCGCGCGGGCGCTGGCGATTGAGCCGGTGATTCTATTAGCCGACGAACCGACGGGCAATCTCGACTCGCGTCAGAGCAGTCGTGTGACCGAGTTGCTCAGGGACTTGGCGATGTACTCGCGGCAGACGATCATCATGGTCACCCACGATGCGACGGTGGCTCGAACGGCGTTTCGCCTTTTGAAGTTCAAGGACGGCAATATCGAGCGGGATATTGCCCAGGAGGACTTCGAAGCCAACGCATCGGTCTTCCATGCTTCCTCTGTCCAAAACGCAACGGGTTGATCGCCCAAGTCGGGGCAATTGTGGCTACAGGCTCTTGAGGCAATTAGGCAATGGCTCTATCGAGACTTTCACTTCGAGAACTTCAAAGTCGCCCGGCGCGGTCGTTGTTGACACTCCTGAGTATCATCATCGGTGCGGGAGCGATCGTTGCAACGTATATCGCTTCGGACAGCGCGAGGCTTGCGCAGCGTGCGATGGTTCAAAACGTGACGGGCAATGCGCAGCTTGAAATCCAAGCTGCCGGGGGTGGCTCGTTCGATATTCGGGATGTGTTGTTTCTCAAGGAGATCCCAGGGATCTCGGTCATCTCGCCCTCGGTGCGTCGGTACTCGACACTCGCGACGCTCGATGCTGAGGGTAAACCGGACCGCAAGTTGCGGGTGCAGCTTCTTGGGGTCGATTTCGATGAGGACCGCAAGGTTCGCAATGTGGATTTTATCGCTGGAAAGGATCCTTATGCGGCCTCTGAGGTCGACCTTCAAGACGAACCGAGAACCTCGGCCCTTGTGCCGGAGGTTTGGTGCGACGAAGGCCTTGCCAAATCCGCGAAGCTAGCGATTGGCCAAGAGATCAAATTGTTGACCAAGACAGGCAACCAAACGGCGAGCATCGCTGGATTTGTCAAATCCAACACGGCTGCCTCGGCTTTTCAATCGGCGGTTCTTTTAGCTCCGACGCGAACGATCCAGAAATGGACGCGATCGACGAACAAACTTGATCTTGTGCAATTGATGATCGAGGATTCGGATCGGGTCGAGTCGATCCGAGAGCAGATTGCAGGGAAGTTGCCCGAGGGGGTTTACGTGCGTCAACCTCCGATGCGTAGCGAGCTTGCCAATGAGAGCACCGTAGCGATCCAGCGAGGGCTTTTGATCGCCACGATTTTCTCGCTGGTCATGGCTGGTTTTATCATCTTCAACACGTTTCAGATGAATGTTGGAGAGCGTCGTCGGCAGCTTGGGATCCTCAGGGCCATCGGAACGACGCGCAAGCAGATCTTGACGATGGTGCTGCGAGAGGCGGCGGTATTGGGGCTCGTCGGGAGCGTTCTAGGGTGTTTTCTAGGTTACCTTGGAGCCGATTTGCTGAACCAATCGACAGCGTCGCTTTTAGGGATTTCGATACCCAGCAGCGGTGTTGGAATCGCACCGATCGCGATTGCGATCGGTTGTGGTTTTTTTGTGTCGTTGCTAGGTGCTTTTATACCGGCGATGACCGCCGCGCGCGCCTCGCCCTCGGACGCCATGAAGAGTGTCCCGCAGAGTGATTCCAAAGCGCTCTGGGCAGCATGGTTCCTTGCCGGTTGCGTCGTGATCGCATTGGGTTTGTTGATCTTTTGGGCATCGACCTATGGCTTCATTTCGGTACGGTTGGGAACCGTCGGCATTGTGATGGTGATCCTGGGAGTGATACTCCTTCTGCCGGCATCCTTGCCTTGGTTGACCAAGATCGCCGCGGCCCCGCTTATGGTTTGGATGCCAGTGGAAGCTTCCTTGGCCCGTCGGCAAGTCCTACGGCATCCGGGCCGCGCGGCGATGACCATCGGGATACTGCTTGTCGCCATGGCGATGGGTTTAGGCATGGCCTTTACCATTAAGGACAACATTCGCGACGTGCAGTTTTGGTACAAGCGCACGATCGTCGGTGATTTCTTCGTTCGAGCTGCGATGCCCGATATGAGTAGCGGGCATGCTGCGGATATGCCTGAGGGCTTTCCCGAGAAAGTAGCGGCTCTCGACGGGGTCCTGCTGAGCGATACGATGCGATTCGTCAGCGCTAGGTCCGGTGAGTTAAGCGTGATTGTTATTGTCCGCGAGTTCAACTCCTCGACCCAGGACTACTTTGATTTAGTCCAAGGCCAGGGAGAACAGGTGCTTGAAGGGATTCGGCAAGGGCAGGTCGTACTAGGATCGGTTCTTGCGGAGCGGTCGCGATTGAAAGTCGGCGATCAGATGGAGTTAGAGACCAATGAGGGAAAGATCAGGATCCCTGTTGCTGGTGTAACGAACGAGTACCTTGCCGGCGGCCTTACGCTTTACATGCAGGCCCAGCAGGCCAAGCGGTTGCTCAGTGTCGATGGGACCGATGCGGTGATCGTGCGCGCCGATCCCTCGAAGCGGAGCGAGGTCAAGCAAGCGTTGCTCAAGCTCGCAGACGCCGAGGGGCTCATGGTCCAATCGTTCCAAGAGATGGCCGACATGGTCGAGAACATGATCCGTGGTGTCGTCGGAGGGCTTTGGGTTGTCTTGGCCCTAGGGGCGGTGATCGCTGCGTTTGGATTGATCAATACTCTTGCGATGAACATCTTGGAACAAACCCGCGAGATAGGGATGCTAAGGGTCGTGGCCATGACCCGTCAGCAGGTTCGAAAGATGATTTTGGCCCAAGCTTTGATCATGGCGATCATTGGGATCCTACCCGGGTTGGTTTTGGGAGTTGGGATGGCTGCGGCCATGAATTTGAGCACCTTGATCGTCACGGGGCATGCGGTCCGATTCCAGTGGTACCCTGGCTTTATGGTAGCGGCATTGATCGCCGAGATCGTGATCGTGGTCCTATCGGCGATGTTCCCAGCCGAGCGCGCCGCACGATTGAACCTTGCGAAAGCCATGCAGTACGAGTAACTTGGGGAAGCTGGTGTGGCCTAGCGGATTATCGAAGCTAGGGAGTCTGCCCCTTTTGCTCCTTGAGGTAACAACGCGTTGGGCTCTGAAGCGTCGAAATTGATCCAAGTCGAGGATTTCGTTGAGATAACGACTACTTTCCCGGACGACCTTATCGCCGACGACATCGCCGAGGTTTTGGTGCTAGGGGGACTGGTGGCTTGTGCCCAAGTTTCAGGACCGGTGCAAAGCACTTATCTTTGGAAGGGGAACTGCGAGCGGACTTTCGAATATAAAGTTTGCATGAAAACAACGATCGATCGCATGCCAGCGGTCCTCGCGTTGCTACGCTCTCGGCATCCTTATGAAGTTCCAGAGATCACCGCTCGACGTATCGATTGGGTCACGGAGGATTATGCGCGATGGTTGGTTCAATCCACCACCCCTGGGATCGACCCGACTTGAAGGAAATCGATTTCTAAGAGCTCGGCGAGGGTTTCAAGCGACAAGGAAGTCAGACAAGGAAGTTAAGGCGATACGACGGTGGAACAAAAGCTAACTTGGATCGAGCAACTCGAGTTGATGACGCTCTTGTTCCTACACGGCATGGCATTAGCCGCTTGGTTTGTCCCTATGGGAACGGTACTGCAGGCCTCGGGCCTAGGTTCCTGGACACCCTATGCGTTTGGGGCCTCGGCCATCGCGGCGCTTCTGTCCCCGTTGTTTTTTGGGGCGATGGCCGATCGTTCTGTGCCCCCTATTCGAGTATTGCGTTGGGTTTGTTTCGGTTCCGGAGTGCTTTCGCTTTTTACGGCTTACGCGTTGGGGCAGGGCGCCAGTGGGTGGAATGTTTGGATGATGATTCAATCGCAAGCGCTTTTGAGTGTCCCGACCAACAGTCTTTCGGGCTCGATTGTATTGGCTCGCGTCGCGAATTCGCATGGCCAATTCGGTGCGATCCGAGCCATGGGAACGGCCGGTTGGATGGCAGGCTGTTGGATTGTCAGCGGACTGCACTTAGATGCCAGTCCCGGCACCTTTTTGCTTAGCGGTGTTTTATGGTTCGTGGTGGCTGCCTACACGTTGCTCCTACCTGCCGGAGTGATACCCATGGGTGGGGCTAAACGACTGACGTTGCGTCAACGCTTTGGCCTCGATGCGCTCAGCTTGCTCAAGGTGCATGATCACCGAGTGATCTTTGCGACCGCGGCGCTTGTGGCCATCCCGTTTTCCGCTTTTTATCCCTACACACCGAGCCACATGAAGGATTTGGGGATGGAGCGGACCAGCGCCTGGATGTCCATCGGCCAGGTGGTTGAGGTGGGGATCATGTTTACCATCGGCGGTTTCATGGTCGATTGGAGGCTCAAGTTTGTCATTCTTTTTGGGCTTTTTTCAGGTTTGCTCCGTTATCTTTTTTATGCGATGGATTCCCAGGTCCCGTTGCTCCTAGGGGTGGCCCTGCATGGAATGGCTTTTACTTTCACCTACATTTCCACCCAAATTTACCTTGCTCGTCGGATTGCCCCCGAGTGGAGGACGCGCGCTCAGGCCCTATTGAGTTTGCTCGTCGGGGGGGTCGGGAATCTCACAGGCTATCTAGTCACGGGCGCTTGGTTGCATTGGTGCACGGAGAATTCCACTGTGAATTGGCAGCCTTATTGGCTCGGGTTGGATCTTTTGGTGCTCGTCGTTTTGATTTACTTTGCGATCAGCTACCAGGGGGAACGGCAAGACAGCAAGCCGGAATCTTCCGGGAAGCTGTCTTGATTGCTTCGTCGTTTTTGAATCGCTTTAGGGGTATGAATGGTTCGTTGATCCGATACGCACTGATGTTCGCTCGATCACGCTTTCAGTCGCTCATTGGGTTGGCTTTATCACGCTTCTGGGGATTGTCAGTCGCAATGGAATTCTGATGATTTCGCACTATCAGTATTTGATGGAACACGAGCAAGAGGCTTTTAGTAAGGAGATGATCATCCGAGGGAGCCTAGAGCGGCTTACGCCGGTGATGATGACGGCTTTTACGAGTTTTGTGGGGCTTTTGCCGTTGCTCATGGGAGCGGATGAATCGGGCAAGGAGATTTTGCATCCCTTGTCGGTAGTGGTTTTCGGGGGAATGTTATCCTCGACGATCCTCGATCAGTTGGTCACTCCAGCCTTGTATTGGAGGTTTGGGGATCGGACCGTCCAGCGGCCTGTTTGATAATCGCGGTTTGGCATCGACCATTGCCAATTATGGATTATCCATTATCAATTACTGATGTTTTCCATTCCCTGCTTGCCAGGAGTTGAGAGTCCCTAACCACGAGTCGATCGACCCATGTCTGCCGCATTTGATTTCGATTCCTTTTTGGCCAATACCGGCAGCGATGTCGCATTAAAAACTTCGGGAACTGGTCCTGAGGGCTCTTTGCCACTGACCGACGAAATGCTTAGGACGTGGTCGAGCGGGGATTTGTTCGGCTTTACCCAGAACGCTGGGATGGGTTGGGATCCGAAGAAGATGCTTGGCCCACAGTTTTTGCTTTTGAGCACCCAGGGTGGATTGCGGGCTGAGGATGGGCAACCGATCGCGCTGGGTTATCACACGGGGCATTGGGAGGTAGGGTTGTTGGTAAGGGCTGCTGCTGAGTGGTTCTTTGAGAACGGTGGGGTGCCCTTTGCCGGATATGTCAGCGATCCATGCGATGGTCGCACCCAAGGGACTACAGGGATGTTCGATTCGCTCCCTTATCGCAACGATGCGGCCATTGTCTTTCGGCGATTGATCCGATCCTTGCCGACGCGACGCGGCGTGCTCGGGGTAGCGACCTGTGACAAGGGGCTTCCGGCGATGATGCTTGCACTCGCTGGTGCCTCGAATCTTCCGAGCATTGTGGTCCCAGGAGGAGTGACCTTACCGGCTCGCAACGCCGATGGTCCCGAGGAGGATCTGGGTAAAGTCCAGACCATTGGGGCGCGGTACATCAATGGGATGATCTCGCTTGAAGATGCTTCTGCGGCAGGCTGCAAAGCTTGTGGTTCAGCCGGTGGCGGTTGCCAGTTTTTAGGGACTGCCGCGACGAGCCAAGTCGTCGCAGAGGCTTTGGGCTTGACGGCCCCGCATGCGGCCTTGGCTCCCAGCGGCCAACCGGTATGGTTGGACATCGCAAGGCAATCGGCCAAGATTCTTTGGGATCAGCATCAACGCAAGGCCAAGCTTGCAGATATCCTATGTGAGGATTCGTTTCACAACGCGATCGCCGTGCATGCGGCATGCGGAGGATCGACCAACTTGCTTTTGCATATTCCGGCCGTCGCGTTTGCCGCAGGAATCCAGCGCCCGAGCCTTGAAACTTGGACCGCGTTGAATCGTCAAGTCACCCGTTTTGTCGATGTGCTTCCCAACGGACCTCAGTACCATCCGACCCTCCGGCTGTTCCTTGCCGGCGGCGTTCCTGAAATCATGTGGCACCTGCGAGAGTTAGGGATTGCCAAATGCGACTGCAAAACCGTCACCGGGATGACTTGGCATGAAATCTTGGACCGATGGAAGGATTCACCGCGTCGTAAGGCGATGCGTGAGTTGCTCAAGGCGCGAGACCATGTGGATCCCGACGATGTGATCCTTCCTCCGGCGAAGGCCAAGCAGATGGGGATGACCAGCACCGTATGTTTTCCCAAGGGGAACATCGCCCCGGAGGGTTCTGTGATCAAATCGACGGCGATCGACCCGAGCGTGATCGACCCCGATGGCGTGTACCGAAAACAGGGACCCGCTCGCGTATTTACGTCCGAAAAGGAAGCGGTTGCAGCGGCCAAGGGTCAACATCCTCATCCATTGAAAGCTGGGGATATTGTGGTCCTCATCGGTTGTGGGCCGATGGGTACTGGGATGGAAGAAACTTACCAATTGACCAGCGTGCTTCGGTATCTAGAGTATGGCAAGCACGTAGCGGTACTTACCGACGCTCGATTCTCTGGAGTAAGCACCGGGGCATGCATCGGCCATATCGGTCCCGAAGCGCTTGCCGGTGGTCCGATCGGTAAACTTCGCGATGGCGACCGGATCGAGATTACCATCGACCGAACCAGCTTGGAGGCGAGCGTTGACTTTGTTGGTTGCGATGGAGCGATATTTTCAGCCCAGCGAGGCAGCCAGATACTCGCCGAGCGAGAACCCCATGCGGGGCTTGCACCCGATCCGAGGCTTCCGACCGACACCCGATTGTGGGCTGCGATGCAACGCGCCAGCGGTGGGACTTGGGGAGGCTGTGTCTACGATCCGGATCGGATCATCGAGCTGCTTGCTGCGGGGATCAAGGCGACCGAATCCCGATGATCCTACTGCTGGATAACTACGATAGTTTCGTCTACAACCTGGACCGTTATCTTCAGCGTCTTGGGCAAGCGACATTGGTGCTCCGAAGCGATTCGATCGGTTGCGAGGGAGTCGCTAGGCTAAGACCCTCGGCGATTGTGATTTCCCCGGGTCCTAAGGACCCGGATCATGCAGGATGCTCGATGGAGGTCATCCGTCGTTTTTGCGGATCTATCCCGATCTTAGGCGTCTGCTTAGGGCATCAGGCTATCGGTCAAGCCTTGGGTGGCCGGATCGTTCGAGCTACCCAGCCCATGCATGGCAAGGCGACTCGGATTCACCATACGAGCGATCGATTGCTCAAGGGATTGCCTCAGGAATTTCAGGTCGGCCGGTACCATTCCTTGGCGATCGATCCGACGAGTCTGCCGTCGGTCCTGAGGCCGACGGCCTGGACCCACGACGGAACGATCATGGCGATCGAGCACACCGAGCATCCGGTCTTTGGAGTTCAGTTTCACCCTGAGTCGATTCTGACCGAGCATGGTTATTCCATCTTGAGCAACTTTTTGAGCAGTGCAGGGCTTAGCACGGCGGCGATTCCGATTTCGGATCTCGCGTAGCTTGAGAGCTACTCCTCCTGCTGCATCTTGCCACGACCGAATGAGAATTCGAACTCGCTCAGCGCCGGGATAAGCATCGCTGCGGTGGCAAACGCGTAAGAGACGACGACCGTAGAAAACACGGTGAGCTCTTGGTCGCGAAGAATAAAACTGGTGATGGCAAAGAAGGTAAGAAAAGGGAGCAGAAAGGAAGTCAGTGCGATTGCCGGTGAAGGGTTGCGATTGCCGATGGCTAAGTACAAACCGGTACCGCCCCCGAGGATGATCATCAAGAAGGGGGCCAACTGCCGACCAAACGAGCCGCGGAACATCAGCATGATCAGCATGCAAGTCGCGACGCCGAGGAACAGGAAGAAAACCGTTCCGAGGCTCGTGCCGATGGCTGTGCGACTTTGGTGATAGATCATCCCGCAGTGGATTCCAAGCATGCAAACAAACAGGTCCATGACCAGCATTGCGATGCCCGTAAAGATCAGGTTTTCGGTAGAGAGCCCACCGTAAAACCAAGGGATCATGAGCAGGAGAATCGGTAGGAGGACCATCTCCTTCATCACATAGAGGACTCCGAGGATCTTGCCGAAAATGAAATCGACCGAGGTGATCTCGGTGACCAAGAGCAAATCGAGGGCTCCGCCGTCGCGCTCGTTGGTCACCGAATTGACCGCCAGAGCATTGATTAAGATCAGCGAGAAAACCAAAAGGGGTGCGAGGATCGTAACGGCCGGAGCGACCAATTGCTCTTGGTACCCACGGTCGGCCATCGAACCGGGCCCACTGCGGGCGATTTGGAACAGGCCGAAGGCCACACAGGCGGCAAGGATTAAATAGGCAACTCGAATGATCAAGACTTTTTTGCCGTAGGCCCAAGTCCGCATCTCGCGCCAGAGGATCGGGTTGGACCACATCGGACGCGGGTCGCGACTCTTCCAGGACTTGATGGCCCTAGCGCCAGCGGGTAATTCAGATGCTCCGAGGTCGCTCGATTCGCTCTGAGCATCGGAGTATTCGGCCGAGACCTTGCGACGCTCGCGGTTGGGGTTCCAGACCCTGAGTCGTAGGATGGAGAGCCCCATGAGCATTAGGGCACCTGCAAGCAAGACCGAGGAGCTCTCGATTGCCTGCTCCCAAACCCCTAGGGGCGAGGCCGTCGCGCTGCGCAGGATTGGCTGCGCGACCTGCCATACGGCCCGAATCGGACTAAAGGCAGTGGCGAACTTGGGGGCGATTCCCGGAATGACGCCCAATTGGATCGCTTCGCCGACGGCGAGCCAGATCGCCACGGCCAGGAGAGTCACGGCAATGGCTTGGAACGTTTTCTCTCTCCAAAACGCGATGGTCGCTCCTAGAGTGCAAGTCAGAACGATGGTGCTGGCCGTGATCAGAGCGACACTGGCGGATTGTTCGAGAGAAACCCCACCGAGCAAGGGTGGGAGAAAAAGAATTGGCGCGACGGCCAGCAACGCGTTGAATGCTCCTAAAAGTCCTGAGCCGACTTTGCCCAAGACCACCTCGGAGTTGCTCAGCGAGGTCATCAAAAGCAGGGTTAGCGTCTGCTTGTCCTTCTCGTGGCTTACGGCCGTGACGCCGGCCAAGGCCCCTAGAAACATCAAAACAAACAACTGAAACGGGGCGATGAGTTGAAAAATCAGGACCCCGAACCGGGCCAAATCGCCGGCGTTTTGGACCGGTTGAACGCCGGCCAGAAGCAGCCATGTCGTGCTGATGATCGCAAAGACCATGACGAGGAAGACCACCCGCGCGGCAAAGTGTCGAGGGCGGCGCGGTAGCACGGCGGTTTCGCGTTGAAAAATCGGTCCAATCATAGCCGTTAGTTTAACGAACGGTGGGAATCCAAGCTATATCTGGCCTCGCAAATCCAAGTCGGAGGCGACTTTCAGTGTAGAGCCATTGTCCCCAATGGCTCCGCGACGACGCGCAAGCGGCGGCGTTTTATGGCTTTTTCGGCTGTTTTGTTTTACTTTCTGCGGTGGTTTCAGGTTCTGATCGATTGGGGACAATCGATCTACCATTTCGACGCGCAGCGGAGGGGTCTTACAGTGTAGAGCCATTGTCCCCAATGGCTCCGCGACGACGCGCAAGCGGCGGCGACTTATGGCTTTTTCGGCTGTTTTGTTTTACTTTCTGCGGTGGTTTCAGGTTCTGATCGATTGGGGACAATCGATCTACCATTTCGACGCATGAAAAGTCGGTGCCAGCACTCATGCCAGGGGCGCCGACAGGCCGGAGGCCTATCCCACGGGTAATGAAAAACAGTGAGCGGACGCTTAATTAGGCCGACTGATTCGGCCAGAGGGATCTGGCGTTGAGCAAATGAGCTATACGAACCTTTGTTTTCTGGTTATTGTCAATGCGGTTATCGCTTTGCATTTGATTGTTTTGTTCCGAGCGTTGCGCCTTTACAGAGGTTTTGGGTCGTGCCCGCCACATTTCACTTTTCGCATGAACAAGCTCGCTCGATGCTGCCGTTGCTTCGGCTGATCGTCGCTGATATTTCGTTGTCGCACCGGGAGCTTACCGATCGTCGCTCGCACTTGCGCAGGATGCTCCGGAGTCACCAGGGCAAGGCGAGGTACCAAGTGTACGATCAGGAAATCGTCGAAATGCAAAAGGAGTTGGCAGACGAGGCGAGGCATTTGGACGAGTACATTAGCGAGCTTGAGCGTCTCGGGGTGATTCTTCGTTCGGCCCATGAGGGGATCGTTGATTTTCCGACCTCGATCGATGATCGGCGGGCTTTTTTTACTTGGCAGATGGGGCAGGATGATGTCAGTGATTTTCATTGGCACGATGAATCGACGGCTGAGCGTCGAAGGCTAGCCTCGACGAGCCCAGAGGGCTGATAGGTTTGGCTCGAGGGCCAAGGCTTTGGATTTCGATCGATTATGGAAAACCCCCAAGAGCCCCTGTCGCTTAACGAATTGCAGCAGACGGTCGATCGTTGGATCCAAACGATCGGGGTCCGGTATTTCTCTGAATTGACCAATGTGGCGGTGTTGATGGAGGAAGTCGGGGAGTTGGCGCGGATTTTTGCGAGAACTTATGGCGATCAGAGCTTTAAAAAAAGCGACCCTGCCTACAATCTCTCTGACGAGATGGCTGACGTCCTGTTTGTTTTGGTCTGTTTAGCGAACCAAACTGGAGTCGACTTGGATTCGGCCATGCGGGCGAACCTTTTGAAAAAGACTCAGCGGGACATCGATCGTCATCGAGAAAACCCGAAACTCCAAGGTCCCTGAGTTTTTGTCACCAACGAACAACGGAAACGCATTTTTATGAACCTGACGATCATGCGACGCATCAAGTTTTGCGCCGGTCACCGCTTGTACGGCCATGGTGGCAAGTGCGAGAATTTCCACGGGCATAATTACGTGTGTGATTTCTTTGTCACCAGTCAGAACCAGGATTCGGTTGGTCGAGTGATCGACTTTTCGGACCTCAAGTCCCGCTGCAAGGGTTGGATAGACGAGCACTGGGATCACAGCTTTTTGATCTGCAAGGACGACGACAACGCGATTGCAGCCTTGAAGGTCGTCACGCCCTGTCGCCTGTTCGTTTTGCCTTACAATCCGACGGCCGAGAACATGGCCAAGTACCTGCTTGAGGAGGTTTGCCCAACGATCCTTGAGGGAAGCGGAGCGGTTGCAACTCGCGTTAGGATTTGGGAGACCGACGAATCGTATGCCGAGGCGAGTATTTCTCTGCACGAGGGTACGATTTCGACGAGCTATCAATCCGCGATTGCTGGGGATTAGGACCGACGATGGAACCGAATAAACAGCAAGCGAGTACCGGGCAAGCGAGCGTACTTTTCATCGGCAACGATTTGATGTTTCAGTCGAAGATTTCCTCGGCTTGCAGGCAAGCGGGAATGTCGCTCGGGGTGATTCGAAACCCCAAGGTTCTCGGTGATGTTTCGATAAGCGGTGCATCGATAAGCGGTGATTCGACGGGCGGCTCGGCCGATGAGGCGGGAGTTCCTAGATTGATCGTCGTGGACTTGGGGCTTGCGAATCTCGATTTAGCGGAGGTGCTTGCCTCAGGTCGGCAGATTTGGCCGACGACCAAGTGGCTCGGTTATGGAGCGCATGTCCAGGCCGATCGGCTCGATTCGGCCACGGAGTTGGGACTCGATGTGGTGCTGACCCGAGGCCAGTTCGACCGGGATATGGTTCGGGTACTTCAGGGTTTTGCAGGGGAGGGCTTTGCAGGCTCTTAGTTCTTGAGCACACCGCGATGTGCCAGGAGTTCGAGGACCTGCTCTACGCAGGACTCGAGAGAATGTTTTCCTGAGTCGACTACGAGGTCTGCTTTTTCGGGGGCTTCGTACAGGGCGCTGACACCTGGGAAGTTCGGTAGCACACCGGCTTGGGCTTTGGCGTAGTGCCCTTTGGAGTCGCGTGCGATTCGGACTTGTTCATCGGCCGTCAGGTGGACGACGAGGAATTTGTCTTTGCCGACGAGTTCAGCGACGCGCGCGCGGATCGATTCGCTCGGGGCGACGAAAGCAGCTAGGCAGATCAACCCGGCATCGTTCATGATACGAGCGATGTGTGCCGATCGCCGGAGGTTTTCGCTTCGATCTTCGACGGAGAATCCGAGGTCTTGGTTGACCCCGTTTCGCATTTTTTCACCGTCGAGGACCATCACTGCGCGGCCTTGGTCGAACAAGGCGCGTTCGACGGCTCTGGCGATGGTTGATTTTCCGGTTCCTGTAAGTCCTGTAAAGAGAACCGTTGCGGGAGATTGACCGAAACGAGCCGAGCGTTCTTGGGGGTTGACCTCGGTCATCGACTCGGTTTTTGCAGAGTCTTGTTCGGTCGATTCCCACGCGGCTTTGGGTCTAGCGGTATCTCGGTCGGTGATCATGCCTGCACCGACGGTTGCGTTGGTGAGTCGATCGATGATGATGAAGGCCCCGGTGGATCGATTTCGTTTGTAGGCGTCGAAATAGATCGATTGGCTCAGGGTGATCGAGCAGCGTCCGATTTCGTTCAGTTGCAGTTCGGGTGCCGGCGAGCGATGGAGAGTATTGACATCGACTCGGTATCGGAGCGAATCGATTTGGCCTGGGATGGTTTGCGAGGTGTGTTTGAACAGATAGGACTTGCCTGGCAGGAGCGCATCGGCGTTGAGCCAAACGATGGTCGCATCGAATTGATTCGAGGATTTGGGTACGTTCCCTGGTCGAACGATCATATCGCCGCGTGAGCAATCGACTTCGTCGTCGAGTACCAC
The DNA here is from genome assembly GCA_003671195.1 of Planctomycetota bacterium. Lineage (GTDB taxonomy): Bacteria > Planctomycetota > Planctomycetia > Pirellulales > Pirellulaceae > JBKCUI01. Next base: position 32,823 of record QWPJ01000172.1, read on the forward strand.
GGTGATCGATTGGGGGCAGAAGGCTTCGTCCAAATCCCCATCTTGGGTGACAAGGCGTTTGACGCGACTGGTCCGCTTCGATGGCAGGACCATGATTTCGTCACCTTTGCGAAGGATACCCGAGGCGATGGTTCCGCAGAAGCCGCGGAAGTCGAGGTTAGGGCGATTGACGTACTGGATTGGTAGGCGGAAGTCTTCGAGGTTTCGATCTGAGCCGATGTAGACCGACTCGAGGAAATTCATCAGGGTATTGCCTCGGTACCAAGGCATATTTGGGCTTGGGTCGACGACGTTTTCGCCGTGG
>QWPJ01000043.1 GCA_003671195.1 Planctomycetota bacterium
CGCCTTTGCGGTGAGATCCAAGATCCCTGGGCAGCAACGAGGGAACGCCAAAAGAGTGTTTCTCGCCAAGGCGCCAAGCTCGCAAAGGCCAAGCTCACAAAGGATCGTACCAAACGAGGAAAGGTTTGTGGTATTATTGTTCTTGCTCCGAAGATAGGAGCGATGTGTTCGCGGAAAACATCTCTTGGCTAAGAAGGGAGATTGCCAGATGCAGCCGATTGGTATCCGTCCTACTAACGATTTTGCGTTCAAGAAAACGTTTGGCTCCCCCGAGAACAAGGTGTCTTTGATCAGCCTGCTCAACGCCATCTTGACGCTGCCAGTTCCGATCGTCGATGTGACGATCGAAAACCCGTACAACTTGCAGGATTTTCAAAACGACAAACTGTCGATCCTGGACATTCGAGCCGTCGACCAGCGGGGTGCGATCTATGACGTCGAGATGCAGTTGTCGACGCATTCTGGACTTGTCAAGCGAATCGTGTTCTACGGGTGTGAAGTCTACGCGGGTCAACTCAAGGCTGGGGACGATTATTCCAAGCTCAAGCCGGTCTATTCGATCTGTTTGCTGCTGGGTCAACTTTGGGACGATTCTCCCAAGGTGCATCATGCGTTTCGGCTGGAGGATCGGGATTCGGGGCGTTTGCTCGTGGATACTTTAGAAATTCACACACTCGAGCTTGGATGGTATAATCTCCTGGAGAGCGATCTTGAGACCGCTAGCCTGCTGGACCGATGGCTGTATTGGTTGTTGCACGCCGACCAGTACGATGCACAGACGCTTGGGAGTTTGTTCTCCCAGCCGGAGTTCCAGAAGGCGACCGAATCGATTGACCGGATAGCCAAGAAGACCGAGGACAAAGCGATGTACGACACACGCGAAAAAGCGATCCGCGACCAGCAATGGATATTGAACGCAGCTCGCCGCGAAGGCCGTGAGGAAGGCCGTGAGGAAGGCGAGCTTTTCGGCAAGGTACGTATGTTGCAAAGTTTGCTAAGTCTCGCTCAGTCGACCGACGAGGAGCTGCAACCCAAATCCAGGACCGAGCTCGAGACGATCGCGACCGAACTCCAAGCACAACTGCGAAAGCGGATGCCATAGTTTCCCTGGGGTTCCGGTCCTCATGGAAATACAGATGCTGGAGTTGACTACGAAAAAACCCCGAGTTCTCGAAGAGAACGCGGGGTTTTTAACGAAAAGAGGTGAGTGAGAGCGGAGGGACTCGAACCCTCGACCCAAGGATTAAAAGTCCTTTGCTCTACCGACTGAGCTACGCTCTCCTCTTGGGCTTTTCCGACTTTAGGAAGAACCGTAATCCAAGTTTTTGGTTCACAGGAACATCCCACGATTGAGTCGAAAGTCTATCAAAAGATCGAAATCTTTGTAGGGGGGCCCATTCCTAAAATCCCTGGGAAACCCTGGGTAGGAAGCTTCTCGGTATAATCATTAGGAACGTACCAGAAAGACCTTGGGAAAACTTCCTTTTTTGCCACGAACCCCTTGAATTCCTATGCTCGACGCGATCGAAGCCGACCAGACCGATCCGAATCTGACCCGCGATGGTGGATACCTCGAATACTCCAAGGCTGCCAATCCCTTGGCCAGCGGATCGATCCGACCGATCCCGATCCTTCAGTTCCCCTCGAATCTGCATGCCACCGGGCCTTCCCGCATCATTCCCTTGGACATCTCAGAGCAGCTCGGTTCCCCTGCCCCTGCCTCGAGTGCCAGTCTGTTGGCAAGCTTTATTCGAATTGAGGCCAACGATAGTTTGGCTGCCCCCAACCGTGGCACGAGTCACCTTTTTTACGCCCTGCGTGGGAAAGGGGTTCTACGGTTTGCCGACATCGCGATCCCTTACCAAGGCGGGGATTTGATTACCCTACCCTGTGGGCCAGACCCCATCCTTACGGCTCACGACGAGTCGATTTTCTACTGGGTTAACGATGAACCCTTGCTCAGGTACCTCGGCGTCAGTGCATCCGTTGCGAGATTCGAGCCGACTTTGTATGCGAAAAAAGATTCGCAAGCGGCGCTTGAACAAGCTGCCGCCGACCCGCTTGCAGGCCAACGCAGCCGCATCAGTGTTCTGTTGACCAATGCGCACTTTCCTCAGACTTTGACGATCACCCATGTCCTCTGGGCCATGCTCGGGATCTTGCCCGTGGGGGCCAATCAACTACCTCACGCCCACAAATCCGTGGCCCTCGATTTGATCATCGATTGCAAGCCAGGTTGCTATACCTTGGTCGCCGAAAAGGTCGACTCCCAAGGGAACCTAATCGATCCAGTGAAAGTACCTTGGGAAAGCGGTGGGGCTTTTATCACCCCACCGGGATGGTGGCACTCCCACCATAACGAATCCGGTCACATCGCCTATCTCATGCCGATTCAAGACGCAGGATTGCATACCCATCTGCGAACACTCGATATCCAATTCCACCGATCAAATGCCGTCTAAGCCGGTTCGCTTAAGAGACAAACCATTGCAAACAGCCGGCTAGGACGAAGAGGCTCGCACCGGCAAGCCCGATCGCAAGCCATTGGGTCCAGCGATGCGGATCGGTGATTCCGTGTTCATGGGCTAACGCGTGAACTTTGGCCTCCGCTTGGGTCAAGGAGACCCCCAGCTCGTCGCGGTAGAGGCCTGCGGCATCCGACCAGTGTCCTTCGCGAATCAATGTTTGGACAAGCGTATCGAGGTTCGACATTTCGGTCCGTTGGATTCGGGTTTGTTTGTGCAGGGAACTTCGAGAAGTTCCACGGACTTGGGCAATCTGGGGCCTGTGGGCGGAATGGGGGCACCAGGGCACAAGTTTTCGCGGGTATCCGTCCTCGTTCGGCAGAGAATCTGAGGGACTTTAACGAAACCTCGGTCTTGAGTCGCTTTTTCCGGATTTCTATACTCCCGAGACGCGCAACCCCTAAAGCGATAAAGGTTTCGTGCTCTTTGGCGAGCTCATCCTAGGAAAAATCACCACTCGTGGTATCACTGGCGGACTACCCAATCCAAAAACAAATGGCCTGGTGCCTTGCGTGCCTGTGCGCCTTGGTCTTGGCCTGCGCGGGACCCTGCGCATCGAGCCTGGCAACAGAAATAGGGTTGCCCCTGTGCGACCCTCGCTTTAGCGTGACGATCCAGGCCCACTCGGCGAGCAAGTCCCAGCAGGGCGACTACACGGTCTATCAACTCGAGGGTGGCGTGCGGATCACCCAAGGTTCTTTTCGGGCCTCATGCAGCAAGGCCAACCTGTGGGTATTGAGCCAAGAGATCCCTCCGAATGAAGATTCGGCGGGGATCTCAAACTCTACGCTTCGATCTGCAATGAATCCGACTTCGATGATCCATCGGTTGGTTCTCGACGCACAAGGCGAGTGCGACATTCAATGGTCCGAGGAGCAACGCCTTAGAGATCAACGTTGGATGGGAAGACTCTATAGCCAGCATGAACCCAAGTTCGAGGTCCAGGTCTGGCAGCAGCCAGTGACACCTCTTGCACCTTTGGACTGGGCCCCTGAGGAGTCTCGATCGACAGGGGCCAAAGCTTCTGTGTCTGAGGCCGGACGAAACTCGGCGGTCAAGGATGGCGTGGTCTGGACCGCTCAGGATGAACAAACACACCTGCGCCTCGCGGCGCAACTGCTGCAATCCCAGCCACCTTCGGCCCCACCATCAGCCCAGCCGAGTGTCCCAGCGTCAGAGCCCCTCGGCTCGCCCAACTCCATGCAGATCGGTAATTCGACTCTTGGCGGAACGGTTTTGGATCCAGGTTCGATCCCTTTATTCGAATCGATTAAGGGTGTACCCGAAGTCCCGACGTCACCTTCGGCATCGCAACAGCAGGTCGAGTCGTTTCAGCTACCGGCACCGGCGGCCAACACCGGCCCGATTCCGGTACCTTTGGCGGCCCCCGTGGCCGCCTCGGCTCCCAACGTCCGGTCTGGGGTCAGGGTCGGGGCTCGCACTTTCAAAATCAGCGGTCGCAGTGGGATCGATCCACTTTACTCTGCCAAGAGTCGGCCGGAACGCGGCGACAGTGTCGTGACGATTAGCCGAGGTATCCGCTTGATGATCGGCGACGTGGCGGTGCAGACCTCTGGTGGACTTTTCGACATGGGGACCGTGCTGATCGAAGCGGATCGTTGTGTGGTCTGGACGGCGGATCTGAATCGACTGCTATCCCAGAAAATCGATGACCTACCGGTCGAACTGTACCTTGAAGGCAACATCGTTTTTCAGCAAGGGGCCCGGGTGATCTATGCCGATCGGATGTACTACAACGTGCAATCCGAGTACGGGATGATCCTGGGGGCCGAGGTCCTGACGCCCGCTCCGAAGTATGAGGGGATTGTGCGGCTCAAGGCCGACGTGATCCAACAGCGTTCTCGCGAAAACTTCTTGGCCAATCGCGCAGCGATGACATCCAGCCGCCTTGGGGTACCTCGCTACTGGCTTCAAGCCGATCGGATCGAGCTGAACGATCAACGCCAATCGAGCGATCAAACCGGACTGCTCGGTTTCGGAGTCCTGTCTCCTTCGGGGGACACCACGGCGATGAAGGCCAAAGCTCGGCATAACTTTGTCTACATGGAGGGTGTGCCTGTGGCGTATTGGCCGATCCTCAATACCAACGTCGATACTCCGAGTTTCTACATTTCAGGCGCAAGCTTCCGCAACGATAGTATTTTTGGCACCCAGGTCATGCTCGACTGGAATCTTTACCAGATCTTCGGAATCGATGCTCTTGACGGAACGAAGTGGACGCTTTCGACGGACTATCTGAGCGAGCGAGGGTTCGCGATCGGAACGAATTTTCGCTATAACCTTCCTTCTCTTCACGGAGGTGGACCGGCTTATGGGGAATTCGACGCTTGGGGACTCAACGACGAGGGGCTCGATACTCTTGGAAGCGATCGGATCGATATGGTCCCTGAGGAGACGACTCGGGGAAGAGTGGCCTGGCGGCATCGCCAGTTGTTATCACCTGATCAGGAGTTATGGGCTGAGCTCGGATACATCAGCGACCGAAACTTCCTCGAGCAGTACTTTGAAGAGGAGTGGGATACGAACAAGGACCGCTCGACGGCCCTTCGATATCGCCACTATTTCATGGGTCAGCAAATGCTCGATCTATGGGCTCAGGTACGGTTGAATAGCTTTTTCACGGAAACGCAGTGGCTTCCGCGGGTCGATCATTATTGGCTCGGCCAGAACTTAGGGAATTTCTTCACTTGGTATTCGCATTCCCAAGCGGGCTATGGGCAATTGAAGGTCGCCTCGAGTCCGACGGCGCCGCAGGATGCTGCCAAATTTCAATTGCAGCCCTGGGAGCAAACCTCCTCGGGCATTCAAGCGGTCACTCGTCATGAAATATCACTCCCCTTTGATACCGGCCATAGCAAGTGGACTCCGTTTATCTCGGGCGAAGCGGCCTATTGGGGTGAGGATCTCAACGGCGACTCCCTTGGGCGATTGACTGGGCAAGCTGGGCTCAGAACGTCGTTGCCGATGATCAAGGTCGCTCCCGAGGTTCAGAGCTCACTTTTTAACCTCAACGGCCTTGCTCATAAAGTTTCTTTCGAAACCGAGACCTGGTATGCCGACACGACCAAGGAGCTCGATTTGCTCCCGCTCTATGATCCCATCGATGACAATAGCCAGGAGCACTTTCGACGGCGATTGGTTTTCAACACGTTTGGAGGAAGCTTGCCAGCCCAGTTCGAATCTCGCGAATATGCGTCCCGGCAAGGCATGCAGCGCTATGTCACAGCCGCCAGCTCTCAGATTGTCGCTGACCAGCTTCAAAGTCGTTTCGGGATCCACCAACGCTGGCAGACCAAGCGAGGGGTCGCAGGCCGTGAGCGGATCGCAGATGTCGTGGAGTTCGATGTCGATGCGATTTACTTTGCGAAATCGGAACGCGATAACTTCGGGGAGGATTTCGGAGGGTTGAACTACGAGTTTCGATACCATGTGGGGGACCGCGTGACCCTCTTGAGCGACGGATACTACGACATGTTCGACCGAGGGTTGCAAGCCACCTCGATCGGCACTTTGATTTCGCGCCCTTTGCGAGGCGATTTTTATGTCGGCTTAACGAACCTCGATGGACCTGTCTCAGCCAAGCTCCTGACCTCGACGTTGACTTATCGCATGAACGACAAGTGGGCGGCCGTCGGCAGTTCGGTTTACGATTTTGGTCCTACGGGTAGCAACGGGCATACGATCGGATTGACTCGAATTGGCGAATCGTTTCTGTTCCGAGTCGGGCTGGCTGTCGACAGCGGTCGGGACAATGTGTCGCTGCAATTTGCTCTCGAACCACGATTCCTACCGACGCGGGGGCTTGGGGTTGTCGGTGGTCAAGCCATTCCGCCAGCGGGATTCTTTGGCCTCGAGTAGCGAACCATCAACTCGGTCCCGAAGATTGCTTCTCCTCGGCTGCACTACTGCGATAGTACATGGGTAGCAAACTGAACGGCTCGACGGTTTGATTTCTCAGCCATGCTCGCCAGCCGAGTCTTGCCACGGTCGATGCTCTAGGCTCACCGTACTGCTTCGGTTCCCAAACAATAGGGCTCGTATCGAGTGCTCTTTGGCTCTGCAAGCTTGGAATCTCCCGATAGCAATCCCGGAGTTTTTCAAGCGATGGTCCTGCGACTGCGATGCAACCGGAGGGATCCTGGACAGAGAGCTCTTGGGCCAACCAAGTATTGTCATCGATTCGAGTTCGGGTCGTCTCGAGGCACTCCCCTGCCCCGATGCGATACTTGGCCCAAAAACTCTGCCCTCGAAACGCGTCTGCGACTGCGAACAGATCGAGGCTTTGCGACCCGGGTACTGTTGGAGAACCGGGTTCTGTCCGAGAATCGGACACTTGCTGAGCGATGACCTCGAGCGTATCGATCGCCACGATGGGTATTTGCAACGCATAGGCCATCACTTTGGCCGTCGCGATCCCGACGCGTAACCCAGTAAATGACCCAGGGCCTTGCACGACTGCGATTGCATGAAGGTCCTTGGGAGCAAGCCCGTCTTGAGCAAGCAGCTTTTGGATCGCTGGTGCGAGCGTTTTTGCCGACCCCCAGGTTGGGTCCAAGTCGAGCGATAGGATCTCCAATCGCTCGGTTAGAATTTTCAAGCAGGGACCTGGCAGGGACCAATCCGAGCCGATCGATTCGCGGAGTCCAACGAGGGATTCGGTGGATTTTGCCAAGGCGATCGACCCGCTCCGTCCCGAGGTTTCCAAGGCGAGCAGGTTGGTCGTCATGCATAGAGCCTAGCTGGAAGGTTTCGGAATGTCGGGGTCGGGCCCTAGCTGCCAGCGATGGACTGCCAAGTGGATTTGGCGATCGTCAGTGCTTGGTCGATGTTCCCGGGAAGTTTCCCGCCGGCTTGGGCGAAGTCGGGTCGACCTCCGCCACTGCCTCCGACCGCTTCGGCTACGGGTGCGATCCACTTGCCCGCACTATATCCTTGGTCGACGAGGGATTGGCTCAATCCTGCGAGCAAAGTGACTTTGTCCTGATCGTGGGTTGCAAACAGAACCGCCACGGGCTTGGCTGACTTCTTGCGGATTTGATCGATCCACTGTCGCATCATGGCGGTATTGGCGTTGGGTACACGAGCGACGATCACCAAGGTTTGGCCAACGGATTGGGCTGTTGCGATCAGTTGATCGACGTCCAGGTTGCTTGCGCTCGAAAGCTGCGCGAGTTGCTCATGGAGTTGGTGCTCTTCGGCCAGCAAGGCATCCATTCGACCGCCGACTTCGTCGAGCGAAACGTTCATCGCTCTAGCGGCCTGCTTCAGAGCGCTGCGAATATCTGCGTAAGCCGGCTTGGATGCCAGTGAGGATTTCTGTGAGGATTTTTGGCCCCCGACTTTCGCCGGAGGGGCTTCATTGCCACCTGCCGATGTAGCGATTTTTTTCAGTTTGCGAATAGCGCTGACAAGCTCGAGGGTCCGGGGTGCAAGTTGATCGATCGAGCAATCGAGTTTTTGGGCGACCAGGGCCGCTTGGGCTTCGATTTTGGCACGGTACTCAAGAGCCCTAGGGCCGGTCAAGGCGGTGATCCGTCGGACGCCTGCCGAGACGCTCTCATCGGTGAGGATTTCCAAGGTGCCGATTTCAGCGGTATTGCTCGCGTGGGTTCCGCCGCAGAGTTCGCGAGAAAAATCTCCCATGCTGACCATGCGGACTGGATCGGGGTACTTTTCTCCGAAGAGCATCATCGCACCGAGTTCGCGGGCTTGGGCTAGGGCAACGGTATCCCAGCGGATGTTTGCTCCTTGGGAAATTTTTTCGTTGGATAATCCCTCGATCAGCTTGAGGTCGTCGTCCGAGAGGGAGTCTTGGTGGCTGAAGTCGAATCGCAACCAATCCGAGTCCACTTTGCTCCCTTGCTGTTGGGCGTGTTTTCCGAGTCGCGACTGGAGAGCATGGTGCAGGACGTGGGTTGCCGAGTGGGCTCGGCGGATCGAGTTGCGACGATTCTCGTCGACCGAGGCTTGGACGGTTTCGCCTTCCTTGAGGGTGCCTGAGAGCATGCGTCCAAAATGGACGATCAAGTCGCCGCTTTTCTGCGTGTCGGTGACTTCAAAGTTGCCGTTGGTGGTTTGCAGTTTACCGGTATCACCTACTTGTCCACCGCTCTCTGCGTAGAAGGGGGAGCGATCCAAGACGATGCGGAGCATCTCAGCTTGGGTGTCGTTCGAGACGGAGCTGACGAGACGATCGTCCTTGGGTTTCCCGACGATGACCCCTTTGATCTGGGCTGGAGTTTGGGAGGTGGTATATCCGAGAAACTCCGATTGGTGCAGAGCCTCTTTGAGTGTTTCGATCGGGCCGGTTTCGAACAGTTCGACGGTTCCACCGCCGCTGACGTCACCGTGCCTGAGCATCGCTTCGCGGTATCCATCCCAATCGAAGGAGTATCCTCGTTCGGCGGAGATCTGTTGGAAGAGTTCTGGTGGAACTCCGTGGGTTTGGTAGAGCGTAGCGGCTTCGGCGCCATCGACCATGGTGCTCCCTTTGCCGGCCATTTCATCGAACAATCGGTCGATGCGTTCGAGTCCCGACCCGATGGTAGCAAAGAAGTCGGCTTCCTCGCGCTTCATGACCGCAGCGACGCGGTCGGTGGTATCGGAGAGTTCTGGATAGGAACCTTTCATCATTTGGGCGACGATCGGGACGAGTTGATGGAGGAACGGATCCCTCATACCGAGTTGATGACCGTCCAGAACAGCGCGTCGCAGGAGTCGTTTGATGACGTAGCGAGCTTTTTTCGGTCCGGGATAAACGTTTTCGTGGATGGCAAAGCTACAGGCTCGGACGTGGTCGGTGATCCGACGCAGGCGACGGCCATCGTCGCTTTCGTAAGCGTATTTCACGCCACAAACTTCGGCGGCCGCTTGGACGATCGGCATGAGGATATCGATATGGAAGTTCGTCGGTACGCCTTGCAGGACGCTTGCGGCCCGTTCCAATCCCATTCCTGTATCGATGTTCTTGCTCGGCAAGGGTCGTAGGTTATTCGGTGGTTCTCCGACGCGATTGAACTGGGTGAAGACCAGATTCCAGATCTCGACGGTCTTGCCCCCTTCGAGGGTGTAGTAGATTTCCGAGCAAGGTCCGCAGACTCCATCGGGGCCTTGGCTCGGAGCGCTGGCTGGCCAGAAGTTATCCGCTTCGTCCATCCGGGTGATTCGCGAGGTGGGCAAACCAATTTTTTCGTTCCAAATCTTGGCCGCTTCGTCGTCGTCTTTGTAGACGGTGATGGTCAATCGATCCGGATCGATCCCGAACCATTTCTTGTCCGTAAGGAGTTCCCATGCCCAAGCGATCGCTTCGGCCTTGAAGTAGTCACCGAAGCTGAAGTTGCCTAGCATTTCGAAGAATGTATGGTGGTAGGCAGTCCTACCGACATTGTCGATATCGCCTGTGCGCAAGCATTTTTGGCAAGTCGTCGCGCGTGTGTAATCGAGTTTGACTTTTCCGAGAAAATGGTCCTTGAACTGATTCATGCCTGCTGGCGTGAAGAGGACCGACGGATCCCAAGTTGGGACCAACACATCGCTGGCTTGGCGATGATGACCCTTGGACTCAAAGAACGCTAGGTACTTCTCTCGCAACTCGTCAGTTTTCATAATTTTGGATCGTTTGATGGAAGCTGAGGTCCGAGTCGGACCTCGTGGGCCGCAAATAATGGCCTAAATTTACCCTCAATTGGTCCCTTCGCGTAGTCCTGCTAAGCCCAGGAACCGTTACGATATTTCTCAAATTTGTATGGGTTCGCTCGTCGATAAGGTGATTGCTATGTCCTGGGAATCGATCCAAGCTCGTTTGCTTCGACGAAAAACGCTCGCTCAGATCGACCAGGAATACGAAAACCAATCCGCCGAGGCGCTCGTCCGTAGCCTGACCCTCTTTGACCTGACCTGTTTTGGAATCGCTGCGGTCATCGGTGCGGGAGCCTTTACGACCATTGGACGGGCTTCGTTTGACGGTGGGCCTGCAATCTCGCTGCTGTTTGTCATCACGGCTGTCGCATGTCTCTTTTCGGCTTTGTGCTACGCACAGTTCGCATCGAGTATCCCGACAAGTGGGAGCGCCTATACCTACGCGTTTGTGGCCTTCGGGGAACTGACGGCTTGGATGATCGGATGGAACTTATTGATGGAGTACGCGATCGGCAACAGCGTCCTTGCGTTCGCTTGGTCGAGTTACTTTGTCAACCTTCTCGAAGGTATGCAAGGTTGGCTGTCGGGATTCGGATGGGGTTTTCAGATCCCTCAATGGCTGGTCCAGGACTACTACAGTTCTGCGCGGGCTCCGGCCCAGTGGGCTGCGGTCCAAGCGGCCAACGGCGTTGCGAGTGAGGAGCTCCAAAGGCACCTTCAAGCTTGGGAAACGGCTCCGAGCCTCGGCGGTCTGAAATTGATTCTCGACCTGCCTGCAATCGTGGTCAACGTCCTGATTACGGCTCTTGTCATCGTCGGGATTCACGAATCGAAAAAAGTCAGCAACGCGATGGTCTTGCTGAAAATGGCTGTCGTGATGCTGGTTGTTTTGGTCGGAGCGTTCTACATCAAACCGAGCAACTGGAGTCCCTTTGCGCCGAATGGACTCGAGGGTGTTTTCAAAGGGATCGCCGGTGTCTTCTTCGCCTACATCGGATTCGATGCGATCTCGACGACCGCCGAGGAGTGCAAGAATGCTCAGCGCGATATTCCTCGCGCGACGTTGCTGACGTTGCTGCTATGCACGGTCATCTACATCATCCTCTCGTTTACCCTGACCGGTATGGTCTCGTATAAGGAGCTCGATGTCGACGATCCGCTTGCGTATGTCTTCGAGAAGATTGGTTTACCCTCCTTGGTTGGCATCATTTCGCTCAGCGCCGTGATCGCAACGACGAGTGTCTTTCTGGTCTTTCAACTTGGCCAACCGAGAATCTTCATGAGCATGGCCCGCGATGGGCTTCTCCCAAAGCCTTTTGCATCGATCCACCCGAGATTTAAAACCCCTGCCTTCTCGTCGGTCATTACCGGGGTGATGGTCGCTTTACCAACGCTTTTTTTCAATTCCCAGTTCGTCACCGACCTGGCCTCCATCGGCACACTGTTTGCATTTATGCTCGTGTGCGGAGGGATCCTCGTCTCGGGAAGCACCAACCCCGATTCGAAGGGATTCCGGGTCCCTAAGTTGCCTGGCCAAGTCCTCTTGCCGCTGTGCTTTGTCGCTTACTGTTTGATCTTGCCGAAGCTTCCCGACAATCACCAATTGGGTGGGGACTGGATCCCAGATGGCAATTTTCACTACGATCGAATCCCCTATGCGATCTTCCTGTCGGTATTCTTGGGGCTATCGGCTGCTGCCGTGCGATACCGTTGGTCGGCCATCCCCGTCCTAGGGGTGGTTGTCAATCTTTACCTGATAGCGGGACTCGGAGCGGCCAACTGGATTCGTTTCGGCATATGGTGCGCGATCGGACTGCTGGTCTACGCTCTGTATGGCTACCACCACAGCCGACGCCGAAGCGAGAGCGTAAGCTCGTCATGAGTCGCTAATCTTGATCACCAGTACCGGAACGTGCGCAAAACGTACCACGCGCTCTGCAACACTTCCCAGGACCAATCGACTGATCCCGCTGCGGCCGTGCGATGGAATTACGATCAGGTCCGCACCGATGCTCTTGGCTCGCTCGACGCAAGTTAAACCAGGATCACCGATCATCACTTCCTTGGAGCACTGAGCAAACCGAGGGTCGGCGAATTCCTCATCGAGCGCTTTTTGTGTGTACTCGAGGCGGACTTGATCATCGATCGCCTCGACGGGGAATCCCTCGGGGGCTAAGGGTATGAAAGTCGGGAGTACATGCAGGATGTGGACTTGGGAAGGTGAATCGGCGATCGATAACGCCTTTTCTACCGCGACTCGCGAATGCGCAGAGAAATCATAAGGGACCAGAACCGCTTTGCTAATCGACCATGCCATGGTTACCACCTTTTGGGTACGAGAGTACAGAACCCAGAGGATTGCATCGCTATGCATTCTTTACGGGCTGATGATTCCATTCTACGCAGTTGGGGGTTTGCAGAGGGGATCGTTCCCGAAGAGTTTGTGCGAAAATCATCCGAAGCGATATTCTTGCTTTGATGAGCCGCTCGTATACGATGACGGTTTGTTTGGAAGTAAACCAAACGCTCCGTTGAATCCTCTCGTTTCCTTAAAGGTGTTTTGCAATGCGATCATTCCGACAACGTCTTGAGCGGTTCGCCGCAACATGTCCATTCCCCAGCATTGGCAAGACTGCCCGCATCGTGGCTACTTGCTCAACCTCCATGCTTCTGGGGGCCGCATGTGTCCTTGCCCAGGACCTGCCTTCGGTCGATAAGATCACGGCGATGAAATTGTTCGAGGTCCCTAGCTACTGCGAGGGAGTCGTGTTCGATCACGATGGAAAAGGCTACATCTCGTGGGATAAAACGCTTACCGAGTTCCAGCTCGATGGAACCCATCGAGATTTTGCAGTCACCGGGGCTCCAAACGGACACAAAGTCCTGGCCGACGGAACCCATTTGGTCTGCGATGCAAGTCAGCATGCGGTGCTCCATCTAGATCGCGATGGAAAACCTCTGGCTCCTGCATCCAAAGAATGCGATGGCAAGCCTCTGCGAGGTCCTAACGATTTGACTCTCGATCCCCAAGGTGGCTTCTACTTTACCGACCCGGGCGAATCGGGCAAAGATAAACTTATCGGCACCATTCATTATGTCGACACCGCAGGCAAAACCCATTTGGTCGCCTCGGGTCTGGCCTTTCCAAACGGCATCGTGCTTACCCAAGATGGCAAGCGGTTGCTCGTCGGTGAGAGTCAATTCAATCGCGTCCTTGAATACCCTGTTCTTTCCCAGGGCAAAGTCGGGCCGATGAAGGTCTTTGCAGACCTACCCAAAAATCCTAGCGGAAAATGGGAAGACAACCAGCCCGACGGTATGTGCTCGGACGCCAAAGGGAACCTGTACGTTGCCCATTATGGAATGCAACAAGTCCAAGTCCTCGATCCTTCTGGCAAGTTGCTCAGGTCCTATCCAGGTGGCAATCGCCTGACGAGCAATGTCGCATTTGGAGGCCCTAAGCATGACCAGCTTTTTGTCACCGGTGCGATTCAGGCCGATGGCAAACCCGGTGCGGTATTTCGATTGGACCTAGGGATCCCCGGCCGAGTGATCCTACCGACGAAAAAATAAACTTTGCTTCTTCGGTGTTTCAAACACCGATTTTGGGTACTCAGCCGCTGGGATTTTGATCCAGGCGGCAGTTGTTGATCGAGAACTCCAAGATCGCAATCGCTCCGATCTGCTCGAGGCGTTCCATGATCGTGATGACCTCCTTGCGCTTGACCATCGCTCGAACAGCGCACCAGTTGGGATCCTCCAAGCTGTTGACTGTCGGGGAGGTAAACCCAGGGGTGATCGCCTCGGCCTGCGACAACTTTGCCCGGGGGATGTTGTACTCTAGGAGCGAATAATCGCGGGCGATGACGACCCCTTCGAGCCTTCGAACAATCCGATCTGCAGTGGCTAGATCTCGACATTTTGGACTTTGGATCAAGACCGTCTCGTACTCGCCGATGATGTCGAGGATTCTTAATTGGTTTGCCGCGAGCGTACTGCCGGTTTCGACCAAATCGACGATCGCATCGGCCACCCCCAGCGAGATCATGATCTCGACCGATCCGTTCAATCCCACCAAATGAACCGGCGCGGAGTGTTTGTTCAAGTACCGCTCGGTTGTCCTTGGGAAACTCGTTGCGACTCGCTTGCCCGCCAAATCGCTTGCCGATTGGATGTTGCCATGCAAGGGCACGCATACAGCCAATTTGCATCGACCCACCCCAAGTTTCATTCGGACATCGATCTGTGCAAGGGCCTCCTCGACCAAATCGCTTCCGGTGATTCCCAGATCGATCGCACCTTCGGCGCACAGGGTCGGAATATCGTCGGTTCGGAGAAATGTAATGTCGGCAGCAAGCCCACTGACCCGCGCAAATAGGGCGCGCTCTTGGCGACGGAAGTTCAGTCCTGCCTGGAGCAACAGTTCGGTGGCCAATTCGCTTAAGCGGCCTTTGCTCGGTATCCCAATTCTCAACATGTTGTCGCTTAAACTCATTGCCCTTGCTGCTCCTTTTGGCGATTCTGTTTTTCCACGATCCCTGATACCCCTTCGCGGCGTTCAAGTTCGGCTCGCAGTTGCTCGACGGTGATCTGTCGCGTTGCGAGGATGACCCACAGATGGTAGAGCACATCGCAAGCTTCCTTGACCAGGTGGTCACGACCGGCGGGGCCTTCCTCGCGGGCCGAATCGACGAGTTCAAAGACCTCCTCGGCGAGCTTGCCCCCCATCTTGGACAATCCACCTTGGATCAACTTGGTCGTATACGAACCCTCGGGCAACTCCTCGGCTCGGAGGTGTAGTTGCGTCATCAAGCGGTCTAGAATATCCGTGGACATCATGAAAAAAGCGCCGAAGCCGAAAAGGACAACCCAGACAACAGAAAACCCTGCGTCCCCGGGTCGAATATCCTAGGCATTTAGGGGGTATTTGTCGATTCCAAGTGGTTGCCAAGTCCCTATAACATGAGGAAACCTTGCCGCTGCCTTTTCGCTTTCGCGATCGATCTGCCGATGAACTCCGAAACCCACGTGCTCGCCGATTGGATTGTTCCCCCTCTGGACAACGTCGTGTACCTGACTGGACCGACCGGTTCGGGCAAAACCCAAGTCGCCCTCGAGCTTGCTGAATCTCTGGAAGCCGAAATCGTGTCGGTCGATTCGATGGCCGTTTACAAAGGCATGGACATCGGGACGGCCAAGCCGAGCATCGAAGCCCGCGAGAAGATCCCCCATCACTTGATCGATATCGTCGATCCGACGCACGATTACAGCGTTTCGGAGTTTCTTCAGGAATCCCACTCTCAGGTCGCAAAGATACAAAGCCGTGGGAAAAACGTGCTATTGGTCGGCGGAACGCCTCTGTATCTGAAATCTTTGATTTGCGGTTTCTTCCAAGGCCCACCGGCCGATTGGGATTTTCGCAAGGCTGTCGACGAGGAGGTCCAGTCGGTGGGAATCCAAGCCCTCGCCGAGCGACTCAAGCAGGTCGACCCGCTTTCGGCTCATCGGATACTCCCTGGCGATCAACGGCGCATGGTTCGGGCCCTGGAGGTCGCCAAACTGACCGGAAAACCTCTTAGCCACTGGCAGACTCAATTCGAACGCTTCGTCGTACCGGCCAAGAGCCAGGCGTTTGTTCTCGGTTGGGAACGATCGGTCCTGCACCATCGGGTCGCACACCGCGTCGATCGGATGCTCTGCGAGGGGCTTGTCGATGAAGTCTCCGCGCTGCGTGCACGCTACGGAATCCTCGGCCGAACCGCCTCCCAAGCCGTCGGCTATAAGGAACCGATCGAGTATCTCACAGGCTCGATCACTTGGGACACCATGAAAGAGAAAATCACCGTGCACACCCGGCAGTTCGTAAGACGCCAGGAGATATGGTTTCGATCCATGCCGGGCATTCAACGGCTGGAATTGACTCATGACCAGGAGCTCGGCACGATCGCTTCGAAGATTCTCTCAGCGTTGGAAAATCGGCAAGTAGCCTAAGTCCAATTGCAGCATGATCAGGTTGCAAGCTGAGATGTAGATGTTGTGGATCTGACCTTCCCATGCTCCCTCGGGGCCTTGGTCGTTCTCGATGTTCGAATAGAGTCGATCTCTGAAGGGCAACCACTCCTCGTCCCCCTGGCGGTATACAACTTGGCTGTAGTACAAGTAAGTGTAGTGCCAGTGGCCAAACGCATCGTCAACTTTTTTGACGTCGTAGAGCTCCCTGCGGCTATAGTTGAGCATCTCGGGAACTTTGGAGTTCTCGTAATCTCCTGCGTTGTACAAGGCAGCAAGGGACGCGGCGGTGATCGCCGGCCGTGAGCTTCCCATCTGCTGGCTCGAGTAGCTGATGCCTCCGTCTGGGTTCTGACAGGTGTAGATGTACCGTTTGGCCGCTTCGATGATTTCACCCGGGACGGTGATCCCTGCGTTGCGACAGCCTCGCAAACCTTGGACCTGCGTGATGGTCGTCGAGCCTTCGTCGTAGTCTTGGCCATCCTTGGCGCTGACGTAGCCCCAGCCGCCGGCTGGAGTTTGCGCTTTACCACAGAATGCGACGGCTCGGTCGAGCGTCTCGACCAGATCGTCTCGCCGATCCTGCAACCCTTCTTCTCCGAGCACTTGCGAAAGAAACAGCATCGAAAATCCGTGACCATAGGTGTAACGCTGGTCGTTTTGAGGATCCCCGATGAGCCCATTTTTTCGCGATTGAGACAACAGGTAATCGGTCGTCCGTGCAATCTGTTTCGAGTAAGGTCCTTGGGTGACTGTCGAACCGCTGCAAAGCAGAGCTAGGCCCGCTAGGGCTGTAACGGCAACCGGGTAAGGGGGCGTGTTCCACTGTCCTCGCGATGATTGGGTACGGGCTAGGAAATCCAAGCCGCGACGCGTGGCTGCATCCCACTTGGGGTTGCGCTCGGCAGCTTCGCATCGTTGGCCAGAACGATCCGCGGAGCTTGCAAGTGCCAATCCACTTGCCAGAGCACCAGCGAGAAAACCGCGACGTCGGACCGATGGGATTGGTGTCATGCGATTGTAGCCTGCATTGGGTTGGATTCGGGGGACGGATTCGGTCATCCAGAGGGCCTTGGGTCAATCAGCCCGCATCGGCGAAAAGTGGTGTCGATAGGTAGCGTTCTCCGAGGCTGCACATGATCGTGACGATCCGTTTGCCTTTCCACTCCGGACGCGAAGCCAACTGCGCGGCGGCACAGAGGTTCGCGCCGCTGCTGATCCCGGCCATGATCCCCTCCTGTCGATGAAGCTTGCGGCCCCATTCAAAGGCCAGTTCGTCGTCGACCTGAATTACCTCGTCGATCAGGGAGGTATCGAGATTTTTGGGGATAAACCCAGCTCCGATCCCTTGGATCCGATGCTTGCCGGGCTGTCCGCCACTGATCACCGGGGACTGCTTGGGCTCGACGGCTATGGCCTTGAAATTCGGATTGAGTTTCTTGATGTACCTTGCGACACCCGTGATCGTTCCCCCGGTTCCGACACCCGCGACGATCGCGTCGATATTCCCGGCGGTGTCGGCCCAGATCTCCGGCCCGGTGGTGCGTTCGTGAACGGCCGGATTCGCTGGGTTTTCAAACTGCTGCGGCATCCAGCCGAGGCTGTCGGCAGCGACCAGTTCGTTGGCTTTGGCGATCGCTCCTCGCATCCCTTCGGCCGCTGGGGTTAAGACCAGACTTGCACCGAGGGCCTTGAGCAAGGCTCGACGTTCGACCGACATCGATTCGGGCATGGTCAATGTCAAGCGATAGCCTTTGGCTGCGCATACAAAGGCCAAGGCGATCCCGGTATTGCCGCTTGTCGGCTCGATGATGTGCGTGTCTTTGTGGATCTTGCCGCTTGCCTCTCCATCCTCGACCATCGCAAGCCCGATGCGGTCTTTGACACTCTTGAGTGGATTGAAAAATTCACACTTGGCATACACGGTGGCCGCATCGGATCCGAGCAGGCGGTTGATCCGGATCATCGGGGTGTTGCCAACAGTTTCGACGACGTTGTTGAAGGTTCTTCCAATAGGCATAGCAAACTAGATCCATCTATCTGGAATTGTGGAATGAAACGCTACGAGGCGGACTCAGAACGGTCGGCTTTAGTGTACTCAATTTGGCTCCCAAGGCCCACCTCGGTTTGGTCGCAAGTCGATCGGATCACGCTCGATCGAGCATTTGCCGAAGCTTTTCTGTCATGTGCGCTGGGTTTTGAGCATTCCAGACGCATGAGCCTACGGCCACCCTGGCAAATCCTGCCCCGAGCACCTGCGGGAGATTTTCCAAATGGATCCCACCGATCGCAAAAGCCGGTACGGTCGGTGCGTTGGCCTGCAACCAACTGGCTGCTTGAAGCAAAAAAGGAATTCCTGAAAATCTATCAAAAGACTTCGTCTGGGATGCGAATGTGGGTCCACAGCCGATGTAGTCGACTCCCATTGCGACTCCCTTTTGGACCTGCGCAAGATCGTGGGTCGATAGCCCTAAGTATTGCCATGGCTGCAGAATCCGTCGCGAGGATCGCACCGGCAGGTCCTCTTGTCCGATGTGAACTCCCGCCGCCTTTGTCGTCGCTGCAATGTCGACCCGGTCGTTGATCAATACTCGCGTAGCGCTCGTCTCGACGGCTTCCTGGGCTACTTGAAAATACTCCAAAATGCGAATGGCATCGGCATGCTTGTCACGAATCTGAATCAGTTGGACTCCCGCCTTGGATATCTCCGCGATCCGTCGTGCGAACGCGTCGATCTCAAGTTGACAGTCGACCAGGACATAGAGTTTAGCTTGCTGCAGGAAACCCAAATCGCGCTGGCAGGCCAACCGCAACGCGGCGTTCAAGTCATAAACTTTGTATCGCTGTTGCTCGATCGAAGCGGCCTGATTGGGTGCGAGTACTTTGGTGGCCTCTTCGATCACACGCAATCCTTGTTCGACCCGCGAGGCCGCCGCTGCGACGATCGAGACAAGGCCCTCGGGACGGTGCATCTCTTGGGTCGTTTTGCTTTCTCTGCCGACGTCCCCATGTGCATCCCTTGCTGAAACCAATGCAGCTTGCCCTAAGGAGCCTTGCCCTAACGCATCGATCGTGTGTTGAAGGGCATGGCGAATGCTCTTGTAGTCGACTTGCAATCGGCCCCATCCAGAGAATCTTGCTATGTCCTCGAGGGTGCGGAGGCCTTCCATCACCCGGTTGGTGTTCGCGTCGAGCATCCGGCGCAAAACGATTTGGGAATGGTCGTGGGATTCGCTCATAAACGGACTCTATTTCTGTTGCTCCAAAAGCATCGAAAGATAGCTTCGTTTTTCGACGTGGTGAAGCCCTACGAAATTCGCTGCCGATGCGATGGCTTGCTCGGCTCTAGCCAACTCCTCGGGCGAATCGACGACACATTCGACTTCGGCGAATATTCCCAAATCACAAACATCGTCGAGCGTAACTTTCAAGTCTGGGTGGAAGTGCTCGAGTGAGAAAACTCTGCGCGTTTTTCGCACGACGGCGACGGGCTCGAAACCTAGGTTTTCCCAAATCCTCAGCCAGCCTACCTCGCTTCGGTCCGCCAAGGGCAATTCGATTTCCGGTCGGGTCTTGAACAAACCCTCTTGGCGAGGACCTTTGTAAGTGATGTGCCACTGGTCGTTGACTCGGCGCATCCGAAGCGCCTCGTCGGTGATCCTGAAATCCCTCGCTGGGTGCCTTAAATAATGGTCTTCTTGAGACTCCAACTCGAGTTCCTTTGCGCCCAGTTTCTCCAGTTGGGCCAATAACTCGATGGAGTCTTCGACTCGGTACTTGCCCTCGATCTCCATGGGGTATTGTGTCATCGGGTATTGTGTCTGTGTCTGGGAGCTAGCCATCGTTCACCTCGACGTCTCGTAGTTTCGAACCGCCTGGACCATCGACTTCATCTTAACCGGATCCTTGATCCCAGGCGAGGATTCGATCCCACTGGCGACGTCGATCCCATTCGGTTCGACCAATTCCAAGGCTTCGGCTAGGTTGCTCGGATCCAATCCACCGGCGAGCAGTAGCGGGACGTTCGAACCGTCGGCTTTGAGAAAACTCAAAGGTCGAGGTCGCAGCAAGCCCCAGTTGGCCCGTTTGCCTGTTCCCCCTTTTTCGATCGGATCGTAGGCATCCACGAGCATGCCGATGACGGAGGAATGCTCGTGGGAGCTCTCCTGAACCCAGCTTGTCCAATCCGGATCGTCCAGCGGGCCTCGGTAGGCCAACGCCTTAAGAATCGGCAATCCTGGCCAGTAGGTAGAATTCTCGAACTCCATGAGCCATTCGACGGACTCTTGGCCATGCAATTGGATTGCATCCAGAGGGCACACCGAGAGGACACGATCGATCTGCTCGGGAGTCGAATCGACAAAAATCCCGACTCGCATGCAGCAGCCTTGGACGAGCGACGAGAGCCGCTTGGCAATAAGCGGTTCGACATATCTTTTGCTCTTGGGGTAGAAGTTCAGCCCGATTGCATCGACTTGCAGATCGATCGCTTCGGCTAGATCCTGCTGTCGAGTAAACCCGCAGAACTTGATCCTCGGTGGCTTGGGTTGGGATGTCATGTCTGCTTGGCGACTTGGATGCAGCGTTCGATTCGGGCCTCAGAGGAATCCTTGCCCAAGATCCCAAACGCATCGAATACGCCGACCCCAGAGGTCTTGCCCGTCAGCGCCAATCGGATCGCGTTGATGCAAATTCCTAGTTTCTGACCGCGGGTTTCGACCATGGCCTTGATCTGGCCCTCGAGGGCTTCGGTGGACCATGGTTCACAGGCCCGAACGAGGTTCCTGGTCTCTTCGAGCAATTCGACCGCTTTGGGCTCTGCTCGGACCCTTTTGTCGAATCCAGTTTGGTCGTATCGCAACTGATTGTCTGCTACGAAGAACTCCTCAAATTCGAGGATATCTCCTGCGATTTTGATCCGATCGGCTGCGGCCAAGACCACCTTGGTGCAATGCTCAGCGATCTGGCAAGGTGCCGGATCGGCAACCCAACCTGCCTTTTGGAGGTAGGGCAAAACCATAGCGACCTTTTTCTTTGTATCGAGCCGGTGCATCCAGCGAGCTTGGAACGCAAGGAGCTTTTGTGGATCAAAGGACGCAGGTGCTTTGTTGACCCGTTCGAGCGAGAAATCGCGGATCGCTTCTTCGAGTGTAAAATCTTCGGTGCTATCGTCGAGCGACCAACCCAGGAGCAGAAGGTAGTTCAAAATCGCACCGGGTAAAAAACCTGTCTCTCGATAGAAATCGACGACGACCGGATTGAATGTCTCAGGTGTCGTTTGCAAATGGGCCTTGTCCGTCACGCTTGTGCCTAACGCCGAGAGCATCGCAAAGTCTTTTTGCTTGAGGTACTTGTCGAGCTTGCGTTTGCTCAGTTTGGCTGTCCCCCCCGGTTCTGCCACGTAAGGCAAATGAGCGTAGATTGGAAGTTCGTAGCCCAAACTCTGCGCGATGAAGATCTGACGCGGGGTATTGGGTAAGTGCTCGACGGCACGGACCACATGTGTGATCTTAAAATCGTAGTCGTCGACGACGCTGGCCAAGTGGTACAAACAGGTTCCATCGGCTCGTTGAATGACGTGGTCTTGTTCGTCGGCCCATTCGAAGGAACAGTCTCCTCGAATCAAGTCGTGGAATTGGCATTGACCGCTGCGGGGCATCTTCAACCGAACCACTGCAGTCCGACCCTCGGCTTCATAGGCCTTCTGCTGCTCGGGCGAGGTGGACATGAAACGACGATCGTAGAGGAACGCTTTGCCCTCGCGCTCTGCGATCGCTTTGTACTCGGCGAGTTCCTCGGTTTTCGCATAGTCCCTGTAAGCATGTCCGCTGGCAAGCAACTTTTCGACCGCTCGTTGGTAGTGTTCTGTCCGCTGCGATTGGAAGTAGGGTTCATACGGTCCACCGCACTCAGGACCCTCGTCCCAATCCAATCCTAACCAACGAAAGCCATCGAGGATCGGCCTAAGTGCTGCCTCGACATTGCGCTGCTGGTCGGTGTCGTCGATTCTCAGGAGGAATTGCCCCCCGGATTTCTTGGCCAAGAGGTAATTGAACAGGGCCGTACGAACCCCACCGATATGGAGGTAACCCGTCGGGCTAGGTGCGAATCGTGTGCGAATAGTCATGGATTCCAACGGCTCGTTGCGAAGTAGGCCAATCGATTTTGGGAAGCCCTCTGGAGGTAATCCTGCATGGAAGGAACCCTCTTAGGCGCGGTGGACTAGTTCGGCGAATCCGGACTAGACAGCAAGCTCGGATCGCAAGCACCGCGCCAACATTGTTGCTCGATGTCGTGTACCCGCAAGTGCTGAGCAAAGGCATCAGGGCTTGTTCGTTGAAAATCGGCGATCAAAGCATTGCAAATCCTCGTCCAAGCCTTCTGTGTCGCCTGACCTTTGATCTCGACGTATTCGATGCCACCGGATCGGTCGTAGACCATCCCGTCGAGCTGGTACCGTCGGCCTTCCTCATGAAAAACCCAGACCCATGACCCGTCTAGCTCGGCATACATCCCCTCCCAGGAGCCGATCGCTTCTAGGAATCCCTCGAAGCTCTGAGCAAAACTCTGGTCCTCTGTGCTGTAGACCCGGACAAACATGAACAATCCACCTACCGCCCCTCTGGGGCAATCGACTCTGGAGGGATGGCTTTGCCGTGTGGATCGACCGTCGGCCCACCGGAGACTTGCCCCAGACTCTCTCTTAGCTCCGATGACGTGTAGTGTTCGAGTGATTCGGCCGTCGCATGGAGTCTTGGGTCTGCGATGCTTGTTTCCTCTCTCAGGTAATGCTCCCACAATCGGTGGGTCCGGACCAACACCTGAGCTTGCCGATATCCCCCTTGGGTCAAGCACCATTGCCCTCCTGCACTGCTAATCCAGTTCTTGGCGACCAGTTCGGCCAAGGCTGCCAGAACCACGGGCTCAGTGCGTTGCAACGTCGAGGCGATCCTATCGAGACTTAATGCATGTTCTGCCGGCTCGAAGACCTCGGTTCGCTTGCTTTCCACATGCCGATAAAACAGTGCCAAGATGTCTTCGGCCAAAATTCGTTTGAGCATTTTTCTCTGGTTGATCCAACGCCAGAGCAATCCTCGCTTGGTGCCAAGAAAAATCGCTGCGATCAAGATGCAGCCCGAAACCACCGCGACCATGGCCGCAGAGTTGGCCGATTTGAATCCGAAAAGGTGAGGAAGGCTAATTGCGATCCCATGTCCAAGAACGCTGCTGCAAACTGCGATCATCAAACTCCAAAAAAACATCGAATGGAGACGATCCGTGAGCATCCATGCGACCGAAGAAGGAACGATCAGCATCGCGACGACCATGATGTTTCCCACCGCGCGAAATGAGACGACGCAGGTCATTGCGACCAATGCCGCTAGGAGATAGCTCAGGAATCGCACCGGGACGCCTTGGGCTTGCGCAAGCGTGGGGTCGAAAGTCGAGAGCATCCACCACTTCCAAAAAACCGCAACAGCTAGCGCGTTAAACAGGCACATGCACCCGAGTTCGAGGACCACCTTGGGCACCTCTCCCAAGGGTGTGCTGGCTGTATCCAAAACAATCGTTTCCAAGTTCCCGTAAAGGACGCAAGAGGGGTCGAGATCCACATGCTCGATGCGAGAGATCATGACGATTCCCAGAGCAAACATCGCTGTGAAAACCACTCCGATCGCTGCGCTCTCCTCGATTCGACCAAGGCCTCGAACCAGTTCGATCAGCCAGACGGACAACACCCCGATGATGCCTGCCCCTAGAAGTGAGACCCAGGGACTCCGACTGCCGAACAAAAGAAACGAGGCGGCGATTCCGGGAAGGACTGCATGACTGAGTGCATCGCCGATGAGGCTGAGTTTGCGCAGAACCAAAAAGTTACCGACGAGGGCACAGGCGATCCCGCACAGGATCGACGCCAAAATCATCCAGCCATCGACTTGCCAAGCCCACCACATCCTAGCGGCCTACATCCTCAAAGCGCACCGTTTTGCACGAATCTATGCAACTCTATGCAGCGCAAAACTCGATGCAGAGTAAAACCGACCCTTATTTCTTGGAACTTTCCATCTGGGCCATTTCGTCGCCAAAATCCAGGACCGGTTCGGGCGGAACGTCGTCGCTGGCCTCTTCGGGCTCAGGGTCACCTTTTTTCCTCTTCTTCGCCTTGGCCTTTTTGGGCTTGCTCGGTCCCTTCGGACGTCCTGTCAAGGCTGTGATCGTAGGCAACAAAATCACCGCTGCGATAAACGCCATCCAAACCAAGGGTAGAATTTTGAAGAGCATTGTGGCAAAGAATGGAAATGTTCGTTGAACCGACCCGAAAAACAACGCTATTACCTTAGTTCATGCTTTGAACGCGAGCAAGCCTCCAAATCGTATCATTTCCCAAAGGGATCGTGCCGAAACTCCCGATACTCACGCAAGGATGGGCTAAAGCATGCATCAGGAAGTCTTTCAATTCTTGCGTTATCTCGATGTCGAGCGCAATGCCTCCGACCTGACGATCAAATCGTATCGTGAGGATTTGATCGATATGGCGGACTTTATCACCGACGAAGGTCAGAAAAAACGACGCCCCGGCGAGATCACCCCAACGGACCTTCGCGGATACCTCACCGCACTGCACGATGCGGGCTATGCCCGATCGAGCATCAGCCGGAAACTCGCCTCGCTTCGGAGTTTCTTCAAGTTCGCTCAGCGACAGCAAATGGTCGACTCGAATCCGGCCCAACCGCTGCGAAACCCGCGAGGCACCAGAAAACTCCCTCATTTTCTTGGCAACGAAGAAATCCTATCGCTTTTGAACGCTCCGAATGCTCAAACCGAAATGGGCCGACGCGATCTTGCGATCCTTGAAGTCACCTACAGCGCCGGACTCCGGGTCAGCGAATTGGTAGGAATGAACGATCGCGATGTCGATTTTACCGATGGCACCATTCGAATCCGTGGGAAGGGTCGGAAAGAGAGGATCGGTCAACTCGGCTCGTTCGCCAACCAAGCCCTGACCGATTACCTTCAAGTCAGAAGGCCTGCCCCCAACGGCACCAAGGAACCCGCGACGTTCCGAAACAAATTCGGCGGCAGGCTGACGGCTCGGAGTGTGGCGCGAATGCTCGAGAAGTACATCAAAGAGTGCGGACTCGATACGCGTACGAGTCCACATACCCTCCGTCATAGTTTCGCTACCCACCTGCTCAACGGTGGTGCCGATATCCGCAGCGTTCAGGAGTTGCTCGGACATAAGAGCTTAGTGACCACGCAGATTTACACGCACGTAAGTACAGCCAACATCAAGGCTGCTTACGATAAAGCGCATCCGAGGGCCAAAAAGTAATCCCAAAACTAGCTTCAGGTTCCGACAACCGAGGGAATGCTACCATCCGACCGCATCGAGGACTTTCGATGTGGCTTTCGAAGAATTGAGCACATAGAAGTGGATCCCGGGTATCCCGGACTTGAGTAAGTCTGCAACTTGGTTCGCAGCGAAATCGGTTCCCACTTGGAACTGCCAATCGACTTGGTCGCTTTGGGATAACGCATCGACGAAGTCTTGAGGAAGTGCGGCTTTGCACATCGATGCGATCCGCTGGATACTAGGCAAGCTTATGACCGGGAGGATTCCTGGAATCACGGGGATTTTGATCCCAATCGCTTCACAACGATCTCTGAAGCGATAGAAATCCTCGTTGTTGTAGAACAACTGCGTGACGATCGCATCGGCACCCGAATCGACCTTGCGCTTGAGGTTCTCTAAATCCACCTCGGCAGACGGGGCCTCTTGATGGACCTCTGGATAGCCTGCGACCAAGATTCCAAGTCCCGGATACTCGCGTCGGAGCATCGAGACCAGATCGTTCGCATACCTCAGGCCACCTTCGGTTTGCTTGAACTCCGTCTCCCCCTTGGGCGGATCGCCGCGCAATGCGACGATGTAGTCGACTCCGATCGCCGTGGCTTCGTCGAGGTAGGACCTAAGTTGCTCGACGGTCGATCCGACACATGTCAGGTGTGAAGCGATTCGGAGATTATGCTGGGTCTTCAGAGCACCGAGAACTCCGAGGGTTCGGTCGCGGGTCGATCCGCCTGCGCCATACGTGCAGGTGAAAAAATCGGGCGAAAAGCGCTGTAGCTCCTCGACCGTGTTCATTAAATTTGGGAGAAGCTCTTCGTTCTTGGGTGGAAAAAGCTCGAAAGACAATCCACGGGTGCCACTTTGCAAACGCTCTGGGCTAAAAAAATCCTTAAGCTTCATCGAGCTACCTGCTGCTCCTGGTGAATCCGAGATATGGCCTGTTGTAACCGTGAATAACCGCACGCTAAGATACTTCAAAACACTTTATTTGGGAAACCTTCAACTTTATGAACGATAAAAAACTCGCCGGCAAACGCGTTTTGGCTTTCGTTGGCGACATCTACGAAGACTTGGAGCTTTGGTACCCGAAGCTTCGGTTGATCGAAGAGGGGGCCCAGGTGGTCGTCGCCGGCGAGCGAGCCGAGGAAGTCTATGCGGGTAAAAACGGCTACCCTTGCACATCCGATGCAGCCATTGCGGATATGCACGAATCGGACTTTGACGCCGTTTTGCTCCCCGGAGGTTTCATGCCTGACCGCCTGCGACGCCTCGATCAAGTCAAGAAACTTATCCGAGACTTCTCGGACGCCAAAAAATGCGTCGCGGCGATCTGCCATGGGGGTTGGCTGGCGATCTCTGCAGATGTCTACCGGGGGGTGCGGACGACCGGATCGCTCGGTATCAAAGATGATCTTGTCAACGCCGGGGCTCTGTGGGTCGATGCCCCTGTGGTCGTCGATAGGCACTTTGTCTCGAGCCGCAAGCCCGACGATCTGCCCTGGTTTGCCAAAGCCATGGTCGATCGGATCGCTGCGCAAGCCCCAAGAGCGTAAAAACGCGAGCCCAACGACCCCATGGACAGAGCGATTCGGTTTGTGCATATCAGCGATACCCATTGGGCCAGCGATGCGATTGCCCCGGGCATCGATTCGAAGTCCCGATTCGATCAACTTTGCGATCGGATCGCTGCGATCCCAGATCCCATCGACTTTATCTTCCACACCGGAGATTGGGTACACCGCGGACATCTCGATGGCGATACGGGCTACTCGACCAATCAAGCTTGGGATCGATTGCAACAACTCGGTCTGCCTGTCCTAACGGCCGTAGGCAATCACGACCATCGCCAAGTGCTCAGCCAACGCCTTCGTGGCTCGCTGCCAAGCGATTGGCAGATTCACTCTGTGGATTGCGAAGAAGGTCGACTTGCATATTGGTTCGAGGTTCGCGGTGAATTTTTTTTAGTTCTCGACGCAAGAGCCTCTCGTCAGATCGATCCCCGGGGAGAGCTATGCGCCAGGCAACTGGCAGCCGTCGGAAAACTCCTGGCCGACGCCGATCGCCATTGGACGATTTTCATGCATTATCCACCCATCGAGCTGGATTGCGAGTGGATCGATCGGACGATGCGGATCGAGAACGGGCACCAATTCCACGAACTTCTGGCTCTCCACTCCGGGCGTGTTCGGGGCGTGTTTTTCGGACATGTCCACCGCCCTGTAAGCTGTCTAAAGGATTCGATCCTCTATGTCAGCTCGGGCAGTTCTGCAATGCACTTTCCCAATATGCCCGGCGATCCACAAGCCATCATGCAGTCGGATCCTCTGGCTCTTGCCAACTACATCTGCATTCGCGACGGGATGACCTTGGTCAAGACGCAATGGACCATTCTGAGCGATCCTCCGTCGGACCGACTCGACGCGCTGTGAACCCAAGCCCCCTATCGAACTCGAAATCACCCATGGCAATGACCGCTACCCTCAAAGACTGGGCTCAGTTGGTTCGAGTCCCAAACACATTCACCAGCGCCGCAGATGCTCTGGCCGGTATGTGCCTCGGTGGTGCTTTTTCCATTTCGGTCTTTGAACCCGCCGCAGGACTCATTGCGGCACTCGCATCGATTCTGCTCTATTGGGGCGGAATGGTCCTCAACGACGTGTTTGATTTAGACGAAGATCTGGCGAACCATCGACCCGGACCGATCGTCCGAGGCGCAATCGGCTTGGCCCAAGCCCGCTTCATGGGTTCTGCGATGCTCGGGATCGGATTGGCTCTTGCTTGCGCGGCCGCCTACTGCATCCATGGCTCGATCCTTGAAACTCTCGCGGTAGGCGTTCTGCTGATCACCGCAATTCTCGCCTACGACGGACCCTTAAAAAAAACGCCTCTTGCCCCGTTGGTTATGGGATTGTGCCGGGGGCTGAACCTAAGCATGGGAATGGCGATTGCAACTGGGCCTAAACTGCCGGATCTCTCTGCAGACCTTTGGTTCTACCCGGCCGCGTTTTGCCTTTATGTCATGGGATTTACCATCGCTGCGAGAAAAGAATTTCTCGGTGTCCAATCCCGCCGGCGTCTGTGGTTCGGTTGGCTGACGAGCTTTGCGGGGATCTGTTTGTTTGCATGGACGATTTGGAGATTCCCAAGCCCTTCGCTGATGCAAATCGCCCAACGACGCGGCGGTTCGGCGCAGTGGATTTTTCCGTGCATTATGCTGCTGCTGGCGGTTCCGGTTTTCCGCAGGGCCTGGAATTCGATCCGAACACTCCGAGGCCCGGATCTTGGGCTGGCAATCCGTACCGCGATCCTCAATATCCTCTTTATCGATGCGACGCTCGCCCTGATCTATTCCGGCCCTTGGATGGGCTTGCTCATCGCCGCTTTGGTCTTCCCAACGATCCTCTTGGGACGAGTTTTCAGAGCCACCTAACGCCGTTCCTGTTTTGTTGGTTAGAACGATTGTCCGAGCCGATGGATTATTCATCGATTTCCAAACCGCATTTGCCGATGCACTGATTTCTGCAAGATGCAGATCGGGCGTCTGGGCACTTGCCCCTAGGACCGAATCGCTTTACGGATGGCTGGTTTACTCTAAGATCCGAAAGGCTTTGTTTTCTATGTCCATCGAAATCGTAAATACCATCGTGGGTATTTTGTTCGTTGGAATTTGGCTCATCGTTGGTCATATCATCACGATCAACCACTCTTGAGTCCCTCCTGCGATCGACTCGCATTGTCCGAGTGCGATGAGGGGACTTTACACAAATCAAAAACGCACGATCGCATGCTCTGTAGCTGCAAGTTACGCCTCCGCCGGGGCAAGCCCGACGGTAGGCTCACCCAGCGTTCATCGAGCTCTTCTCGGCCTCCGTCGGCTTTATGCCGAATGGCGTTGAATTAAGGTGCTTGAGCCACTTTTTCATGACTCCTTCTTGATTTTCTGCTTGGGCGAGGTTCACTCAAGCGAGCATATTTTCCATTCCTTTTTTTGATTTTGCGAGGCTCGTCTCGCCTTGGTCGGTTTTTGATTTTGAATTGGTTGGTTTGCGTAATGAGCCACTCTAAGTCGTTGATCGTCTTGCGCTCGGCCCCAAAGCGAACAAAGGTGTCGCGAGCATGGCTGAAACTAAATTGGCGAGGATGTTTGTCGCTCACTTCGGCTGTGTCACACATAAGCAACGCGACAAGATTGTATGCCAGTACGTTCACGGCAAGTTCGCATTTGAGACCCCGTGGTGATTGGCATCGCAACTCTGCCAGATCCATGACCGACTTGAGACATCGAATGTCGAGTTCTGCTTCCCAACGTAGGCCGTAGAGATCCGCTATCGCCCGGGCCGGATACTTTTTTCGATCCAGCAAGGTAGTCACGACAACTTTTTGATCGGATCGACCGTGCGTTCTATAACCAATGATGCGAATCGTAATCGTAGGGGGGAGCTTTTCCCAGTTTTCTCGAGATATGCGGTTATGATCAAATTTGGGTCTTGATAGCACCCTGGTTGTCTGTTGAATCCGGGATAAGTTTTGACCGATGAAAGGATTGTCTCTGGTTGCATGGATTCCGAATACGCCATCGACTTTTCGCTTCAAAAGTGCCGCCATTTCATAATAGGAATCGAAGATGGAATCTCCCACAACAACCTGGTTTTTCTTGAGGAAATCGAAGTTTTTTCGGAACAGACTCAGCTCTCCATTCCCTTTTCCGTCCATCGGCCCATACTGAAAACCGGTGATGACTTTGGTCGCTAAGGAGGTCAGTGTTATGACTCGGAGCGTTGGATATCCAAGTCCAATCTCTTGCGAGGTTGGTTGTGGGAACTCGGATTGATTAGCTTGTGTGTCTGGAGCACGAACGGTGAAGCCATCTACCATGAGTACGTCCTTGTCGCACCAGCGCCATCGCTTGTCCACTCGCACGTTTGCTACCGCAACTGTTTTCTTGATAAGAGTCTCGATAAGATCAAGCGGTATTCGATTGCGAGCATAGCAATAGGCTGACGGATTGGCTGAAACGCTTGGGAGTCCTTGATCCTTGCGTTCTTTGTTGAGTCGGGAGACGACCGTGGAGCATGGCTCGTCCCTATTGAGAACTTGGGTAATGAATAGTCCGAGCGTGGTTGCCGGATCGAAGACTCTCTCTCGGTAATCGTAGCCCAGATCGCGTGCCATTTGATTAACGGATTGGTCCGAGAACAATGACTGCAATCGCAGCTTGTTACCTGCCGCCCGTTCCTGAATTCGCGTCCTGAGCTTCTCCAGAGAAAGTGGTGGGGACTTGACGGGGTGGGCGGTCGACTTCAGACTGTTCAACAGACTCATTGAGCTGGCCTCCTTGCCTTGGTTTGCGCTTGTGATGAAACGCTTATCCAGGGCAGGAGGCCTTTGAATCTAGGCCATTTTTCACTAATTCAACGCCATTCGGCGTAAAGCCGACGGAGGCCAAGAGCGGGTGCCCCGCCAACATAAAGCCGACTCTTGGGTTCCTAGAGCGATTGCAAGTAAGCCATCAAGTCCGCTACGTCCTGAGGGGTTTTGTCCTCAAGGAGCCCCTTGGGCATGAGCGACTCGCTCGAAATTCCTTTCTGCTTGATCGCGTCGGCATTGATCCTTAAGACGTTGCCATCGGCAGCCTGCAATGTCACTCCATCCGACGCTTGATAGATCACCAATCCGGTCAAGACCTCGTCGTCGACCGTCAGCACGTTCATCGAACGGTATCGATCGGAGATATCTCGGCTTGGCTCATAGATTGTCCTGAGCAGATCCACCGTTGAAAACCTCTTGGATACCCCCGTCAATGCTGGGCCTAATGCCGTCTGCCCACCATGGCACTGGCCGCACTTGGCTTGATACAACAGCTTGCCCCGCTCGCTTTGGCCTCGGAGCTCTTTGATCTGACCTGCCAAGGCTTCGAGATCGATCTGGACACCGGGCAAGACCCAGCCGGATCGATCCGATTCGGCGATCTGGGTGGTGTAATACAACTCCCAATCCTTCCACTGCTGGGTACTGGGCGGTTCGGGTTTCTGCAACTCCTTGGCCACCAGCTTGGCCCGCTCAATAACCGCAGCTTTCGGCAAAGCGACGTTCGAATTCAAACTAGCAGAGATTAGTTTCGCTAGCAGAGGATACTCGCGAGCGGCTTGCACCTGCGAGAGTTTCTCCAAGGCTCGCCAAGCACTCGACCAACTCGAGCGATCCGACGACTCCAGCGCGCCGACATACAGATCGTACTCGGACTCCGAGGGGTCGTTGGCAAGCAGCTCCAAGCAGACCGGACGAAGCGTCTCGAGGTCGCATGCCTTGCGGAACGACTCTCGCATCGGTGGTTCGATTTTCCCTGTGACGGCCAGCTTGATCATGGCTACTTCCCAGCGATCGGTCGGCAAGCTCGATAGATCCCGCCTGACTCGCTGCTTGATCAAGTCCTGAATATCCTCGGAGAAGGCGTTGACGATGACCAGATCCTCTCCGGTCAGCGTTTCCGTTAGAGCGGCGTAGGCGGCACCTAAGCCTTGGTCTTTCTTCGACAGAGCGCCGATCAACTGCTTGATTCTCGCCGGCCATTGGTTGTCGGTATAGAGCCCGCGCCCTTTGACCTTTCGAACCAATTGCATCAAGGTCGATGCGGTTTTGAGGGTTTGCTCTTCGCTCCGCTTCGAGGTGCATTGCGCCAAGGTGCATAGGGTATGAAGATCCGCCGTCGGATGGCTGTTTTCGTCGATCTGCTGAAATAGATAATCGAGAATCTTCGGTTCGCTAGGCTCGAGCATTCCGATCGTGCGAATCGCTTCGGCTTGCAGAGCGAATTGGCCGGACTTGTCGGCTTGCTGAGCAAAATACAGAGCCCAATCGGCCCAACTATTGCGTACCGCATCGCTCATGCGGGATGTGTAGAGGGCGCGAACCCCATCGAGCGCATCGGCCGGGACGTCCGACTGCAAGGGCAAACTTCCGCGCCGGTCACCCAAGGCCGCTTGCATGGTATGCAAGCACTCCATTTGATCTCGCGTGGTCATGCCCGCTCGATTGGCCGACAGCCATCCACCAAGGGTCTCAAGGGC
>QWPJ01000130.1 GCA_003671195.1 Planctomycetota bacterium
ATCGATTGGGGACAGTCGATCTACCATAACGACGCGCTAGCGGAGGGGTCTTCCAGTGTAGAGCCATTGTCCCCAATGGCTCTACACGACGCGCAAGCGGCGGCGTCTTACGGCTGTTCGGCTGTTCGTATTGCTGGTTGCGGTGGCTTCAGGCGCCGATCGATTGGGGACAATCGATCTACCATAACGACGCGCTAGCGGAGGGGTCTTCCAGTGTAGAGCCATTGTCCCCAATGGCTCTACACGACGCGCAAGCGGCGGCGTCTTACGGCTGTTCGGCTGTTCGGCTGTTCGTCTCGCTCGTTGCGGTGGCTTCAGGCGCCGATCGATTGGGGACAATCGATCTACCATGATGCGGGTTCGTACTAACCAAGCACTGGCAAAGAGATCTTTCCGAGCGGATCGGCTGCCGTACGGGCTGTGATCGATCGGACCAATGCGCGACAGACATCCTCAAAGGGCTTTGCGATCCTTGGATCCTTGAGGGCCTCGGCCAGTCGTCCTTGGTCGGATTCGCTGCGCAGGGTCATTTGGATCGGAATCTCCCCCAAAAACGGAGCGGCGATTTCATCGGCCTTCTGCCGAGCGCCCCCACGTCCAAAGATGTCGAAGGTTTTTCCTGTCTCTGGGTCGGTAAACCCACTCATGTTTTCGACCACCCCGAGAATCGGGATCTTGGTTTTCTCAAACATGCTGATCGCTTTGCCAGCATCCAATAGAGCGACCTCCTGGGGGGTGCACACGATGACCGCACCAGTCAGTGGAATCAATTGCGATAGCGTGATGGCCACGTCACCGGTCCCCGGTGGCATATCGATGATCAGAAAATCCAGATCTCCCCAAGCCGTATCTCGGAGGAACTGGGTGATAGACCCGTTGAGCATTGGACCTCTCCAAGCGACCGCTTGGTCGCGCTCGATGAGAAATCCCATCGACATGACCGGCATGGTTCCCGAAAGGATCGGCTGGATCTTGGAATCCGCGATCTGAGGGCGTCCTTCGAGTCCGAGAAGGTGCGGAACGCTAGGCCCATAGATATCCGCATCCATCAATCCTACCTTGGCCCCTAAACTCTCGAGTGTCAGTGCGATGGCGGCTGCCAGGGTACTTTTGCCAACTCCCCCTTTGCCAGCCGCCACGGCGATCGCGACCTTGGCCGTCAATCCGATTTGTCCGAGTGGTTGAGCTGGGCGATCGAAGCGATCGAGCGCAATGTCGATCGACACAAGGCCTGGGACTTGACTGTGCAGATGGGACTTGAGTCGCTCGGCGACTTCAGGGGCAATGGCAGAGACCATCGAGGTAAGGCACAGTTTGCACTTGGCATGACCGTTTGCAACGACCCAATCGGTGACCTGTCCGGTCTTGGACAGTGGCCTTGCCGTTTCGGGATCCTTGAACGAGTCCAAGGCCTTCTGCAATTGCTGATGAAGTTCGAGATCGGTCATAGAGCATCGTGCCTTTATGGAGTTGGTCTGGTTCTAAAATGTGAGTTTCAAAGCCGATAATCGCCGCTCGGTTTCGGCCATGAGCAGATCTTCGGCCGCTTCGTCGGCGGCTTCGTAAGTCACCGAGAATCTTAGATGACTACCGGCATCATCCCAGGGAACGATCACGATGGAGTGCTCGGTGATGAAGTACTGAGAGGCTTCCTCGGCGTTGTTGAATTTCGCACCACCGGATACCCCCGTGGGAGCTTGGACGTAGAGGAAATAGCTACCTCCAGGTACCTCGCAAGTGAACCCGCAGCGCCGCAGGGTTGCGACGAGTTTCTCGAGCCGCCTTTGGTACTTCAACCGTATCCGATTGGGAATATCAGGGTTGTCCAGGGCGCTGACGGCTGCCCTTTGAATCGCTCCGAATTGCCCACTGTCGCAGTTGTCTTTGACGTCCGAAAAAGCTTGGACAATCTTTGCGTTGCCGCAGACCCACCCGATCCGCCAACCGATCATGTCAAATCCCTTGCTCATCGAGTGGACTTCGACCCCGACGTCCATGGCGCCGGGGACCTCGAGAAAGCTCAGGGGTTTTCCTTTGAAGGACAACAGAATATGCGCGGCGTCTTGGACGACGACGAATTGATATTTTTTGGCCAAGGCGACGATTTCCGAATAGAACTCTCGCGTAGCGACTTGGCCCGTCGGGCTATTCGGATAGTTTAGGACTAGCAATTTGGTACGTTCCCAAATCTCTGGAGTCACGGAGGAAAAGTCCGGATAGAAGTGGTTCTTGGCGAGCAATGGCAATCGATGGACCGTTCCGCCATAGTAGCGTGTATGGGTCCCGGCAACCGGGTATCCCGGGACGGTCATCATGGTGATGTCCCCGGGGTTGATAAAGCAAGCTGGCAGCATCGATAGAGCGGTTTTACTACCGATGCAGTGATTGATTTCCGAGTTGGGATCTAAGTCGACATGAAACTGCCGCTTCATGAATCGCGAGACGGCCTGCTTGAATTCCGCAGTACCATTGTCCATGTAGCCACGGTTCTCGGTCCGGTTGGCTTGGACATGCAAAGCATCCCGTACGGATAGGTCAGCCATGGAATCATTCTCGCCGATCCCGAAGTCCAACAGTTGGCGGTCTGGATAATCGGCAAGTGCCTTTCGCTTGGCTCGCTTGATCTTCTCGAACTTGTAGATCTCGTTGGCCTTGCCATACTGAGCGCCACCGATCCGCTCGGCGAAGAGTTGCTGGAAATAAGGGTCCGAAGCCGTTGGGTTGGGGGTTGTGCTC
The DNA here is from genome assembly GCA_003671195.1 of Planctomycetota bacterium. Lineage (GTDB taxonomy): Bacteria > Planctomycetota > Planctomycetia > Pirellulales > Pirellulaceae > JBKCUI01. The sequence goes on from QWPJ01000130.1 coordinate 2,737, forward strand.
ATTGGCGAATTCGTACTGGGATACAAAGTGGGAAGGGGAGGGGCACGAGGGGCATTTTTCTTCCCTCAGCGAGCCCCTATTGTAGATAAACTGTGGTTTCCATCTATCGCAAACAACGGCCCTGGAAACCGAATAACGCGGGTCGAAATCCTTGTCGGCTGCTCGAAGACCTTTTACTTGGCTGTTTCCACCAGTCGGTCGACCAACCGGGCAAGGTATTCGGAGTAGCGCTCAGGTAGGGTGCTGTTCCAGGATTTGGCATCTGCATCGAAGACTTCCTGGATCGACGCGGCCAGCTCGCTCGAAACACCCAGGTCGCAAAGGGCATTCAAGGCGAGCATTCTGGCTCCCCACGGGGCCTCTTCCTGGATAAAGATTTCTACAAGGCTCTCCATCGAGTTGTCTTGCACCTGTTTGGAAGGCCCTAGCCGGGCCATCGACTCGGCCACCGCTGCTCGGACCACCAAGCTCGGGTCATTGAGCAGTCCTTGTGCCAAATCCATGACTCTCGGCTCTGCACCCATTGCCTTGCTCGCTCTCAGCGCGATGGCACCCCAGTAGCGTTCCAGGACGTGCGAACTCTGAAGCATCGTCAGGAGCACTGCAGGGTCCGACTGGGCTTGTCCCGATCTCCAAGCGGCCCGGATCGCAAGTTCGGTGTCGGCCAGATCCTCGTTGAGTATCCAATCTTCCGGAAGCGATCCGGTATCTCCAAGTTCGATCATTTTCGATTGGAGCGAATCGGCTAATTCCTGCCGAAGGCTGGCCAGAGTCGGCTCCGTGGCAAGATTCGCAATCTGATGAGGATCATTCTGAAGATCGTAGAGTTCTTCGATCGCCTTGGGCTCCCAAAAAACTCGCTGTACTGAGTTCAATAATCCTTGATCGAATCTTTCTTTCCAGACCCGGGTCGTGGGGGTCTGGAACATGTAATTCAGGTAAGAGCCTTGAGGGCGGTCTGGCATGAAATTCCGGATGTACAGGTAGCGATCATTGCGGATGGCTCGGGAGCTGTCGATCCGTTCGTCCATACGATCGCGGAAACCGAACAAGTGGTGGTTGCGTAAGTCATCGGGAGCGAAGAAGGATCGGCCGTGCAATCCTTGAGGCAGCGGGATTTGGCATAGGTCCAAGACGGTAGGGAGTAGGTCGACGAACGCCACGAGCCGATCGCTTGAGGCTCCGGGTTGGTAGATCGCCTCGAAGCGGCCTGCAAAAGCCTTCGGCACATGGACAATCATTGGCACATGAAGCCCCGATTGGTACAACCAACGCTTGCCTCGTGGGAGCCCACATCCATGGTCCCCGAAGAAAAATACGATGGTCGATTCCTCTAAACCCGCGTCTTTTAAATCTTGAAGTTGCTTACCAACCCAAGCATCCATTTCGGTGATTCGGTCGTAGTACTGCGCCCAATCCAATCGAACTTGTTCGTCGTCGGGCTGATAAGGAGGCACGGGTGCGAGTTTTGGGTCGTGCTTGGGAGAATAGGGTCGTTTGCGAATCTGGCCTTCGTGGGTAAGCGTGCTGTTGAATACCGAGAAAAAAGGTTGACCTGACTGCCGATTTTTCCAATGCGCTTTGTTGCTCGAATCGTTCCACATCCGAGACGGCTTGGGAAAGTTGTAGTCTTCCTTGCTGTTGTTCGAGCAATAGTAGCCAGCCTTGCTTAAGATCTCTGGGAGGGTTTGAGCACCTTGGGGTAGTCGGACCGAGGACCGCATGTGCTGTGCCCCGTAGGAAGTCGGGTAGAGGCCAGAGATCAGGGTCGTTCGGGCCGGCGCGCAGACCGGTGCATTCGACCAGCATCGAGTGAATTTCAGTGCGGATTGAGCGAAGGCATCGAGGTTGGGAGTCGTCGCGTAAGCGTCGTTGTAGCAACCGAGTTGCGGGCCGGTGTCTTCGCAGGTAATCCAAAGGATATTGGGACGCTCGGGAGTCTGGGCCAAAAGCCCCGAAACGACCTCCAGAAGGACGATCAGTGTGAGAAGTCCAGCCAGGACGCTCCCACTTCGAGGTGCTACGCAATACGGATCGAGCCAGCCGAGCATAGGTTTTCCTGGCAAGTGCATGGCAAAGCTCCTAGGGCTGGATCTGGGAGTTAATCCTCGAGTGCGATTCGAAGCATTCTTCGAAGCGGTTCGGCAGCGCCCCAGAGCAATTGATCGCCGACGGTAAAGGCCGAGAGATAACAACCTTCGTGGAGCGGATCGAGTTCGAGTTTGCGCAATCGGCCCACGGGGCAGATGAGGTTTCCGGAAACTGCGGCGGGACTGAGTTCCCTTATGGTCTTTTCTTTTTCGTTCGGGACCACTTTGGACCAGGGGTTCGCCGAATCGATGATTTCGCAAAGTTCATCGAGGGGTACGTTTTTGCTCAGGCGGATCGTCAGAGCTTGGCTGTGGCAGCGCATGGCTCCGATCCGGACGCAGATTCCATCGACGGGGATCTGCGTTTGGCGATTTCCGAGGATCTTATTGGTTTCGGCTTGGCCTTTCCATTCCTCGCGGCTTTGGCCGTTGCCGAGATCTTTATCGATCCAGGGTATGAGTCCTCCAGCCAGCGGTACCCCGAAGTTTTCCGTAGGGAACTCGGCGCTTCGCATCGTCTGAGTCACTAGGTGGTCGATCTGGAGGATTGCCGAGCTGGGGTTGGCAGCAAGGTCGGCGACAGGGTTTGCAAGTCGTTGCATTTGGACGAGCAGTTCCTTCATGTTCGCTGCGCCAGCCCCGGAAGCTGCTTGGTAGGTCATGCTCGTCATCCATTGAACGAGTCCTTCGCGAAACAGTCCGTGGAGTGCCATGAGCATCAAAGAGACCGTGCAGTTGCCACCTGCGAACGTCCTGATTTTACGTTGGATGCCCTCGCGGATGACGTTCTCATTGACTGGGTCGAGGATGATGATCGTGTCGTCTCGCATTCGCAGCGAGGAAGCCGCATCGATCCAATAGCCGTTCCAACCCTGACTGCGAAGTCTCTCGTAGACGGCCGTGGTGTAATCGCCACCTTGGGCCGTGACGATCGCATCCATCTGGGCGAGCCTTTGGAGGTCATGGGCGTCTTGAAGAACCCCAGCCGATGACGCTCCAAGGAGTCTAGGTGCCGGACCTCCTGGGTTGGAGGTTGAAAAGAAGACCGGTTCGAACAGATCGAAGTCCCGTTCGCTTTGCATTCGGTCCATGAGGACCGAACCGACCATTCCACGCCAGCCTACTATTCCAACTTTTTTCACGACTACCTACCCGGATCGCGTTCTTGTCCGCTTAACGATTCTTTGATAGAAGCTGCACAGTTTAACTGCCTTAACAGTCAAACTGCCTTAACAGGTCAAGCTGCCTTAGAGGTAACGATTGAAGACGTTTTCGAGGAACTCTTGGCGTCCGCTTTCGTTTTTGTCTGCTTCGCCCTTTTGGCAGATGTACTGATCGAGGGACTCGAAGGTGGCTTTACCGGATTCGATTTCTTTGCCGATCCCTGCGTCCCAGCTTCGGTATCGGTTTTTGACGAAGTCCGAGAGGACCCCATCTTTGCGAATATCGGCAGCGATTCGTAGACCTCTTGCAAAGGCGTCCATACCGCCGACATGGGCATGGAACAAGTCGATTGGTTCGAAGCTTTCGCGTCGCACTTTGGCGTCGAAGTTGACGCCACCGGTGGTGAATCCACCGTACTTGAGGATCATGAGCATGCACTGGGCGGTCAGGTAGAAATCCGTTGGAAACTGATCGGTGTCCCAACCCAGGAGCAGGTCGCCGGTGTTCGCATCGATCGAACCGAGCATACCTTGCATCCCGGCGTAGTCCAATTCGTGCATCATCGTGTGACCGGCCAGGGTGGCGTGGTTGGTCTCGAGATTGAGTTTGAAGTACGGGGCCAAGTCGTAGGCGCGGAGGAAGTTGCAGCAGGCGGCCGCATCGCTGTCATACTGGTGCTTGGTCGGCTCTTTAGGCTTCGGTTCGATAAGAAACTGGCCATGGAAGCCGATTTTCTTGGCGTAGTCGACCGCAAGGTGCATGAAGTGGCCTAGGTGATCGACTTCCCGTTTCATATCGGTGTTCAGGAGTGTCATGTAGCCTTCGCGGCCACCCCAAAACACATAGTTCTCCCCGCCGAGCTCTTTGGTGACTTCCATCGCGGTTTTGACTTGGGAGGCCGCATAAGCGAACACATCGGCATTGCAGGTCGTCGAAGCTCCATGCATGAACCGAGGGTTGCTAAACATGTTGGCTGTCCCCCAGAGAAGCTTGATACCGCTTTTCTGCTGATGGGCCTTGAGCGACTCGGCGATCCTTTGGAGATTCTTGTGCGACTCGCGAATGTTCTTGCCCTCGGGAGCAACATCCCGATCGTGGAATGCGTAGTAGGGGACCTGGAGTTTCTCGAAAATTTCGAAGGCCACTTCGACCCGTTTGAGTGCATTGTCGATCGAATCGGACCCATCATCCCATGGGCGCTCGGCAGTCGCCGGACCGAAAGGGTCCGCACCGCCCCCTCGCATCGTGTGCCAATAGACAATGCTGAAACGCATATGATCGCGCATCGAGCGCCCTTCGATCATCTCGTCGGGATTGTAGAACCGGAATGCCAAGGGGTTCCTGGACTCGGGGCCCTCGTATTGGATTTTCTGAATTTCCGGAAAAAACTGCATGATCGGTTCAATGGGGTTGATCGTTAAATGGGAGTCGAATCGTCGCGTCGGGCCTTTGCCGGGCCGAGCAACTGCTCGCTGTAAAACTAGAGAAACTGTAGTTTATCGTTGGTGTTGTGCGGGGGGAGTCCACTTGATGGAAAAAAACCCCCATTGCGATGGGTTGCAATTTGTAGATCAGCAAAGTTTTCCCGGTAGCACGGTAGAGGCAAGGTCGATGCGAGCATCCTAAAAATAAACGAAATTGGGGGACTTTCCCCTATCCATGGCACTTGCAAGAGGGAATTCTAGTACACTTGGAGCCTTGCTCAGAGGCTCCGTGTAGGACCTCTGGATGGGTTCTTGAGAATTCGCAGTATGACGCAGATCACCGCCGACAAAGTTTTCGATTTGATCGAAAAGAGCAAACTCGTCGATCCAGAGGCTTTCGCTGCGCGAAAAGAAACCCTGACGAAATCGGCCGATGCGGCGATCCTCGAAGACCCCGTCGCCGTCTGCAAGTCCTTTGAAGATGCCGGTCTCTTGACCCGCTGGCAATCGGAGAAAATCCTCCAAGGCAAATACAAAGGATTCTTCTTGGGGAAGCACAAACTCCTGGGCCATATCGGCACCGGTGGTATGAGCAGTGTTTACCTCGGCGAGCATTTGGTCTTGAAACACCGCCGGGCCGTCAAAGTCTTACCCAAATCCAAGCTCGGTAATTCCTCTTACCTCGAACGCTTCCAGCGGGAAGCCAAAGCAATCGCGTCGTTAAACCATCCGAACATCGTTCGTGCCTACGACATCGACCATGAAAAAGACACCCACTACATCGTCATGGAGTACATCGAAGGGGTCGATCTGCAAATCCTTGTCAAAAAGCATGGGCCACTCCCCTATGCCATCGTCGCCGATTACATCGCCCAAGCCGCCCATGGACTTCAACACGCCCATGAACAAGGCTTGATCCATCGCGATGTGAAACCCGCAAACTTCCTGATCAACACCGAAGGTGTCATCAAGGTACTCGACCTGGGGCTGGCTCTGTATCAGGACCAAAGCGACGCGTCACTGACGATGGAGTACAACGATAAAGTCCTCGGTACTGCCGATTACCTTGCACCCGAACAAGCCATCAACAGCCACACGGTAGACAACCGTGCCGATATCTACGGGTTAGGTTGCACGATGTACTTCCTGCTCACTGGGCACCCCCCATTCCCCGATGGAAGCATCCCTAGCCGCATCGTCAAACACCAAAACTCCATGCCCGAGGATATCCGCAAGGATCGACCCGATTGCCCAGGCGAACTCGACGGGATCTGCGTCAAGATGATGCAGAAAGACCCCAAGTTCCGGTACCAGGACTGCAACCAAGTCGCCTCGGCCCTGGAGAATTGGCTCCGAAAATACATAGCCGAAAATCCTGATGTCGCGACCAAGCCCGCCCGTGGCATGACCCTCGATGACCTGCTCGAAGGAGCCAAATCCAAAGACATCTATCGCTCGGAAACCGTCAACAACCAACTCGATGACACCACGATCGAATCGAATCGCCAGTCGGCTCAGGCAGGCCAAGTCCTCTCGAGTTCCGATAGCGGGGTCCTGCGTGCGATCGTCAAAAGCGATGCCTCCTCCATCGATAGCCGAATCGATCTGATCCACGATTCGAGCCAACCGAACCAAACCAAATCCAAATCCCAAGCGATCCAGCAAGCGTCGGGAAAATCCCACCCGAGCTCCTCGGATCCCTCACCCTTGACCCAACCCATCGAGCGAAAAATCACCGATGGCAAATCCCCCGGATCGCAAACGAAACTTCCAAGTTCCCCCAAAAAACAGCCACAAGCCCAGCAATCCCAGGAGGATAGCGACCAGGGCTCCGAAGGTTTACCCTGGTGGGCTTGGACTCTCATCCTTCTTGTTGCATTGCTAGCCCTCGGTGGGTTCATCGCCGCTGTGGTGCTTCTGAAGCCTTAAGCACACGAGTTATGCGAACCGGCGTTCTGAAAATCGGCGGAGCCTCTGTCTTCTCTAGCCCTACCGAATCGGATCCCTTGCACCGCTTGATCCGTAAGATCCGGACAGACAACTCCCGCCGATGGTTCGTTATCCTCGGAGGGGGCGATACGGTCGAGTCGATGCGGACACTCCATCGACTTCACCCACAACTCGATTCCCAACGCATGCATTGGCGATGTGTCGATCTACTGCGAGCCACAGCAGACGCCGCTAAGGAACTGTTCGATTTCGAGAATTGCTTGGAAACACCCACCGAACTCGAACAAGCAATCCTCGATCCGAATCCGAGATGTTACTTGGTACAAGTATCCACCTATTACCACCCAGATATCTTGAACTGGATACCTGCTCCATTGCGGCCTGTAGAGAACTGGGACACCACTTCCGATACCCTCGCATGGCTCCTTGCGCTTCGGCTCGGTGCAGATGAATTGCACCTTCTGAAAAAACCCGATTGCTCGTCGATCCAGACGCTCGAACAAGCGGCCCGAAGAGGGCTTGTCGATCCCCAAATCGAAGCCCTTGCAAAAAACCGTCCCGCAGATTGGCACCTTGATACCTATCTGGTTTATCATACGACCGATTGGAACCAGAAACTCCTTGCTCGACCCCCTGCTTTGCCCTCAGGAAAATCATGAATACAAGTCGTCCAATGCAACACCCATTGAGCACCCGGACCCTATATGCCCGCTTGTTCGCCGGCTCGCTGGGTCTTGTCTCTTTGCTCAACCTTGCCTTTGCCCCTCTGAGACTCCAAGCCCAAGAGCCCAAGCCCCACCCGGCAATCAAGTCCTCGAGCTTTATCTACGAAACGGCTCCGTTTCCAAGTTGCCATGCTTCAACCATCGAGGATACACCCTCTGGGATCGTCGCTGCGTGGTTCGGCGGTACCCATGAAAAACATCCCGATGTAGGTATTTGGGTCTCCTCCTTGAAAGAAGGGAAATGGACCGAGCCGATCGAAGCCGCCAACGGCAAGGGTGCAGGGCCCAACGGAACCCAACTGCCAACCTGGAACCCTGTGCTGTTCCAACCGAAAAAAACTCGCGATGGAAAGCCAGCGCCCCTGGTACTGCTCTACAAGCTCGGACCGACTCCCGAAACATGGTGGGGCATGGAGACCCTAAGCTACGACGGTGGAAAAACCTGGACCAAGCCGGTTGCTTTGCCCGAGGGAATTCTCGGTCCAATCAAAAACAAACTTATCGAGCTTGAAAATGGCGATTGGCTATGCCCATCGAGCACCGAGACCGAAGAAGAACCGAGCAAATGGCAAGTCCACTTCGAGAGACGAAGCCATGCCGATAACTCTTGGAGCAAGACCCCCTCGCTCAACGATGGAATCGAGATCCAAGCCATTCAGCCGACGTTGCTCAAAATCGCGCCGGCCAGCCCGAGCAACGCGGCCAGCCCGAGCAACGCGGCCAGCCCGGGCAATGCGGGCAAATGGAAGGCCATCGGTCGGAGTCGCCAAAACAAGATTTTTGAAACCACCTCCGACGATGATGGAGCGACCTGGAAACCGCTGAGTCTCGGAACCCTTCCCAACAACAATTCAGGTCTCGATGCATTGACGCTACAAGATCGACGGCACCTGGTCGTCTACAACCA
>QWPJ01000126.1 GCA_003671195.1 Planctomycetota bacterium
CAAGGAGAATAGATTCATCGTCGCTGCGATGAATTCTTGAGGTTGGACCAGTTGGCTCAGAGGTATCTGAGTCAGTTGTTTGGCGGCCATTGGGTTCGGCAAGGTCCAGCCTAGCCATGGGATAGTCCATGGGGTATTGGTCGCTACGGGGGTCGAGTTGGTATTTATGCCTAGATAAACTCCGAGATAAATCAAAAGGCATAGCAGAGCTAACCCCGTGACGGTGATGATCGCGTGGCAAGTGAGCAACATCCAGCGTTGCACCGGTTGGGCTAGGAGCATCTCCATGGTTCCTCGGTTGAGTTCTCCGCTCACCACGTCGGTTCCCCGAGAGATGCACCATGTCAAGACGCAAAGTAGCACGACCGGCTCGTCGTAGGTGATACCGATGATTCCATGGTAAGTCAGAAACTGTTCCAAGGGGACCGGTGAGAATTTCTCGAAGGCTTTGAACTGTTCGATCAGTGGGGCAAAGCCGGTCAGTTCAAATTGGCTTACCGTCCAGATCCTCACCCAGGGGAAGAAAAATAGCACGAGGGCTAAGGCCAACCACAGCCAGATGGATTCTTGGTAGTACTTTTTGAGCAGAATTCTAAACATGGCTCAGCAAGCCCACTTGCGAAAGGCTTGCGTGTAGACCTCGACGGCTTGGTTGAGTTGATCGATCGAAACCCACTCGTCTTTGCGATGGGCCTGCTCGATGCTGCCTGGTCCGCAGACCACCAGTTTGCTCAAGTCTTGCAAGACGGAACCATCGGTTCCATAGCAAACCGTCTGCGATTGATCTTGACCGGTTAGATACAGCATTTGACGGATCCAGGGGGCTTGGGAGTCGACGTACCAGCTAGGTTTTTCACCTCGATCGATCCATTCCAAACCGTAATCTTGTTGGATTTGGCGAAGCCTCTTTTCGATGCGGCTAAGGTCCACACCGGGCATAGGTCTATAGAAAATTTGCACTTCGGCTGTAGCGGTCGTCACGTTCAGAGCAAGCGGTTCGTTTTTGATCACCATGTTCCAGGTCAGGGTAGGGGGGTCGTAATCGGTGTTTCGGTATTCTGGGGATGTCTCCGTCTCGTCTCGCAACGCCAACAAGGGGGCCAGTGCTGGAATCAGCGCGTAGTTAGCGTTGATCCCTCGGCCTGTGCTCGTATGTGCACTCTGCCCGTTGGCTCGGAGAATGACTCCATAAGTCCCTTTATGGCCGTGGACCACCTGCATTTCGGTGGGTTCCCCTATGATCCCTACAACATCTCGTTGGATCATTTCCTTCCAGAGCTTGGATCTTTGATCGACGTGTTGGGCTCCGTGCATCCCCACTTCCTCGTCGGCCGTGACGACCATAAAAAGAGGCCGTTTTTGGCTAGCCTGTTCTATTTGAGAAGCCGCTAGGATCGCGCAGCACAAGGATCCTTTCATATCGCAGGTTCCTCGGCCATAGAGTCTGCCGTTTCTTTCTACGGCTTCGAAAGGGCCATTAAACCCGGTGTTCCAGTCATCGACCGGGACGACGTCGGTGTGAGCTAGGTAGCCAGCTCCCCCAATGTCTAGGGTAGCATGCAAGGGTCGTCGTACTGCGACGAGGTTCGCTTTGGGGACCCCTAAAGGATCCTGGTACTCGACCCATTCGATTTCGAAACCGATGCTTTCTAGCCAATCGGCCACCTTTTTGCTGGCCGAGACATTGCTCAAGCTGCTTACGGAATTCTCAGCGACTAGGTCTTTGACAAGGCTTTGGATGCCTGCTTTTCGTATCCATTCCCTATTCATCACCTTGGGTATAGTCCTCTTTTCTTTCCTGCGTGCTAAAATAGGGAGGCATCCTCCTTTAACCTAAGTTTATCCTACGCTCGATCAGCTCGGCTCGATCTTGATGCTTCCCCACCCCTGAGGTTTTCCATGTCGGCTTTGGATCTTAAAAGCGTTACTTCCCTCATTCTAGGTGGTGGTCGAGGGACCCGTCTTTACCCTTTGACGAAAATCCGAGCGAAACCTGCTGTCCCTTTGGCGTCCAAGTACCGTCTGATCGACATTCCGATCAGCAACTGTTTGCACAGCGACATCAATAAAATTTATGTCGTCACGCAGTTTTTGAGTGTCTCGTTGCATCAGCATATTCGTCAGACGTACCGTTTTGATAATTTTTCGGGTGGTTTTGTCGAGTTGCTCGCCGCGCAGCAAACGATGGATATCGATGGGGCTTGGTTTGAAGGGACTGCCGATGCGGTTCGTAAAAACCTCGTCTACTTCGATGATCAGAACTGCAAGTACGTGTTGATTCTCAGCGGTGATCAACTTTACCGGATGGATTACCGGCAGATGCTCCAGACGCATGTGGATTCCAAGGCGGATGTAACGATAGCGGCGATTCCGGTCGCTCGTTCCGCGGCGCATGCGTTGGGGATCATGCGATGCGACGATTCTGGTCGGGTGGTAGGTTTTTTGGAGAAGCCCAAGACCTCCGAAGAGATCGACATGGTCAGCATGTCCCCATCGTGGATCGATGCTAGGGGGATCCAATCCAAAGGTAGAGATTGTTTGGCGAGTATGGGGCTTTACATTTTCAACAAAGAGCTTCTTTTTGAAGTGCTCAACAAGACCAATTACAGCGACTTTGGCAAAGAGGTATTCCCTGCGGCGATCCGTTCGAGGAAGGTTCAAGTCCACCTTTTTGACGACTATTGGGAGGACATCGGGACGATCAAAGCCTTTTATGAGGCCAACTTGTCGCTGACGAAGCCCAATCCGCCATTCAATTTGTTTTCGGCAGAGAACCCCGTTTACACCAGGCCCCGTTTTTTACCGCCGACGGTCATCGAGGGCTCGACGATCCATTCCTCTTTGGTGGCTGATGGGTGCAGGATTGGGAAAGGTTCGATCATCGAAAACAGCGTTATAGGACTTCGGTGCGTCATAGGCGATGGAGTGACGATCCGCAATTCGATCGTCATGGGGGCCGATTACATGGAGACCGAAGCCGACGTGGCTAGGTTGGCCAAAGAAGGTAAGCCACGCGTGGGGATAGGTTCAGGCAGTTTGATCGAAGGAGCCATCTTGGACAAAAACGCTCGCATCGGTAGGCATGTCCAGGTCGCCAATACGTTGGGTCTGACCGATTCCGATGACTTCGATCCGTGCAGTGTACGCGAAGGAATTTGCATTGTCACGAAGGATGCGACGCTTCCAGACGGATGGGCCATGAGCAAGACGAAGGCCGGTACTACTAAGTAGTTAGTAATATAAACCTTGTTGTTGTTGAAGAGAGCCCAGAAGGGCTGTTAGAAACTCCAGCTTACGATCGAAGCAAACCGCCAAAAGCGTGATAAAAAGAAGGGCAAGCGGGTAAAAACCAGCGAGCCAAAACGGTGGAAAACAGGTCGATAGGATGGCGAAAAGGGTAGGTCAAGGGTTGGAAACCAAGGGTGGTACCAACAGGGAAAAACGATTGTCAGAAACCAAGCCGATGGTCGAACAGGTTAGCAAAGGGAATTGACAAGTTTTGAAGAGCGAAGAAGCCCCGGGAGACAAAACGATCCACAACGCGACAAGAAGCAAACAGCCCATAAAAATTCAAGCCGTAGCGTTCGATATGGATGGGTTGCTGCTCAATACCGAGGACCTCTATGAGGAGGTGACCCATGCGTTGTTGGCCAAGCGGGGGAAGGTTTTCAAAGAGGAAGTCCGAAGAAGGATGATAGGGCTGCCGGCCCCGAAGGCTTACCAAGTCCTTATCGAAAGCGAGTCGCTCGAAGAAACTTGGGAGCAGTTGCATTTAGAAACCGAGCAGGTATTCGAACGCATGCTCGAGGAACGCTTGGAGACGATGCCCGGAGTGCAAAGAATCTTCGAAGCCATCAACCAAAGAGGGTTACCAAGATGCGTAGCGACGAGTTCGACCAAAGGCTTCGCCCATAAGGCGTTGGCCAGGGTAGGTATCCTGGACCATTTGGACTTTGTGGTAACCGCCGAGGAAGTCGCGCGAGGAAAGCCTTATCCCGACATCTACGTCGAGGCTGCAAAGCGGATGCAAAGCCCCATCGAGCGGATGCTGGTGCTCGAAGATAGCGAAACAGGTACCAAGGCTGGCGTCTCAGCTGGGGCTTACGTTATCAGCGTACCGAATAGGCATACAAATCAAGGGAGCTTCCATGGAGCCAAGTGGATCGCCGATAGCTTGATGGATGATCGCATTTATGAACTGTTCGAGTGAACTGTTCGAGTGAAAGGTTCGCCAAAGCCAAAAACAGAGAGATCGATGATGATTCGATGGATGCTTCTTCGACATGCCAAGAGCGATTGGGCAGATAGCTCGTTGGAGGATAAAGAGAGACCCCTGAATCCTAGGGGTAAAAAAGCGGCTTGGTCCATGGGGCAAAAATTAGCTCAAAACGATCTGATCCCAGAGCGAATTCTCTGTTCGACGGCGCTAAGAACGGTCCAAACCCTCCAGGGAATCCTGCAAACGCTAAGTCAATACAGCCAGCGAGGCGTCCCGGAGATCGTCCCGGAGATACTGTTTTTCGATGAGCTCTATTTAGCGAATCCTGAAACGATCGTGCGCGTAGCCCAAGCGAACCACGGAGGCAGGTCGAGCCTCATGTGCATCGGACACAACCCAGGTATGGAGCTTCTAGCAAGCGGTTTGAGTGCCCAAGAGATCGAAATGAAAACCGCGCACTTGATCGTTTTCGAAAAGCAATCGGAAAAGCCAGCCGACTGGGGAAATGCTAGCGAAATGTACAAAGGTTGGAAAATGACCGAGAATTTACGTGGGGAAGGGGAGGGTGGCCAAGAGAGATGAAAAGCTATAGCAGGCAATAGCGTATTTCGGCTAGACTCCGAGGCGATCGGACCGATTACCCCAAGAAGGAGAGAGCAAGGATGCTGGCCAAAGCGAAGAACAGACCGGAACGCAGGAAAACCTTGGCAATGATTACGGCGATGCTCCTGAGCGGCTCGCCAAGTTTGGCTCAGGCTCAAGACACCGATAGTTTGGTCGCCTCCGGATTGGGCTATACGCCGCAGCAACAAGAGGTCCTCTATGACCTAGTCGAGGCCAAGGAAGCGTCCCAGTGCACCGGTAAGTACGAGACGATCGGAGGGGTCGACGGATTGATGATCTACGGCCCGGATGGAAGGCTCTTGAGAAGATTTGCGGACACCAATGGGGATCGCAACGTCGACCAGTGGAGTTACTACAAGGACGGGATCGAAGTTTATCGCGACATCGATTCGGATTTCAACGGGACAGCGGATCAATCTCGTTGGTTGGGAACCCAAGGAACCCGCTGGGGGATCGACAAAAACGAGGATGGTCAGATCGATTCTTGGAAGACCATATCGGCTGAAGAAATCACGATGGAAGTGGTCGAAGCGATCAAGAAGCGGGACACCAAGCGCTATCAAAAGCTCCTGATGAGTCCGAGCGAAATCGAAACGATCAAGCTAGGGGACAAGACCAAAGTCCGCCTTACCGAAAAAATAGAAAAATCAAAGTTAGCTTTTAGCGAATTTTTAGAAAGTCAGCGAGGGATCGATGCTCAGGCGAGTTGGGCGCAGTTTGCGGCCGATAAGCCCGGCGTCATCCCAGAGGGTACCGATGGTTCTACCCAAGACTTGACGGCGTATGAAAACGTCATAGCGATCGTCGAGAGCAAGGGGAGCAATCAGCAGTTGATGGTAGGGACGATCGTCCAAGTAGGGACTACTTGGAGGTTGATCGATGCGCCTCGGATGGTCGATAGCAACAGCGTCGGGGATTCGGGTTTCTTTTTCCCATCGTTGGCGGTCAATCGCGATTTGGTGGCATCGGCAAGCGAGACAGGCATGACCGATGCGATGCAAGGTCTGCTGAGCGAGCTCGATAAGGTCGATGGAGCGATGCGAGAGGGCAATGCGACTCCAGAGCAGTATCAGGAGCGAGGGAGGATTTTGCGCAAACTCATTACGGCAAGCCAAGGCACCGAGGACATGGGTTCTTGGATCCATCAGTTTGCTGATTCGGTCAGTTCTGCCGTACAGACTGGAGCTTACAGCCAAGGACTCGAGGAGCTCAAAAGCCTAGAGACCAGTTTGGATCAGGTCGCGGGAGGCAAGGAGCATAAATCCTATGTAGCTTTCCGGGTCGTTTCGTCGGAATTTATGGCACAGATGAGCGATCCTAAGGCCAATCATGCGGCGATTCAGGAATCGTATATGGAGAAGCTCAAGGCGTTTGCCGAGCAGTATCCGACTTCGCCTGACGCAGCAGAAGCGATGATTCAGATCGGGCTCAACGATGAGTTGGGTGGTCAGGAGACGGAAGCTCAGGAGTGGTATCGCAAGGTAGCGACCTCCTTTCCGGGTACAGACTTTGGAAAGAAGGCCTCAGGAGCGATCGTAAGGCTCAATTTAGAAGGCAAGACATTGAACCTTCGAGGGAAAACCTTGGAGGGCAAGGATGTGCAAACCACGGGGCCGACGATCGTTCACTATTGGGCGACTTGGTGTGATCCATGCAAAGCCGATATGGTTGAGCTACGAAAACTGCAGGCCAAGTATGCGAAGCAAAACCTTCAGATTGTCGGAGTGAACTTGGACAACGACGCAGCTACGGCGGCGAAGTTCCTGAAAGAAAACGCTGGCAAGTACCCTTGGGCACATATCCATGAGCAAGGCGGATTCCAGAGTGATTTGGCGACCAAACTAGGGGTCTTGAGTGTCCCTGTGACGATTCTGATCGATAGCAAGGGAGTGGTCGTCAAGCGAACAGCGGGCTTGAGCGCTAATCCCGAGATGATTCAGGCGATCGAGAAGCTTATGGAAGGACCAGCGGCGGCCAAGCCAAAGCAAGCGACAGCGAAACCATCGCCTAACAAAAAATAGTGCCAGAGAGATTAGGTATCCAACAGCTCCTTGACGATCGATCCTTGGCTAACGGCCAGGGGTCTACCGATGGGAGTGACCGACTCAAGAGCCGGATCGATACCGAAGCTATGGAGGATCGTCGCGTGAAGGTCCTCGATTTTGACGGTCTTCGAGACTCCGGTGATCGGGTCTTGGTCATCTCGGATCGGTTCGTGGGTGGTTTGGCCGTGGACGTAACCGCGGCGGAAGGGGCCACCGAAGATTGCCGAGCTGAAGCCGATTGGCCAGTGGTCACGACCGTCAGCGACATTGATTTGCGGGGTTCGTCCAAATTCACCGCTGCAGAGAACCACGGTGGAATCCAGAAGGTCTCGGGCTTCGAGCAACCGGATCAGGGAGGCCAAAGCTGGATCTAGGATTGCGCATTGCCCGGCCTGAAGCGAGTGGTTTTCGATATGCGTATCCCAACCGCTGAGTTCGATTTCGACGCAGGTAACACCTTGTTCGATAAGTCGAACGGCCGCTAGGCAGCCACGACCGAAGGGAGTGTCGCCGAAAGGATCTCGGATACTGGCGGGTTCACGATCGATCTCGAAGGCTTGGATTTGCTCGCTCGACATCATCTTTATTGCGCGCTGGGTCGAGATGCTATGAAGGGTTTTTTCCGTTTCGAGGTTCTTCAGGCGACCCTTACGGAAACCTTTCTCTAGGATTTCAAGGTCCGAGACACGTTGATCGAATTGCGAAGCAGGAATGGGGCTTTTGAGATTCGGTAGAGGGTTTTTTGGATCGCCGAGTTGGAACGCGTCAAATTGGCTACCTAAGTAGCCGCCGCGAGAGGGCCACTGGCCCGAGAGGATAGAGACATGGCGAGGGATTTCTATATTCTGCAAGCTTTGGTGGCATAGAACAGCGCCGATCGCCGGGTGGATCAATGTAGGGTCGGGGCGCCACCCGGTTTTCATGTTGTAGGTCGCGCGTTCGTGGTCACCTTCTTTGGAGACCATGGAGCGAACCAGGGTTCCCAGGTGCATGACTTCGGCGGTTTGCGAAAGGGTGTTCGCGATTTGCAAACCTTTGAGCGAGGTATCGACCGCGACGGTAGATCCACCGATAGGGCTATTGGGATGCGGGTCGAACGTCTCGAGTTGGCTCGGTCCGCCCTGCATCCACAGAACGATCATCGACTTGGGTCGACCCGATGGCTTGGTGTTGTTTTTTGAGTTGGCCAAGGCGAGGGATTCGGCCAGAGTAGTCCAGAGCGAGCCGGCGGCAAAAGCAGTCAGAGAGCCTTTCTTTAGCCAGTCTCGACGGTTCTGCTTAGGGTCGATCCAACGTCGATAAGAATCGCAGGCGGCTTGTTGATTGGTAGTCGGGAGCATTGGGCATCATCCACTTCGATTCGGATCACACACAGAAGGGCTGACTAAAGTGTAACAAGGATAAGACCATTGTCACCAAAAAGCGATTTTTTAGCCAAGCGGATGAGTTTTTTATAGGTATTTCGCAAGCGGGCCGCCTTGAGCAGCCAAAGCATCGATCTTCTTGGTGACTTCGGGAGATTCGATCAATGGGGGGGCGTGATGCGGTTTGACCCGAGCATCCAAGACAAGCGGGCCGGAGCAAGACCAGTGTTTATGGTACGTATTCTCGCCGACACCCCGCAGGTCCGTAGCGGGATTGGAGCGGGTGAAGGCGACCCAAATCCAGTTGTTGAAGCTACGGCTTGTGAAGGTCGAATCGTCGACGAGAGTGATGATCGCGATCTGTTTGGCAAGATCCTTCTGAGAAGACATCGGCGCAGCGATTTGTTCCACAGCGGCATCGAGCGAGAGTTTCGTTTCGACGGCGATCGAACCTGGGGAGCAAAGTTTTGGATGATGAAGATCGGGGCCTAGACGTAAGTCACCGGGGATCGACGTGAGGAGATCGCGGCGTTTCGCGCCGTTGATCGGAATGACGAGTTTAGAGCCTTGATTCCATCCTTCGCCAGAGTAGTCGAGCGTATCGATGGTGGTCTTGGTATGAAAGTGTAAATCGTTGGACAAATCGATGCGTTCGAAGACCCATTGAAAGAAGGCTTCGAGGTCGTAGAGGCTCGGAGCATTAGCGTCATTGCCATCGATGATGAACAAGTACTTGGCAAGCGACATTTGACCTTGGCCGAGGATTGCGTTGGCTTGGGTCAGAAGTTCTTGGGGGCGATTGGGCTTTAGATAGGGTGTATAGCGTTCGGATCCGATCGCCAGAAGTAGAGGGTGAACACCCGCCACATCGACCGCGTGGACTCCGCGCACGCCGGGAAGAACCGTTGGAATGATCGGGCCGGTGAGTTCGTGAATGAGTTCTCCGAAGGTCGTATCTTCTTGGGGAGGTCGACCGACGACGGTAAAGGGCCAGATCGCATCTTTGCGATGATAAACATTCGTAACCTTCATCCAGGGGAAGGGGTGAGTCAGCGCGTAGTAGCCTAGATGGTCCCCAAAGGGGCCTTCGGGTTTCAGAGAGTTAGGGTCAATGATTCCACAGATCGCGAAATCAGCATCCGCATAGATAGGAGCTGTGGAATTTCGGGTGATCATCGGGATACGATGGCCCGCAAGGGCGCCGGCGAAGGTCAGTTCGCCCACGTTCTCGGGGAGGGGCATCACCGCTGCGAGCGTCATCGCTGGATGCCCGCCGAGGGTGATCGTCACGGGAAAGGGTTTGCCAGCGACGAGGGCTTGTTGATGGTGGATACCGATCCCGCGATGGAGTTGGTAATGTAGACCGATTTGTTGGTTGGTGATGTATTCGTTACCGGAGAGTTGGATCCGATACATACCGAGATTGCAATGGGACAAGTTCGTTGGTTGATTCGGTGACGTTTGAGGAGGGCAACTGAGAACTTGTGGAAGGGTGACGAAAGGTCCACCATCGTTGGGCCAAGAGATCAGATGGGGTAGGTCATCGATTTGGCAGCTATTTGCCAGGACGCTACCGGAGGAAACATGTTTTGGGAGCATGGTCCAAGCGGTCGAGGGAGCCGAGACGTAGCGCAGAGGGTTACGAAAAAACGCCGAGGGGTCGATTTTCAGTTCGATAGCCCGTCGGACTCGGTCGAAGGTATGTCGGAACAGAAATCGGGCTTGGTCAAGCGATCCGAAGAGGTTGCTGACCATAGGGAACGAAGAGTGCGTCGGATTTTTGAAAAGAATGGCGGGTCCTTTTCGAGCGTAGACACGACGTTGGATCTCTGGGATTTCCAGAATGGGAGACAAGGGAAGATCGACTTCGATGAGTTTTCCGTGTTGTCTCAAATCCGCGACAACATCTCGGGTCGAACGGTATCTCATGGGTCGGCGGGTTCAGTAGGTAGGTTTGATGTGGAAACGCGAGCGAAAGTGTATGCAGGGAGGATAGCCCACTTGGGGACCCGTATATTGTATTCCCAGCGCAACACAGGCATCCGCTCTCGGCCTCCATTCGGCTTTATGCCGGCGGGGCCAAGACTCTATAGCTACAGATTCGCCCAAAAGCCCTCTATCTTTCTTCCGCCCGAAGGGCGGAAGAAAGATAGAGGGGGAGGCGAGAGCAAGACTCGGCTTTGGTAGCCGCAAGTTCTGCCTCCGCCGGGCAAGCCCGACGGGAGGCTTAATCGGCTTTGGTAGCTGCCAGTTCTGCCTCCGCCGGGCGAGCCCGACGGGAGGCTTATTCAACAGCTCAACGGGAGGCGGATCGTTGGCGAGCCGCTTCGTACAAGAGGATCGTCCCTGCAACTGAGGCGTTTAATGATTCAACTCCCATGGCCATCGGAACCGAACAAATCGAGTCCGCTAATTTTCGGGTGCTCTCACGGATCCCTTGGCCCTCACTGCCTACGATGAACATCGTCGGCTTGGTGAAATCCATGTTCCAGATCGGCTCGCCATTCATCTGGGCGATGACTACTTGCACTCCTCGGCGTTTGGCTTGGCCTGCTAAATCCACGATACTCGATACCTTGGGCGGCAAGCGAAACCACTGACCAGCCGTGCTGCGGAGGAATTTCGGATGCACAGGACTGACCGAATCGGGGCTTAAGAACATGCGGTTGCCGCCTAGCGCAGCCACGGATCGAAGCAGTGTTCCTGCATTGCCCGGATCCTGGATACCGTCGGTCGCCA
>QWPJ01000060.1 GCA_003671195.1 Planctomycetota bacterium
TATTCTGTCGCGGTTGTGTCGATTCGATTACGAGCACGAGCACCGTCCGCCGCGGCGGACTGAGCACGAGCACGACGAACAGCCAGAACCAAGCGTTGCACCGAAGTCTTCGATCGTTCATTTTTGATTTGCGCCAGAGCCAACTCCGCGGCTTAGCGGATCGCAAACGATCTGGCATGGAGTAAGAACATCGTGCTCGTGCTCAGTGAAACGGTGCTCGTAATCGTAATCGGAATGGGTCTAATAAGCGACCAGTCCCATGGCTCCGCAAGTTCCCGCAACCCGCCTCGATCAACGATCGGCATCCCCGCAGATTAAGCAGCCAACGAGCACGAGTACGACGAACAGCAGACCTAATTCAGGGATTCCAGGTAGCTGATCAAGTCGGCCAGGGCCGTAATGGGCATGCCGTCGGCTAACCCCTCGGGCATGACCGAGACGGGACTTTCTTTTCGCTCCGAAATCGACTCGACCTGGATTTCAACGACTTCTCCTTGCGCATTTCTCAATACGACTTTTTCCGGGCTTTCCTTGGTCACAAATCCCGATACGACCCGGTCGTCGTCAAGTCGAAATACGTTTTGAACAAACCCTTGGGCAATCGATTTGCTCGGCATCAAAATCGCCTCGGTAAGCTGATCTCGCTTGTACGTCTTAGCGACGTTGGGCAAGTAGGGTCCTCGCAACACCTCGTTGGGTTTGACATCGTGGCATTTGGCACAGCCTAGCAATCCAAATACCTGCTCGCCCCGCTTGCTGTCCCCCTGGGCCTCGACGACCTGCTTGAGGACATCCTCTTTTTTCATGGTGGAGATCTTAGGACCGTTCCACTGGTTCCAATCGGCGAGCCCCCAATGGCTTGCCAACTCCTTGCCTAGCTTCTCGATCGCGGGCCGATTGTCGAGGATCGCTCGCCGCACGAGCGGTTCGGCTTGTTTGCATTCACCCAGTCGAAAGACCTCAAAGAGGCGTTCGACGATTTCGGGAGACGACCACACCGAATCGATTGCTGCAAGCAATTCGGGTTTTTGGGACTGATCCTTGCGACAGGCCAGCGCCGATACGAGCAACGCCTGCGGGAATCCCGATGCGGATTCTCCACGTTGGAGCAATCCATGCACGTTCTTTGCGAGATTGTCGCTCTGGCTGCAACGCTTCCAAGCTTCGGATTGCAATCGGGTCGAGAAATCGCCAGCCCTGGCCATCGAAACAGCGATCGCCGGAATCGCTTGTTCTGAATTCTGCTTAAGCAAAACGCTCAGCAATGGAAGCAAATCGGCTTCGGCAAGCCTCGGGTCCCCTGAGACGGTCTCAAGCAATTTCAACACGGGATCGGGCAGGCTGCCTGCCGCCTCGAGCAATCCGATTCGTTGGGCAAAAGGAAGTTCGCTCCATTGCGGCGTTCGCATCCAGCCTTCGACTCGCTCGGAAATGCTCCATCGATTCAAAGCGAGCATACGCAGGATTTCCGTCTGATCGGAGGCGTCTTTCTTGGCCAAGTGCCGATCGATGGCTTCCTCGATGGGCGTGGTCATCTCCCATGCTTCTGGTTGATAGTAGGGGCCTCGAGTATCGGGCCTAGTCCCCCAGCTTGAGCCGTTCCAAACTCCTTCGCGAAAGGCGAGCCTGCTCAGGATGCGAACCGAGGTTTCATCCATCGTTTTGGATTTCCCGTCGCTTTGCTTGAGCAATTCGATCCGCTCGGCGATGAACTTCGGATCATGGTTCATGGCTAAGGCTTGGAGGGCATGCTCGTAGGCCAAGCTCTCCTTGGGTTGGGTGTTGAAGATATGCCAGCAAGCTTGCTCGCAATCCTGTTTGGAAATCGCCCTGGTCGCCAGATGCCGCACCAGCGCATCGTCGCTCGATAGATGCCTGACGAGGTCATTCGTCCAGTTCCCTTTCGGCGCCTTGGTCACCCACAGAATCGATTCGATCTTGGTCCTTGGGTCCTCGGACTGCAAACCCCTACGGATCGCACTTAGCACTTCGGATCGGTCCCAAACTTGTAGATCGCTCAAGGCTCGGATGGCCCAGGCCCCCACGGCGGGTCGGGAGGCCAAGCCTACGAGAGAATCGATCTGTGGAGCGAGGCTCGATGGATTTTGTCCTCCACGGACCGATTGGTCATGGATCAAACCGATGGTAAAAATCGCAGCGATTCGAGTTTTCAGGGCGGCTTGGTCGTTGCCTGCAAGTTGCTTAAGGCGATCTACGATGAGGAGCTGTTGGCTCGGATGTTCGGCTGCATAGCGGACCAGTCCTCGTTGCCCCTCGATCCGTCGTCGATGGCTCGCAGAACTCAGCAGTTCGAACCATCCTTGTGGATCGTTTGGATCGAGGATTGGCCATGCCTCGGGCTTGTAACCTTTGGGGCGCAATTGCACGACATAGCCAACGTTTTCGCCGGCGTAGTTGAACGTGGCGCCTTTCCAGCTCGATGCATAGACATTGGAATTCGCATCGACGTCCAAATCCGTGGCGCGTTCGATCCCGAGGAATTCTCGCTGATCGATCGAGACGCTGGCCCCTTTGGGTTCGACTCGGTGGCTGAAGATCATCTGGCGTCCCCAATCGGCCGTATAGACGCAATCGTTGAGCTCTTTGGGCCAACCCGGTTCGTCCAGGAACAGTGCCCCGCACCCAGAGCCCCCGCCGTAGTCGGCAAGGGGAGGGACGATTTCATTCGGAAAGTTGATGTACTTGCGAGGGTACCCATGGTCATCGCCGCCGCTGAAGTGATGCATGCGGACATCCCAACCCCCACCGTCGTTGGTATTGTCTCTTGCGAATCCTCGCAAGAGTGGGTCCATGGCGACTTCGAGGATGTTGCGGGTTCCGTTGCTGTAGAGTTCCATTTGAGTTCCGTCGGGGCGGACTCGCACGACGCCCCCGCCGCGAAACTGCAGCGTTCGTCCATCGGTACCTACGGCGTTCATGAACCCGAAATCGCCGATCGCCAGGTAGAGCCAACCGTCGATTCCCATCGTCACTCCGTTGCTGGTGTGATCCGCAGGTCGATCCTTGAAACCGAAGGCGACATCCTTCAAGAGAATCTCTTGACGATCGGAAACCCCATCGTTGTTCTCATCGATAAATGCGCTCAGATGAGGTGGGTGCAGGACGTAGAGTCGATCGTGATCCCATACGATGCCTCGTGGGGAATCGACGTCATCGACGTAAAGGTTGGACGCATCGGCGCGACCATCCCCGTCGAAATCCTGCAACCGAACGATCGAGCCTCGCTTGAGTTCGCGGTCGAGGGACCCATTTTTATCGCTCGATACAAACAGGGTTCCATCGGGTGCCGCGGCGACGAAGACGGGATAGTTGACCGCCGGTGGGTAGGCAAAAAGGGTCGCATCGAAACCTTCGGGCAATTTGCATTCGCCGAGCAGTTCTCGCTCCTTTTTCATTTTCGCGTCCTCGATGGAGATCTCCTTAGTCGCACCGCCATAGACTTTGATCTCGCGTATGGAGGCCCAAGCCCCGGGGGAAGCTCCCGTGCATTCGACGCGGACAAAGCGAGCCATGATCGGCTCGATCGGATGATCGGCTAGCTTGCCCGGCGAGCCTTCCTCGGGCGATTTTCCGAGGATGTCGAATCGTTCGCCATCGAGGGAGCTTTCGATCTTGTAGCGGTAGGTCGACTGGTCGCTTTCCCAGTCGATTCCCACGCCATGGATCGATTGGGGTTTGCCGAGATCGAGTTGGATCCACTGAGGGAAACTCCCGCCGCTGGCGCACCAACGGGTGGCTCGATTGGAGTCGACGGCGAATTCTGTAAGGTTGTTTTGATCTTTCTGCTCCGAGGAGGCGGTGACCTTGGAACCCAGCGCAAGATTCTCCCGTTCGAAGCGTTTAGCAGCGGGCTTGAGATACTCCGGCGCGAGTTTACCGCTAGCCCATAGCGTGCCGCGGGCGAGCATGCCGATGAACTCCGGGGAATCGACCGTTTCATTGTGGTGCCCGAGCGTGGTGCCAAAGACACGCGTGCCTCGATAGTCGTTGGTCCAGACGCAAACTTGGTCTTGCCCATTCTCGCGATCTTTGGCCGTGGCCAGCGGGCTGCTCGTCGGCCAGAATCGATCGATACGATAAAGTTCTCCAGCGGGGTTTGCCCAAGCGGCACCGAACCCTTCCATGATCGGATGCGAGGCTTGGACGTTTCGGACTTCGTGGGAGTAATGGGGTCCGTGCCCTCGGCTCGTCACACCGCAGAACTCGAACCAATCGTCGTTTCCGACACGGTAGCAATGCATGGCGCAGTGGATGACTACCCCAGGCTTCCCCTTGCGATGCGGTTCGAGGATCCTTGCAAGCCACTGCGGGTCCTTGTCATCGGAAAAGCATTCATCATGGAGGATCACATCGAATCGATCGGCCCACTTCGGATCGCGGTAGAGTTCGATTTCGGCTTTGGTCCCCGAACCACCTTGGTGAACGACCGTCACATCGATGTGCGCGGTGGCTTCGAGGCCTTGCTTGATGATCTGTTTTTGGCTGTCGTAGTCATGGCAACAGCCCCCGACGATCAGCAGGGCTCGGACCGGCTCAGGGCTTTGGGCATAGGCGAGCTCACCTAGAGGCCCATGGGATACGGCCCAAACAAATGGCAAAATGAACAGATGGGATCTAGCGAATAGTCTCATAAGTGGTACACAGGGTAAGAGTGACCTAGCTCGAAGCGAGCGAGTCGACTTGAAGGAAGGGTAAATGGGGCTCTGCGCGGGAGCTTAAGTTGGTCGGCCCGGGTCGGTCGGTCTGGCAGCATCGGTTGGTCTGCCTGGGTCGGTTGGTCTGCCTGGGTCGGTCGGTCTGGTTGCGCCCGCCGGTCGGGTAGGTTGCGGGTACATGCAGCAGTCGGCCGGACAAATGTCGTGGCTAGGTCCATAATTTCCGACCGAGATGCGTGGGGTTCCGGCAACGAGCCGCTCCTCGATCAGGTCGACGGCCATGGAGACGAAGGCCGGGTGGATCCCGACCGAAGGGGCGCGAAAGAACGCGATTCCGAGCTCTTTGGATTTCGCGGCAGCTTCCTCGTCCAAGTCGTAGAGGACTTCCATGTGGTCGGAGACAAAGCCGATGGGTTGGACGATCACATGGGTGATCTGCGATTCGTTGTAGAGGGCTTCGATTCGATCGCAGACATCCGGTTCGAGCCAGGGTTGCTGAGGTGGTCCGGATCGGCTTTGGTAGACGATTTCCCAGTTGGCGTGCCCGACCGATTCGCAGACGAGTCTTGCCGCTTCTCGCAGTTGCAATTCGTAGCGAGAGTGGTCTGCCATCGATTTAGGGATGCTGTGTGCCGAGAAGAGCACCGGGGTCGCGGCGCGATCTTCGGGGGCGATCTTATCGAGCGCCGCTTTCAAGCAATCGGATTGGGCTTCGATGAACTTCGGGTGATTGAAACCCATCCGAGCTTTTTCAACCAAAGGAGCTTCTTGGCCGGCCAGAGTGATCGCAGCGGCGATGTTTTCTCGGTACTGGCGGCAACCGCTGTAGCAACTGAACATCGAGGTAAAGAAAGCGATGGCCCGTTTACGGCCGTCGTTTTTCATCTGGGAGAGCGTATCGGTGAGCATGGGATGCCAATTTCGGTTTCCCCAGTAGATGGGCAATCGAATCCCCCGTCGGTCCAATTCGGCTTGGACGGCCCCAATCAGAGCACGGCATTGTTCATTGATGGGGCTGATTCCGCCAAAGTGGTTGTAGTGTTCGGCGACTTCGAGCATTCGTTCGCGGGGTACATTCTTTCCCCGCAGGACGTTTTCGAGGAAGGGCATCACGTCCTCGGGGCCTTCGGGGCCCCCGAAGGAGACCATCAAAATCGCGTCGATGGGAACGACATCCAGAGGTGGAAGTGGGCCCAGGGGTGCCGAGGGGGTCATGGGCGCGGCGGATGTCGGCTGAGGTTGTCCGGTGGACATAGGTCAAGTCGTATGGGTAAGTGGGTATAACGGTAGGGGCGGACGGGCCGCAGGGAGCATTATTTACGAAACACAGGATTCGACGAGCCCCTATTGCGGTTAGAATTTCAAGTAGACATCCTGGGTTGGGGCTCCGCTAGCGGCCGATTCCCTTCAATTCTACAATCGCCCCATGAGTACAGGTCCCCAAAAAGCCGGTCCGGCCAAATCCGAAGCTGTCGAGCATAGCAAGCGATGGCTTTTGGATTTTTTCCCTAATCTGAAGGATGCGGGGGTCCGTTGGTCGGAGGACGATGCGGGGTCTCTGGCCGCCAGTGTCGCGTACTATTTGGCATTGTCATTGTTCCCAATGATTTTGCTCTTGATCTCGGGGCTGGGGATTTTTCTTCGGTACACGCAATTCGGGATCGATATTCAGCAGGAGATCCTCGATACCGTCGAGACCCAGACGACTCCTGAGTTGCGGTTTCAGGTCGACCAAGTGCTCGATCATTTGGCGACACAGTCCTTGGTGGGTGGACCGACCGGATTGCTGACGGCGATCTTGGCAGCCATCGGGGTGTTTGCTCAGATCGACCGAGGCTTTGACCGGATTTTTCGCATACCGCCTCAAAAGGACGCATCGTTGCTAGGAACGGTCTTCCGCGTGATTCGCAGTCGGTTTGCCGCATTCCTGATGCTGTTGTCTTTGGGTGGTTTATTGGTGATTTTGTTCTTTGTCGGGATGGGGGTCACCCAGGTGCGGTCGTTGACCACCCAGACCCTTCCGAGCGTCGGTCATCTGTTCAATCTGATGGATTTGCTGACGACCATTTTGGTCAATGCGATGCTCTTTACGTTGATCTACCGGATCTTGCCCAAGCGGCCGGTGATATGGCTCGATGCGTTTCGAGGGGGGCTTCTCGCGGCGGTGATTTGGGAAGTGGGCCGGGGTCTATTGGGAGCATTCTTCATCGGCATGCGTTACACGACGGCTTATGGGGCTATCGGATCGTTCATCGCGTTGTTGCTGTGGTGTTACTACGGCATCTCGATTTTGTTTTACGGTGCCGAGTATGTGCAAGTCTTGGAGATCCGGCGAGCATCGAAGGCGGCCAAGAAGGGGCTCGGTTCGGATGGGGTGGACCAAGCCGTGGTGCTCGCGGCCCCTTTGGAGTCGATGCGTAAGGAGCCGAGTAAAAGTAAAGAGGTTGGCAAGAAGAGCCGTCCTCGCCGGTCATAAAGCCTCCCGTCGGGCTCGTCCCGACGGAGGCAGAACTAAGCAGCTACCAAGGCATAAAGCCTCCCGTCGGGCTCGTCCCGGCGGAGGCAGAACTAAGCAGCTACCGAGGCATAAAGCCTCCCATCGGGCTCGTCCCGGCGGAGGGCTAGGAGGATGGGGACGCACGGCCTCGGAGGGCCATGCTACGGAGGTGATTAGCCGCTTGTGCCCAAGCCGCTAGCAATCGCCTTGACGGTCAGCCATCGCAAAAAGCCTCCCGTCGGGCTCGTCCCGACGGAGGCGGAAGTTTGCAGCTACAAAGGCTGGACCTCACTCCACTCCTATATCATTCTTCCGCCCAGCGGGCGGAAGAATGATATAGGGGGGGGCGCGTGGATGTAGCTCAAGAGTCTTGGCCCCGCCGGCATGAAGCCGACGGAGGCCAAGGAGTCGCTTCCTTCCAATCAAAAAAGCGATGGTTTCGCACGACTACGTAAGTCGGCTATGTAGACGCTTTGCTCGAACGTCCTCGTTTGCGCAATCGCCATGCGAATAAGCCACCGGCACTGCAAGCCATTAGGATACTTCCCGGCTCAGGTACCGCTGTATGCGATCTTGTAATCGATAGGAAGTTGTTATCGATTTCATCGGCTAAACGACCAGATGAAATTGCGCCATTTGAGTTCGCATAAAATGTTGACTGTACCACCGAACCTACGTTAATACCGATCGGCAGTGTGTATCGAAGGTAAAAAAGCGTTGACGCATTTCCGCCAATTGGTGAGCCAAGATCGATCACATTCGAGAGTTTTATTCCTCCGCCTGACGCAATATCGTTTACGAAATTGCTCGGCGCGAAATTGGTATAGGTCGAGTTGTTGCGAGACCAAGCAATCTCGGTGATGTTGAAGGGGATCGCGTTGCTTGTTGAGAACCCGACTTGAATATACCGATCGAGGGGAAGGTTAGCGTCCTTGTAGGCGACGATGACATTGGTGGGAGTCGAGGGATCGAAACGCACCGCGTTGTTCAGGTCATTGGCTAGATCCCCGCCGCCATCGACAAGACCTGCGTAGGTGAGATGCACCCATCCGAGCGCAAGAATCAGAGCGGTTAGTATTGACGGGAAATTCCCTTGGGAATGCAGCCAGCGGGATTGAATCATGATGGAGGCTCTTGTGGTAGAAAAAAGCGTTCAGCACCGTGTGGTTGGGAAAATAAATTACACACCCGTCGCGACCATTCCAACCAAAAAAGTCCAAAAAATCGTAAAATCCGACCCCCCCAAAAAGAGGGGAGGCTGTGGCGATCGAGGCAACCCGAAATCGGAGCCTCACTGCCTAGTTTTTGAACAGCGATGCCTAAGACACAATCAAAGTAAGGGTTCTCACCCGTGGCTTCACGGAAACTTCATGGAACATTTCCATAAATACCACATGGCGGATTTCCCGGGACCCCTACAATCGCCCGTCAAGTTGAAGCCTCCAAGCGCGGGATGTTTCATGAAGAATTCCGAACTGTGTTTCAAGAGGTGGACCATGAAGCGAATTGCGAGTCTGAGCCTGCTGCTTGCCGTCATGGGTTGCAGCGAGAGCATCAACCAAACAACTTATCCGGTGCAAGGAGAAGTTCGATTGGATGGCAAGCCGTACAAGGGAGTTACGGTGGTCTTTAGGCCAGTGGATAAGACCAATTTTAAGCGGCAAGAGATCCCCCAAGGGATCACCGATGAGAATGGCAAGTACTCGATCCACACCTACAGTTCCAAAGACGGTGCGCCGGCTGGGGAGTACAAGGTTGGACTTGCATTCATGCAACCGCTCGACGAGGAGGGTGGGGATCAGGTCAAGCGGGACGCGAGCCAGCTAACGTTTCCGCCGAAATATGCGGATCCAGAAACCTCTGGATTGAAGGCGACGGTGGAGAAAAAGTCTTCGACGATCCCGACTTTTGAACTGACTAAATGACATTTTTATTGTTTTTCATATCTAGGTTTTGAGGTGATTGTTATGAGAAAAAGTTACGGTTTTACCTTGGTCGAGTTGTTGGTGGTCATCGCCATCATCGGCGTCTTGGTCGGGCTGTTGTTGCCTGCGGTGCAAGCGGCCCGAGAGGCTGCCCGTCGGATGCAGTGCTCGAACAACTTGAAGCAGATCGGTTTGGCCCTCCAAAACTTTGAGAGTGCCAACAAGTTCTTTCCACCCGCTCGGGTCGATGCATTGGTTGGCTATCCGGTTACCGAATTGGGGATCAACCCTGATTCGACAACTGGGCCGATCACCCACGGGCCTGGGATTTTCCTGTTGCCCCATATCGAAGCTCAGAGCCTCTACAACCAGTACAATTTGAAAGCCTCGTGGAATTCGCCAGTCAACGCAGTGGCGATCGCAACCTACGTCCCGAGTTTGCTCTGCCCATCGAGTCCGCAACGCATGCTCGATACGGGCAATGCACCTTCGAGTTCTGCAGCACCGCGATGGCAAGCTGCCCCTTCGGATTATTCGATCGCCAACGGCGTCAACGGCAAACTGGGACTTGCGCCCTACAACCTGATGCGTCCGATACCCGGGTACGATCCTACCAATGGGAACACCGATGCGACTCAGTACATCGGTGCGATCCTCCCGATGAGCACGATCTCTTCGTTCTCTACAGGAATGAGTCCTCCTTTTTACAACAAGCGTCCAAAGAGCCGACTTGCGAACATTCTCGATGGAACCTCGAACACCTTCAGTTGGGTAGAGGACGCGGGACGTCCGATGCAGTACCGCCGATCGACGGCGTTTCCGAACTCCCGAGCTAGCGGAGCGGGTTGGGCGGATCCGGATTCGGAGTTCTGGGTCGATGGTTTCACCGACGATGGGTTCACTTCGTTGGGGCCATGTGCGATGAACTGCAACAACAGCAATGAACTGTATTCGTTCCACGGAGCCGGTTCCCACGCTGCGATGTGCGATGGGAGTGTTCGATTCATGTCGGCAAACACTCCGGTTTCGGTCGTCGCCGCCTGGATCAGTTGCCAGTTAGGCGAAATTGCCCCTTCGGGCGACGAGTAAGCGATCTAGGGGAACTTCATCGAACTCACCTGCTTAGCTTCATCCAATACTCATCTGCATGGGGATACTTGACGCCTGATGACGTCAAGTATCTTTCAAGCAGGAGTGGTAAATGCAAAAGCGAAGTTTTCGAAGGAATGGTTTTACGCTCGTTGAGCTTCTGGTCGTTATAGCGATCATCGGGATTCTGGTTGGGCTGCTGCTACCGGCCGTCCAAGCTGCACGCGAGGCAGCCCGCAGAATGTCCTGCGGCAATAATCTCCGACAAATCGGGCTGGCTGCACACAACCACGAGAGCTCCTTCAAAAGATTCCCGCCGAGTCTGTTTGTCGACATCGGTTTTCCACCAGGAGGTCCAGGACAACCCGGATCGCCTTATCCTGCGAACGTCCAAGCTTGGACTGTTTTTCTTCTGCCGTTCATGGAACAAGGCTCGCTGTACCAGCAGTACAACATGAAGTTTCCCTGGTTTTCGTCCCCGTTGATCGCACCAGGTACGCCTGACAATCAAGCGGTCTTGCGAACGCCGATCAACACGTTGATTTGCCCGTCATCGCCCGGTGGATCCTCAAGGACGGTCTCTGGAACATTCAGTTTTGGTGCCGCGTTCCCTTACCAAAATCTAGCGGTCTCGGACTACGCGACGTGCAGTTCCATCAATCCAGGCAGCATCACTTTCTTTGGCTACCCATCCGGTACAACCCAAAACGACCTTTTCAGTGCA
>QWPJ01000081.1 GCA_003671195.1 Planctomycetota bacterium
GTCCCGTCGGAGGCAGAAGTTAGCAGCTAGAAGCCTCCCGTCGGGCTCTTCCCGTCGGAGGCAGAACTTAGCAGCTAGAAGCCTCCCGTCGGGCTCGTCCCGTCGGAGGCAGAAGTTCGCAGCTACAGAAGGGCTCACTTCGCGACCTTGCTCGATTCCTCAAGCACCCGCAACACATTCCCATAGAGCACCTTGTGGATCGCCTCTTCCTCATAGCCTCGCCTTAACAAAAGCTCTGTCAAAACAGGGTACTTCGAAACATCTTCCATCCCCACCGGAAGTTTCGATATGCCATCGAAATCGGAGCCCAATCCCACATGGTCGATCCCAGCGACACGTATCACATGCTCGATATGGTCGACTAGGATCTCCACCTGCCCGGCCGGATAAGGATGCTTCAACTGCCATTGCTTGAGCTCTCGCTCCTGCTGCTCCTTGCTCTCGGGATACTTCAACTTGAGCTCCTTGCGATACGCCGATTGCTCAAGCAATACTCCCGCCGACTCGGGTACCACAAAACCAGAGAAGAAATTGATCATCACCACCCCTCCATTCTTCGGTAACTCCACGAGCACCTCGTCGGGGACATTCCGAGGATGATCCGCAATCGCCCGCGCCGAGGAATGCGAGAATATCACCGGCGCCCTCGATACCCGCAACGCATCATGCATCGTCGCCGGCGAAACATGCGATAGATCGATCAGCATCCCAAGCCGGTTCATCTCCAAAACAATCTCCTCGCCAAACTCACTCAACCCATCGCTCCGCGCTACATCGGTCGCCGAGTCGGCCCACTCCAGCGTGTCGGCATGAGTCAATGTCATGTACCTCGCTCCCATCGCATGCAACTGCCGAAGCTTACCGATCGACCCCTCGATGCTGTGCCCCCCCTCCATCCCGATGAGCGACGCGATCTTTCCCTCACCCTGGATCCTCCGGACATCCTCCGCATCGAGCGCTAACTCAAATACGTCCGGGTACCGCGCAATCATCTTGTGCACCAACTCGATCTGCTCTTGGGTGGTCTGAAACGCATTCCCCGCAGCGATCGTATCGACGGGCACAAAAACTGACCAAAACTGTGCCCCTACATTCCCAACGCGCAACCGATCGATGTCGGTATGCAGACTCGCCTGCGGCTTCGATATGTCCAACTCGTCAAAACCCCGAGTCGCCTTGGTCCGGACCTCCCAAGGCAAATCGTTGTGCCCATCGAACACATAACCCCGAGCATGGATGTCCGCTGCCCGCCTCGAAATCTGGTAGCGGTTCTTGATCCCACCCTGAGCCTCAAGCACCTGAGCTTCAACCACCTGCCCTAGAGAGCACCCTAAGGCCAACAACACAGCGACCGACCAACCACGGCTTGCACATCTCGACGGCCGCTCTGTCCTGTATTCCATTTTCGCTTATTCCATCCTCAAGTGCCTGAATCGACGGGGAAACACTGCCGTAACGAAGTTTACCATGAATCGACCTGCCTTAGCATCCGAGCCTGGAGTAAACTGATTACCCTCATGGACTACAACACTCGTTTGGTCATTCTCGGTTGCGCAATGCTCGGAGCCGCCTGCGGTCTGGTCGGGGTCTTCCTGCTGCTGCGCAAACGCTCGTTGATCGCCGATGCGATCTGCCATGCTTCTCTCCCGGGCATCGCCATCGCTTTCTTTGTCAGCCTTGCCTACGGCGGCCAAGGCCGCCAACCCCTGGTCCTCCTGGCCGGTGCGGCCCTGAGCGGATGCCTCGGTGCTCTGGCCGTCATGGCCCTGCGCCGTTTCACCCAACTCAAAGAAGACGCCGCGCTGGGGATCGTCCTGAGCGTCTTTTTTGCCCTCGGTATGGTCCTGCTGAGCCTCGTCCAACAAACCGAATCGGGAAACGCCGCAGGACTCGAAGGATTCATCTACGGGAATACCGCAGGCATCGTCGCTCAAGACGCCAAACTCATCGCAATCGTCAGCGGTATGGTCTGTGCCGGGGTTCTCCTGCTCCGAAAAGAACTCCAACTCCTGTGCTTCGACCCTACCTACGCTTCGGCCCAAGGCTGGCCGGTCCTGGTCCTCGATCTGATCCTCATGGGCTTCGGACTGCTGATCGTGATCGTCGGTACCTCGATCGTCGGAGTCCTCCTGGTCGTGGCCATGGTGGTCATCCCCCCGGCCGCCGCTCGCTTCTGGTCCGATCGACTCGGCTGGAACCTCCTGACAAGCACCCTCCTGGGCATGACCTCAGGAATCCTCGGCGCGCTGTGCAGCTATCGATCCGAACACCTCCCCTCAGGTGCCTCCATGGTCCTCGTCGCCGCCGGACTCTTCGCCCTGAGCCTCCTGTTCGGTTCGCGCCACGGGATCGTCTGGGGCTGGAGACAACGGTTTCAATCCCGATGGTTCGCCGACCAAGAACACTTGCTGCGCGGTGCCTTCGAACTCCTCGAAAGCGATCGCAAAGCCCCAGCGATCCACGGCGATCTAAGATCCGAGCCGGTCGACAAACTCCGCCTCGCTACCCAATTGCACTGGTCGAAAAAACAACTCGATCGCATCGCGAAAACCCTGGCCCGAAAAGGTTGGATCATCGATCGTAACCCCAACCAATTCGTCCTAAGCTCAACGGGTATCCAACAATCGCACCGAGCCGTCCGACGACACCGTCTCCTCGAACTCTACTTCTCCCACTGGGCAGACCTCAGCCCCGATGCGATCGATCGATGCGCTGACTACACCGAACATTCGCTCGATGATGAACTCCTCGCAAGACTCGAACGCGATGCGATGGACCTGGGAAAACGAATCGACCCACCACCGAGTATCCACCCCGTAGGCTAATACCCCCGCCTCCTCGATCAACATCCGTTGCCATGCACGAGCAATCGTTTAACCCGCAGCCAACGGTTTTGAAGTTGCGCTATTCGCATGGTTCGGAGTTTCAATCGATGTTTTCCCTGGCTTTTCGTACTCGTACTCCGCGTTAGCAGTACTCGTACTCGTACTCGAAGATACGGCATCGAGTACGAGTACGAGTACCATTTCATTGAGTACGAGTACGATAAAAGCCAAAACAGCGCAACTTCAAAGTCCAACGGCGAGGGACTTCACCAAGCCCTGCTCAAGCCATTAGGCTTACGCACACCGGCAGGGAAGTGTCGCCCTCTGGGCGGAAACCAAACAGCCGGATCTCTACGCGAGATCTACTACCAATAGGAGTCGGCCCCTCGGCAGCTACCCCGCAGAACACCCAAAGGACTCCCTCAAGATCTCCGGACACAGCCGTCCGTATCGGAACGAATGCCCCGTCCGCAGATTGACCAAGGTGATCATCGCTGGGGCAAATAACCCAGGATCGACCTTGTAAAAATCATACTCATACTCCCGAAATGTCTTGGCAAACGGCTTCCCAAAGTCCTTGCTCGCCAGACTCGGGACCCGAGCTCCGATTGTCTCGATCTGCTCGTCGCTCGCATCGACCCACAACGTCACTTGTCCCCCGTAAAGGATCGCGTCGTTGGTCCGTCCAATCCCCTCAGCAAAGTCCTTGGCCATCGGCGGGATCGGCGCCGTACCATGCGCCGAGACGACCTGCCGTAGATCAAAACCAAGCTCATGCAATTTATGCATCGCCGTCTCGATCGACCGCGCAACGACCTGGATCACCCCAGCCAAACTCCGCGTCGGTGCGACGCACAACGTCACTTGCTCCACCCCGACCCCGCACTCCAGCGCGACCATCGCAAGGATCTCCTCAGAAGGGATCTGATCGCATTCCAAGACCCCTACAGCACAATCCCCCGAATCATGGACCCCAAGATGCTCAAGCACCTCCTCGCGGCCACGCTTGGCTCGCATAGGCCCAGATCCCATCGCAAAGAATTTCCCCTGCGACACTTTCCAACCCGCATACTGTGCTGCCATGCAAGCCCGCGTCGGATCGTCCGTCGTGACCTGCAACATCGGACCTTCCCACAACCCGCGATCGGCCGGTACAACGCGGATATCCGCAAGATCGGCCATGCAGATCCGTGCCAATAACAAACCGGCCTGGATCCCCCCAGGTACCCCACACCCAAAATCCAGAATGCGACCAGCACCGCTGGGCGAGCAATCCGCGATCCGCAGGGACCCAAGCGACGGCAAAACATGCTCGTCGATCAATCGCTTGGCCGACGTGTTGATGGACAACGGATTGATAGACACCGGGTTGATAGACAACGTCAACTTACTTGTCCTTTTCCGACTTCTCTTTTTCCGATGGGGCCTTCTGAGGTGCCGGTTCAGCACCCGCCTTCTCGAGAATCGTCGCTCGCTTGACCGTGATCGGCTCAATCGGAACATCGCTGTTGCCCTTGACCCGACCTGTCTTGCTCTTGGCGATCTGATCGACGACCTCTTCCCCCTTGACCACCTTCCCAAAGACGCAGTAGCCATAGTTGTCTTGGGCATAACGGCGGTCCAATGACCGGTTGTACTTCAAGTTGATGTAGAACTGCGACGTAGCGCTGTGGGGGGCGGAAGTCCGAGCCATCGACAAGGTCATTCGCTCATTCTTCAAATTGTTGCCAGCCTCGTTGGCGATCGGGTCATCGGTCGGCTTCTCTTTCATTTCGGCAGTCATCCCACCACCCTGAACCACGAAGTCGGCGATCACTCGGTGAAAAACCGTCCCGTCGTAATGCCCCTTTTTCGTGTAGCTCAAGAAATTTGCCACCGTCGCAGGTGCCTCCTTCTCGAACAACTCGACCTCGATGTCCCCTTTGGTAGTCTCAAAAAGAACATGCGGATTCTGCGCAAAAGCCACCGAACTGAGCCCAACGCTCGCCAAAACCAACCAACCAAATAACTTCATCATGGACTTTCTCCTGCCGATTGCCTGTGTATGCCGTTACATGGTTCGTTATGATAGCCCCTACGGTTCACCCAATCGACAGCTAATCATCCAAAATTTGCTCTCGAAAACACCCTTCTCGTTGCTTTCTACCCCCGCACTTGATCCCCCCTATGCTTTCTCAACGACCCCTTCATCCAACGGCTACCTACCTCGCATCCGGGCTCGCATCCCGGCTCGCATCCCGGCTCGCATTGCCCGCGATCGGCTTCGCAGCACTTGGCCTCGCAGCACTTGGCGTTGTCCCCATGGTCTGTGCCCAGCTTGCACTTGCCCAAGATCCCGCGCCGCGCGTGCGATCGCCCCTGACCATCGCCGAACGATCGAACTTCCTGGCCACCTCCCGCGAAGCCGATGTGCTGGAGTTTTTCGAGAAGCTCATCGTCGGACAGTCGGTCGCCAAACTCGTTCCCGTCGGACGGACCCACGAACAACGTACCCTCTGGTCCTTGGTCGTCTCCAAAGAAAAAACGAACCCGCTGCCTCTTGCCCAAGACGATCCGCGAATCGTTATCACCATGATCGGTGGAATCCACAGCGGCGAATGCGACGGCAAAGAAGCCCTCATGGCCCTTGCCCGCGATGTGGTCCAGGGTGCCAAGCCCGCTTGGCTCGAGAACACCGTGCTGGTCTTCCTCCCGAACTTCAACGCCGACGGAAACCAACGGGTCGGGCCCATGCACCGACCGGGCCAAGAAGGCCCCGCGCTGGGGATGGGAACTCGCGAAAATGCGTTCGGACAAGATCTCAACCGAGACTTCGTCAAACTCGATACCCAAGAAGTTCGATCGCTGGTCCGCTTGCTCGATGCCTGGAATGCCGATGTGCTGATCGATGCTCACACGACCAATGGCTCGCTCCATCGCTACGACATGACCTACGGACTGCCGCACAATCCAGCCATCGATCGCGATACGTCGGACTGGTTGCAAAAGGAGTTCATGCCCGTCGTCTCCGCCAAAATGCAGCAACGCGATATCCCGGTCTTTCCCTACGGCAACTTCAACCGCGATCATACGGTCTGGGAAAGCTACGGCTTTGAACCCCGCTACAGCACCGAGTACATGGCCCTGCGTGGCAAAATCGGGATCCTCGTCGAGTCCTACTCTTATGCCACCTACCAACGGCGCATCGATGCCTCCTACGCATTCATCGAAGAATGCATCGATGCCCTCAGCGCCAATGCACCCAAAGTCCGCTCGCTGCTCGATAAAGAAATCGCTTCACCCCCAAGCGACCTGTTCATCCAAGGTAAAATCGAACCCTCGGACCAACAAGCCAACGTCGCTGCCTACCGATGGCCCAAGTCCACACCAACTGCCGATAATCCAACCGCCAAACCCCCAACTGCCGAACCGAACTTCCCATCCCCCAAAGACCGCAGGCGCATCGAGGAAATGGAGCCCACCGAATACAACGTCAAGCTCGCGGTCGATGGAGTCGGAACCCTCCGAGTCGACGCACCTGCCTGCTACCACATCCCCCAAGAATGCTCCTGGCTCGCCAGCCGCATTCGACTCCACGGTATCCCGATGATCGAAGTCGCCGGAAACGCCTCTTGCCGCACGCAACGCTACCGCATCGCCACGCGCAAGGATCTCCCCGAGTTCCAATTCCGGAAAATGTCCAAATACGAAGTTTCGCTCGAAACGAACCAGGAAACGCTCGGACCAGGATGGATCGTACCGACCGACCATCGCCTCGGCAAACTGGCAACCTACCTGCTCGAACCCCACTCCGAAGAGTCCTTTGCCATGTGGGGGTTCCTCGACCCGCAGCTCAAAGCCGGCTCGCTCTATCCGATCCGCCGATGCGATGCGCTCCCCCCCTTCGAACAACAACGCCCACTCCCTCCCCTGGCTTGGATGGACCTCAAAGCCGCCGACATCCAAGGCGAAGAGCTCACCATGGAGAAACTCTTTGAGCCCACGTCCAAAGTCGCCTATGCCGCACCCCCGAGCCCACTGCCCAAGTGGATGCCCCACGGGGAAAGCTATCTGATCCGAAAAGACAACCGCTGGATCCATATCGATGCGGCCTCCGGGGCCATGCACCCCTGGGAAACCCCTCTGAAACTCGTCGAAGCACTCGGCCGTTTGCCCGAGTTTGCCGACGGGGCGGCGACCCCCTACGGCCGACAAATCGAGCTCTTCGACGACGGGCTCGAACAAGCCCTCGTGCCACACAAAAAAGATCTCTACTTCTACGATTTGCCCACCGACCAAGCGGTCCGGTTGACCGAATCGCCCGACGACGACGAAGAGCTCTACGAGCTGAGCCCTACCAAGCGCCACGTCGCTTTCGTCCGCGGCCAAAACCTCTATGCCGTCGATTGCAAAACCCGCCAAATGAAACAGCTTACCCACGACGGTGGCGGCGAAATCCTCTGCGGAAAACTCGATTGGGTCTACCAAGAAGAAGTCTACGGCAGAGGCCAATTCAAAGCCTACTGGTGGAATCCCGAAGGGACCAAAATCGCCTACCTGCGATTGGACGAAACCCCCGTCCCGAACTTTGTCATCGACGATGCGATCCCAGCCGCTCAAAGCTTAAACGCACAGCGGATCGAGAACATGCGCTATCCCAAAGCCGGGCAACCGAACCCCAACGTCGAACTGAAAGTCGTCGACATCGCCACCGGACTGATTCAAGACGTACCCCTGAGCATCGACGACCCCGCAGATCGGCTCGTCGTGCGCGTCGGTTGGAAGCCCAACGCCGAAGGGCAAATCATCTACCAAATCCAAAACCGAATCCAAAGTACCCTCGATGTCGTCCTCCACGATCTGAACACGGGAAAAACCCAAAACCTAGTCCACGAACAAGCCCCCACAGTCCTAAACACCGCCGTCCAAAACAACACAGGGGACTCGCTCGGATGGGTCGATGTCCTCGATGTCCCGCGCTGGCTCCCCGACGGAAGCTTCGTCTGGTTGAGCGACAGCCAACAAGGACGCAGGCACCTGTTCCATGTCGCGATGGATGGGACCAAGCGACCCTTGACCCAAGGGGACTGGGACGTCAAAGACATCCTCTCGATCAGCGACTCGGGCAAGAGGGTTTGGTTTACCGCGCACCGCAGCGCACCGACGAACACCGACGTGCTGCGGCTCTCGCTCGAGAGCGGGGAGATCGAGGACATGTCAGGTCAGACCGGATCGCATCGCGTGTCGGTTCACAGCACAGGAAGCTATTACCTTGACTCCTGGAGCGACCTGAGCAACCCGCCTCAGACTTGGCTCAAGGATCGTACGGGGCAGGCCCTAAGGTTGGTCAGCGAGTACCGCAGCGATCGCTTCGATTACGTCCGGACTGCGCGTCCCGAGGCGGTCGAGATACCCGCTAGGGATGGACAGAAACTCCAAGGCCTCCTGTATCGGCCCGCAGGAGGTTTCGATCCGGCCTTACAAGGTCGCATCCCGGTGGTGATCTACGTCTATGCCGGGCCCGCTGCACCGACGGTCGAAAACTCTTGGACCCATCGCAGCGATCTGTGGCACCGTTACTTGACCGACCAAGGGATCGCGGTGCTCCTGTGCGACAACCGCTCGGCGTTGGGCAAAGGGAACTCCGACACATGGAAGATCTACAAGAACCTCGGCGCGCTGGAGTTGCAAGACCTCGAGGACACCGCCGCATGGCTGGCCAAGGAGTCCTGGGCCGACACGAATCGGCTCGGAATTTGGGGCTGGAGCTATGGCGGGTACTTCAGTGCGTATGCGATGACCCACAGCAAGCTCTTTCGGGCGGGGATAGCTGGCGCACCGGTAACCGACTGGCGAAACTACGACTCGATTTACACCGAGCGGTACATGAGCACCCCGCAAGCCAACCCCGAGGGGTACAAGAGCAGTTCGGTCGTCGAGGCGGCGGCGGATTTGCATGGCAAGCTCATGCTCATCCATGGCGAGATCGACGACAACGTCCACATGACCAACACCCTGCAGTTGGCCTATGGGTTACAGAAAGCGGGCAAGCAATTCGAGATGATGATTTACCCCAAGAGCAGGCATGGGATCACCGATCCCCAGCAAGTCCAACATCAGTTCCAAATGATGACCGACTTCTGGCTCCGCCACTTAAAAACACCAAACGACCGGCCTTAAATCCACCCTTGCCCCCCGTAGCATGGCCCTCCGAGGCCGTGCGTCCCCCCTACATTCACCTCCGTCGACTTTATGCCGAATGGCGTTGAATTAGTGTAAGCGGAAGTGCGCAAGCACTCCGGTGAATGATGGATTGTCCTCGATATCGCGATGTTTTGCACCGGACGGCTTGCGCCGTTCCGCTTTTATTTCAACGCCATTCGACTTTACGCCAGCGGGGCCCAGACTCCCAGCTACCACCCCAGCTATGATCCCCCTCAAAAGCCCATGAACCCCAAAAACCTCCCGCTCCTAACAACCATCATCATCACCCTTTGTCGCCTACTCGCCAACGCGACCGAGCCCCAGCAGCCACCGAACATCGTCATCATCTACGCCGACGATTTAGGGTTCGGAGATCTATCGACTTACAACCCCCAATCCGCCTACACCACCCCACGGATCGACCAGTTGGCAAACCAAGGGATCAAGTTCCTCGATGCGCACAGTCCTTGCACGATTTGTTCACCCTCGCGGTATGGACTCCTCTCAGGCCAATTGGTTTGCCGAACCGGTCGCAAGCCCACCGCGTTCGAGGGTCCGGGCGGCCCAAGCTACCTTGCGCCCGGCGAACTGACCCTGGCACAAATGCTCCAGCAACGCGGGTACCGGACCGGAGTGTTCGGGAAATGGCATCTAGGACTGACCTGGTTCGACCGAGACGGAAAACGTCTTGCGGGTGGTTTCGAGACCCCCTTGCAGATCGACTACGCAAAAAGCACCCCTTTGGTCGACGGGCCCAACGCAAGAGGCTTCGACGAATCCTGGGTCACTCCCAACTGCCCCACGACAGACCCTTTGTACGTCTACATCCACAACGGCAACGTACCGGTCGGAGCGACCAAGCGACATCGGAGCGATTCGTTACCGAACTTAGCGGGCAAGTGGCTCTGGGACAACGATGAGGGATGGATGGCAGAAGGTTACCGATTCGCCGACGCGGATTTGTTGTTCTTTGACAAGACCGCTGAGTTCATCCGCGCGCATCGCATGCAAACGCCCGAGAAACCTTTCTTAGCAATCCTCTCGACACAGATTGCCCATGCGCCGGTCCTGCCCGCCGAGGAGTTCCGCGGCAGCACCCAAGCCGGCCCGCGAGGGGATTTCGTCCGCGAGCTCGATACGCTCACCGGTCGATTGCTCGATTTGCTCAAGGAGTTGAGCATTGACGAGAACACCCTGGTGATATTCAACTCCGACAACGGAGCAGAGACACTCCACACGCACTGGATGCGGACCGATCACCGACACGATCCGGCTGGAGGATTCAGGGGGATGAAGCGTGACGGATGGGAGGGAGGCCATCATGTCCCAATGATCATGCGATGGCCCAGCAAGATTCCAGCGGGTCAGACTTCAGACCAGATGATCAACACGACCGATCTTTTTGCGACGTTGGCATCGATCATCGATTTCGAGTTGCCCGACGAAGTCGCGGTCGACAGCTACGACATGCTGCCGGTGCTCTTAGGTCGCCAGCCAGCGGATCGACAGGTAAGACCTTGGATGCTCACCCAAAGTTTTCGGGGGGAGTTTCAATTGCGGGTGGGAAAGTGGAAGTTACTCGCGCATCGCGGATCGGGGGGCAACGACTACAGCCGGGGGGAGCTGCGAAGGTACGCGTTGCCCGAGGACGGTGTGGAAGCGGCGGGTCAGCTATACAATCTTGAATTGGATCCAGGCGAGACAAGGAATTTGTACAACACCGAGCCGGTTCGAGCCGAGGAGATGGCCGAGATACTGAAGCGGATGACCGCGCCCAAGTCCGGGCGAAGTGCCCCCGAGGGCCGCAAGCCCCTGCGATGGCAA
>QWPJ01000077.1 GCA_003671195.1 Planctomycetota bacterium
CCACTGATCGAACAGTTCAAAGCCTTCGAGAAATTCTCACCGGTCCCCTTGGAACAGTTTCTGACTTACCATGGAATCATCGGTATCACCTACGACGAGCCGGTCGTGCTTCTTTGCGTCTTGACATGGTGCATCTCTCGGGGAACCGACGTGGTGAGCGGAGAACTCAACCGAGGAACCATGGAGATGCTCCTAGCCCAACCGGTGCAACGCTGGATGTTGCTCACATGCCACGCGATCATCACCGTCACGGGGTTAGCTCTGCTATGCCTTCTGATTTATCTCGGAGTTTATCTAGGCATAAATACCAACTCGACCCCCGTAGCGACCAATACCCCATGGACTATCCCATGGCTAGGCTGGACCTTACCGAACCCAATGGCCGCCAAACAACTGACTCAGATACCTCTGAGCCAACTGGTCCAACCTCAAGAATTCATCGCAGCGACGATGAATCTATTCTCCTTGGGTTTCGCTATCCTAGGCATAGGCGTTATGGCCAGCAGTTTCGATCAATATCGATGGCGTTCCATCGGGATCGTCATCGGAGTCTACGTGCTGAATTTGCTCCTGTTCATCCTTTCGAAATCGACCCCTGGGATGGCGATGTTCAAGCCCTTTACTTTCCTCTCCGCGTATCAACCCGACTGGATGGTGCAACTCGTCCACAACGATCCAGCAAAGCAATGGTACTGGAGCAACGCATCAGCCGCCAAAAATTGGCAAGAGACACTCGGACCGATGGGATACATCAGCGTGTTGATGGGCCTAGGAACGCTCGCCTATGCCGTAGCCTTTTGGAAATTCACCCGTCGCGATCTCCCAGCGCCAAACTAAAAGCGCCAAACTCTAAAAGCCCAACAGCTATTTTTTAACTAGAACCTCGACGCTCTGACCCGCCTTGAACCCACCGGCCCTGGCCAATACCACCGTCTCAGTCCCAACCAAGCCCGAGACGATTTCGAACTCGTCGGCGACCCTAAGCCCAGTTTGGATAGGCCTAAACTCAATCTTGCCATCGACGACCAAGCAGCAATACGCTTCTTCGTTCTTCCGTACGACCGCACCGATCGGTAGCGCCCAAGCGTCCTTCTTTTCCTCAAGGAGTATTTTGGCTTGCACAAACCCACCCATAAGCAGCTTGCCCTCCGAATTATCGAGTTCGATCTGGGTCGACAAACTACGGCTTTCCGCATCGAGACTCGCTGACGTCCTGGTGATCCGTCCAGCAATCCTTTTGCCAGGTTGAGCTGGAAGGAGGAGTTCGACACTATCCCCCTGATTTCCCTGGAAAGTGTCGGCATTGACGTAGAAAGCCTCGCTCTCGGGCAGATCGACTAGTACCCGCACTCGCTGCGAGTTGACGACCGTCAAAAGGGGCGTAGCGTTGCTCGAACCCGCTGGTTGAACGTAATGCCCCGCATCGACACTTCGCGAGGTGACGACTCCGTCGAAAGGAGCCTTGAGCGTTAGGTATTCGACCATCGTCAAGGATTGAGCATGTTCGCTGTGGGCCACCGAGAGCTTTGCATGTGCAGCTTTCAAATCGGCTTGCGCTTGGCCAACATGAGCTTGGGCCTCAAGCAATTTGGCTCTTTGGGATTCGATACTCGCGGCGATCTCGTTCCTCACCGCAGCGGCGGCTTGGAATTGACTCAATGTTTCATCAGCGAGCTTTTCGGTGACTGCACCGGCTGCCACCAATTCGCGCGTGCGTGCGCTCTCGGATTTCCATCGCTGGTACTGAGCCTCAGCCCGCTCGATCCTGGCTTGCACTTCCTGGACCATAGCCAACGCCGATCGCTCAGCAGCTTGGCTAGCTCCCAATGCCGCTTCGGCTTGTTCGATCTGAGCCTCGTATTGCTCGATCGCCCCAAGCTTGATCGCTACTTGGTATTGATACTCTGGGGCCCGCAGTTGGATCAGCGTATCACCCTTGTGGACCTTGTCCCCTAGATCGACTGCGACCGATTCGACGTACCCGGAGGTCTTCGAAAGGATGGGTGTTTGCTCATAAGGCTCCACGCGGCCCGGCTGCAACGAATAGAGCTGCATTGACTTCCGAGGCACCGGACCGGCCGAGACGCGATCGACCACCGACAGCGACGCCTTCGTCTCCGAAGGGACCTTCGAATCCCCCGTCCATTCCCGATCGGGTCGATTGCAACCGGTCCCGGTGATCCCAACGAGAATCGTAGTGCCGAGTAGCATCGAGTTTCGAACATCAATGTTCCAAAAAACTGAAAACGGATTCATGGGTTTAGGTTCCATAGTAACGGCTTTGCGGATCATCCGGATCCATGGACGCCGAAGCCCAGTTCGCTTTGGATTGGGCAAGGACGAAAAACATCGGCAAAACGAAAAGAGTCGATAGGGTGGCGGCAATCAACCCACCCAAAACAGCCAATCCCAACGGAGCGTTCTGCTGACTGGCTTCACCCCAGCCCAAAGCCATCGGCAGCATTCCCGCGATCATAGCAAAGCTCGTCATCAAAACCGCTCGCAGTCGACTCGAAGACCCACCCAAGGCCCCGAGCCAAGCATCCCCAAGCTCACGGCCCCGTTTCTGTGAAAAGTCCACCAGCAGAATCGCATTGGCCATCGCCACCCCAATCGCCATGATCGCCCCGATGAACGACTGGATATTGATCGTCGTTTGCGTGGCCGAAAGGATCGTCACCACCCCCACCAATACCGCCGGGATCGTCGACAAGGCGACCAAAGCCAATCGTGCCGATTGAAAACTTGCGGTCAACAACAATAGCACCGCGAGGATCGCTAAGAGCAAACCGATCGATAATCCGGATTGGATCTGTTGCATCGGAGGGATCTGACCTCGCACCTCGACGGCGCTACCCGCCGGTGGTGCTCCAGCCCGTTGGATCGCTTTTCGTACATCTTTAGCGACCGCCCCCAAGTCGTTGCCGACCATGTTGGCCGTCAGTGTCACTTGTCGCTTCATGTTGTAGCGATCGTATTGACCCGGCATGGTGCCCGGCTCAATACTCGCCACATCGCGGATCAAGATTTGGCCGTTCTCGGTTTTCTTCA
The DNA here is from genome assembly GCA_003671195.1 of Planctomycetota bacterium. GTDB lineage: Bacteria > Planctomycetota > Planctomycetia > Pirellulales > Pirellulaceae > JBKCUI01. The sequence continues at coordinate 3,052 of QWPJ01000077.1, forward strand.
ATGGGATCCTTCCGAGCTGCTCGCTCGAGGCCAGAGTGTCGACACCGACGACCGAGCGGACCACCGAACGAGGTATCTCGACTTGCACTTGATAAGCGATACCGCTTTTGGGATCCGCCCAATAGTTCGGAACCACAAAACGACTCGAGGACGTAGCGGTGACCAAAGCTCGGGAAACATCGACCGGCATCAATCCAGCCAATCCCGCCTTCTCGCGATCGACATTGACCTGCAAGGTCGGATAGTCCATCGATTGGCCAAGCTGCAAATCGCGCAGTGAAGGTACCTCGGAGAGCACTTGCTGGAGTCGATCGGCGAACTCACGGTTCTTGGCAAAGTCGGTCCCGTTGACGACAACCTCGATCGGTGCTGGGGATCCGAAACCAACAGGCGATGTACAACAAGATCCGATGGATGGACCAAGTCGCGCAGGAGATTTCCGAGGCAAGGGTTCAGGTCCTAGTCCGCGGCGAACAACTCGAGGTCAGCGAACAAGCCGTACGAACGGCAAGCGATTCCTATCTCAAGAATCTCGAACGGATCGGCCAAGGCCAAGGATTACCGATCGAGGTTCTCCAATCGGCCCAAGCGATGGAAACTTCCGAGCGAGCCTACCTGAGCACCGTATCGAATTACAACCGAGCCCAGTTGCAATTGCTCTGGGCGATGGGTTGGTGCGGTACCGATTTTGGAGGCTAGACCCCAATCCCATCGGGGGTGTTCCAGTAACCACCGCGCTGATGATCGAACGTCAAGCGACGAGCACCGCCTAGGGATCCGACGATTCCTGTTTGACCAACGCCTTGGTCGTGCATGATCCCATCGCCCGAGGGGTCGAGCTCGTAGACGCAATGGCCGTTGCACCAGGTTCGGATTGGCCAACCTTGAAGGCTCGTTCCGTGCCAAGGAGACCACTTGGATTTGGTCCACTGTTTTTCGTTTTGGATGGTGCGAGTCAGCTTGGGATCGACCAGCACGACATCCGCATCGTAGCCGACCTCGATCCGACCCTTTCCGACGATCCCCCAAACCCGCGCAGGAGCGTCAGCCGTCCAGGAGGCGATCTGGTTCCAAGTGCATTCGCCCCGCGAGGCGCGATCGAGCAAGAGCGCAAAGTAGTTCTCAACGGCCGGCAGACCGCTTGGAGATAGCGGATAGGGTTGGGCTTTTTCCTCCAAGGTGTGAGGAGCATGGTCGGTCGCTACGACTTGAATCTTTCCATCGAGCAAGGCCTGCCAAAGCAGCTCGTTGTCCCTAGCAGCTTTGATCGATGGATTCATCTGGATCAGGGTTCCTAAGCGATCGTAGTCGCCGACATGGAAGTGCCAGTGATGGGGACACAGTTCGGAAGTGATCAGACCTCCATGGGATTCCAAGAGCGGGATTTCGTCGGCGGTGCTCACATGCAGGACGTGAAATCGATGCTTGTGCCGTACCGCCAAATCGATCGATCGACGTGTGGCGATGATCGCCGCTGGATAATCCCGGATCCGTGAATGGTCATGCACCGTCAGGTTGGCGCCCAAGCGAGCTTGGTTGGATCGGACGGTCGTTTCGTCTTCGCAATGGGCGCAGATGGGGACTTTGGTTTCAGCGAAGATTCGCTCGAGGGCTTCTTGTTCGTCGACGAGCAGATCCCCGGTGCTCGATCCGATGAAGATCTTGATGCCGGGGATGCCTGTCGCGACTTTGAGGGCTTCGATATTGGTCGCCGTTGCGCCCATGTAGAAGCCGTAGTTGACAAGCGACTTCGACGCTGCGATCGCGTATTTTTGTTCGATGAGCTCCTGATGGATCGCGGCGGGTTTCGTGTTGGGCATTTCTAAAAAGCTGGTCACACCGCCCGCAGCACAAGCGCGACTCGCAGTCCCAAGGTCTTCTTTATGGGTCAATCCTGGATCGCGAAAATGGACTTGGTCGTCGACCAATCCGGGAAACAAAACCAAACCGTCGGCGTCGACAATATGGTCGGCCGTGGTCGTTGGAGCCGCGTCGATCGAGGCGATCTTTCCGTCGAGTAATAGAATGTTGCTCTGGGCCACACGACCAGGAAAAACCACCTGGGCGTTTCGGATCAGTGTCGAACCATGCGATGTCCGGGATACCATGGAATTCACCTCGATTAAAACTTACGGAAAAATCACCTCGATGCAATTATCTCGAAATATCATAGAATGACGAGCCAAGATCGCCCGTCACCTGTAGTCCGATTGTCCAACTTGATCCGAATTCTCGGAAGGATTGTCCAGGATATGCGCAAGCACCTCTCGCACCGATTCGACTCGCGGGCCCTTTGCATTCTGCTGCCCGTGGTTTTATCCACCTGGGTTTTTGCCGCCTTGGTTTTAGCCACCTGGGTTTTTGCCACTTGTTCGCTCTCGCCGGCCATGGCCCAAGACCGTGAACCGGACCCTCAGGACACGCGAGGCTGGAGCAATGTCGTCGAAAAAGCCTTGCGAGAGGGGACCGCCGACCAAGCTCTCGAGGGGGTTAACCGAGCCATCGCCGCCGCACCCGATCTATCCCAACTCTACTTGGCCAGAGGATCGCTGCTGTTCCGTACGGGCAAAATCGACGAGTCCTTGCCCGATTTCGACAAAGTGATCGCGATCGACCCCAAGGTCAAACCCTACCTGTGGCAGCGCGGGATCGCTCTGTACTACGCAGGGAAATTCCAAGAGGGACTCGATCAATTCCAGGTCCACCGCGAAGTGAATCCCAACGACGTCGAAAACGCCTTCTGGCATTTCCTCTGCGCCGTCAAACTCAAGGGCCTTGCTGCGGCCCAAAAAGACGTGCTCCTATCGGGCAATGATGAACGCGTTCCGATGATGCAAATCCAGCAGATGATCCAAGGCAAAGCGACGGTCGATCAAGTCATCGCGGCTACGGAAAAGAACAAACGATTGGTCAACGGAGCCGACTACGATCGCTTCTATGGCTACCTATACATCGGCCTGTATTACGATGCGGTCGGAAACCGAGCCAAAGCGCTCGAATGGATGCGAAAGTGCGTCGCACTTGGCGTACCAGGCTACATGGGCGATGTGGCCAAAGTCCACTTGGATACCCTCGAGCAGCGGAACGCTCAACCCGCGTCCCCAAACCAAAAGAAAGGCCAATGGGTCTCCCTGTTCAATGGCAAGGACCTTACAGGCTGGACCCCAAAAATCCGAGGCTTCGAACTCGGTAACAATTACGCCAAAACCTTTCGCGTACAGGACGGGATGATCCAAGTCCGCTACGACGGCTACGAGAAGTTCGATGAGCGATTCGGACACCTGTTCTTCGACGGAGTGTATTCCAAGTACCGCCTCAAGATCGAATATCGATTCGTAGGCGAACAAGCCACCGGGGGGCCAGGTTGGGCAACCCGCAACAGCGGCGTGATGCTCCACGGCCAACGCCCCGAAACCATGACCATCGACCAAGACTTCCCCTGTTCGATCGAAGCCCAATTTCTAGGCGGCAACGGCAAAGACCCTCGCACGACGCTCAACCTGTGCACTCCAGGCACCCACGTCGAAATGGACGGCAAGCTCTTCAAACCCCACTGCACCAACTCGAAATCGAAAACCTACCACGGCGACCAATGGGTCACGGCGGAATTCGAAGTCCTTGGAAACGAAGTCATCCGACATATCGTCGATGGCCAAGTCGTCTTGGAGTACCAGCGACCGCAGCTCGATCCGAGCGACGCAAATGCCAAGCCTTTGATCCGAGACGGAATGGTCCAACTCGAACTAGGGACGATCTCCCTGCAATCCGAGAGCCATCCGATCGACTTCCGCAAAGTCGAAATCATGGTCCTCGAATAACGAACCGCAAAGCCGATTCGAAGCCCGATCCGCTCTTTTGATTTAACCCCCCAACAACCAGCTAGATTGCAACGCATGCCCTTGGATTTCGACAACCGATTCGTGCGTGAACTACCCGGCGAATCCCTCTCGAACCAGACGACCGAGGACGCGGGGCGTAGTCCGTCTCGCCAGGTCCTGGGCGCATGCTATTCGCCCGCCCTGCCCGTCAAACCCACCGCACCGAAGCTCCTGGCCCATGCCTCGGAAGTGGCTGATTTGATCGGGCTCAACGACGCGGAGGTGCAATCCGAATGGTTCCTCGATGCCTTCTCGGGCCGGAAGCTTTTGCCGCAGATGGAACCGTTTGCAATGTGCTATGGCGGCCACCAGTTCGGTCATTGGGCAGGCCAACTCGGAGACGGCCGGGCGATCAATCTCGGTGAGGTCATCAACCCACGGGGGGAGCGTTGGATGCTGCAACTCAAAGGGGCCGGTCCAACCCCCTACTCACGCAGCGCCGACGGATTTGCCGTCCTGAGATCGAGCGTCCGTGAATTCCTTTGCTCCGAAGCGATGCACCATCTGGGGGTCCCGACCACACGCGCCCTTTCGCTCGTCGGGACCGGCGATATGGTAGTTCGCGATATGTTCTACGACGGTCGACCCAAACGCGAGCCCGGAGCGATTGTTTGCCGAGTGGCACCTAGCTTTGTCAGGTTCGGCAATTTCGAAATCCTGGGAGCTAGAAACGACCTAGCGAATCTTCGCAAGCTGATCGAGTACGTGATTCGGACCGACTTTCCCGAGCTGGTATCTAGCCATAAAGCGATCGATTCCGAATGCATCGCAGCTTGGTTTCGCGAAATCTGCCGACGCACTGCGGAGATGATCGTCCATTGGATGCGGGTCGGGTTCGTGCACGGTGTGATGAACACCGACAACATGTCGATCTTGGGATTGACGATCGACTACGGACCCTACGGGTGGCTCGAGGATTACGATCCGACTTGGACGCCCAATACCACGGATGCCCAGGGCCGCCGCTACTGCTATGGCCAACAACCCCAAATCGCTTATTGGAATTTAGGCCGATTGGCCGAAGCGATTGCGCCATGCATGGAGGACAAAGCCGCGATCGAAGGAGCGATGGAGCTCTATGTGGAGACGATCAACACGCAGTGGCAATCGACCATGGCGGCCAAGCTTGGACTGAGCCGTTGGACATCAGACGAGGATTCATTGATCGAATCTCTCTTTGAATTGCTCCGAGCGACCGAAACGGATATGACCTTGTTCTACCGATTGCTGGGAACTTGGCAGGTCCATCCAAGTGCCCATGAGCAGCCTGCGGTGCGAGTCCAACGGATCCTCGAACACTTCCAGGAGGCTCATTACCGACCCGAGGAACGCAAGGAGAACTATGCCAAGCGAATCCTCGATTGGATGGATCGCTACGAGGCTCGGGTGCGGCAGGAGCAAGGCGAACCGACCGATCGACGATCGATCATGGAAGCCGTCAATCCGAAGTATGTGCTTCGGAATTACTTGGCCCAGGAGGCCATCGACCAAGCCGAATTGCATGGGGACCCGAGCCGGATCATGCAGTTGCTCGAGGTGCTTCGCAATCCCTATGCCGAGCAACCAGGGATGGAGCAGTATGCCAAGAAGCGGCCCGAGTGGGCCCGCAATCGACCAGGCTGCTCGACCCTCTCGTGCAGCTCCTAACAGCCGTCCCTAGAGATCCGGACGCTTGAAGAAAAAACGCAAAGACGCAAGGGCGCAAAGGCGCAAGGAAAACCCTGTCAGCCGCCATTGGCACTCCCTGGAGATCTGGCGGCTTGAAGAAATAAACGCAAAGACGCTAGGGCGCAAAGGCGCAAAGAAAACCCTGTATACTAGGGCCGCTCGAAGCGATCGATCAAGTACGAAGGAATCCAGACCAGAAGCACCAACTATGAATAGACTATCGGTAGCGCTATCGTTATGGATTTTATTGTGCTTCGCCGTGCAAATTGCTCAGGCGCAAACCAAAAAAGGGATCGAGTACCCTTATGCGTCGGCCGAGCCGCAGAAAACCGGTTGGCCACTGACGCCCGAAGAAAAAGCGTACGTCACCGATAAATCCGAGCATGATCGCCGACCAGGTCGAGAGTCGAATAAGCACCTGCCGATGATGTGGCCGCTTGTTCCAGCGGCGGGGCATTGGGGCGGGACCGCTTGGCTAGACACCCATACGAAACTGGTGAGCTACGTGCAGGCGAACAAGGGGCCCTGCGACATCCTTCTCGTCGGCGACAGCATCACCCAGCAGTGGGGAAGTCCGCTAGATCAAGGGACGTTCAATGATGCTTGGAAGAAGCATTTTGGAGATTACAAGACGATCAATATCGGCATCGGCGGCGATAAAACGCAGAATGTATTGTGGCGGCTCGATCACGGCGGCGTCGAAGGTCTCGAACCTCGCCTAGTTATCGTGATGATCGGCAACAACAACATGTTCTTCACGCCTGAGACTGGCATCGAAGCTGCCGCCAAAGGGATACAGATGTGTGTGGCCAACGTCAGAGACCAATTCCCCAAGGCAGACGTCATCCTGGCGAAGATCCTGCCTTGCCACGCACCCGGTAGAACCTTCTACGAAGACATCAAAAAGACCAACGATGCCCTCGATCCACTGAAGATCGACAGTGACCCTAAGGTGCGAATCCTCGATTTGACAAGCGATTTTCTCAACGCCGACGGCACGATCAAGAAAACGCTCTATACACCGGACAACATTCATCTGTCGCTCGCAGGTTACAGCCTCTACGCAGAGCGTCTCAAGCCGCTTGTCGATCAATCACTAAGATAAAACCCCGGGGAGAGTCCCTGAGTTCTCATCGGACCGGCTTCTCAGCGGAACGGCGCAAGCCGTCCGTTGAGGCCATATTGGGCACCGATTCGATCGTGCTGCACCGCCGGAAATCTTGACCTGCTCGAGCCCAAACGCAGCATCCTGGCGTGCGGCTAGGACCCAGACGGGCTTGTCCCGTCTGAAGCCCAAGGCGTGTAGCTAGAAACTCGGGCTCCCAGACGGGCTTGTCCCGCCTGAAGCCCAAGGCGTGTAGCTAGGAACCAGTCGGGCTCCCAGACGGGCTTGTCCCGTCTGAAGCCCAAGGCGTGTAGCTAGGAACCCAGTCGGGCTCCAAGGAGGGCTGATTGACTCCGCGATACAATATACCTAACCCTGCAAGGTCCATTCCTCATCGCCGGAGGGCGTATTCCCTATGAAGTACAGTCGAATGATCTATCTATCGGCAGCCGGATTGCTGATTTTTACCGCCTTGGCCGCTTGGAATTCCTTGGCGCGAGGGGCTTACGAGTCGGCCGAGTACAAGGTGGTCGAAAAGGACGGAAAGTTCGAGGTTCGCGAGTACACCGACTTGATGCTCGTCGCGACCCGCACCCAGCTCGATGCGCAAGGCCGAGACGGAAGCTTCATGAAGCTGTTTCGGTACATCAGCGGCGCCAACGCATCGGACAAAAAAATAGCGATGACGACCCCTGTTTTCATGGAAAATGACAAGAGCGAATCGGCTGTCCAGATGGGCTTTGTGATGCCCAAGGAGATCGCCGACTCCGAGGTACCCGCACCCACCGGGCCAGGAGTTGAAGTCCGCAAGCGCGTCGGGGGTCGGTTCGCGGTCGTGCGGTTTTCCGGTCAGATGAGCACCAAGGCGGCCAAAGAGGCAGAAACCAAACTGCGCAGTTGGATGGAGTCCAAGGGCTTGGTCGCAGACGACGCACAGGACACAAGCGGCGTTGAAACGGCCGGCTACGATCCACCCTTTACGCCAGGCCCTCTTCGCCGCAACGAAGTCCTGATTCGGCTGAAATAGTGATTACTGTGGCCTAGAGGGCTTCAGGAGCCTCCTGTCGGGCTTGCCCGAATGGCTCCCAGACGGGCTTGCCCCGTCTGAAGCCCAAGGCGTGTAGCTAGGAACCTGTCGGGCTCCCAGACGGGCTTGCCCCGTCTGAAGCCCAAGGCGTGTAGCTACGCACCGCAATCATGTTGTAAGCCCCAGTCGTCCCGACGTAGTAACTCGGCTTCCAGAGACCCACCACCCCAAGCTTACGACACGATTCATTCATGTAAGCGATCGCAATTGCCTCCGGAGAGTCCACCAGTGCGCCACGAAGGCACATGTGAAGATGGTCCGGCATTACCGAAATGCCACCTAAGAGATAATCACGTTCCAAGGCGATCGCTTGGCAGATTTCAAACAGGTCCCCCAAAAACTGGAAGTCGCTGATTCGACGTCTACCCTCGACGACCAGGACCAAATGAAGCAGATACCAATAACGGCCACTGCTGACCTCGATCGGTGCGTGAAGTTTCTCATCCTGCCACACGCGAGTGAACTGCTTGAGGTTATCCGCGAAGTCGGAACGACAGAATTGAGCGGAGTCGACTTGCCGGCGAATGTAGTCTAGAACATCGGCAGTCGTGTTGTTACCAAGCGCGCGGAGCGAAACCTTGCGAGAGAACTTGAAAGGGATCTTTTGGGAACGGAATCGATGATCGATACGACCTTTGATACGACCCACGATGAAGCTAGGATTGGTGGCTGGTTTCGTACTGACGGTAGCTTGCCAATAGTCGGACAGGCAGTTTCGCTCCAATAATCGGATACCGTCTTTTTCCCAAGCATCCGCAAGTTCTTTCCAGTCGTTTTCGGTCAAGAAGGGCATCGAGCCGATCGATGGCCAACCGGTCCATGACCAGCGTAGAGAATAAGCGGCCGTCGTCGTGTCAGAGTGATAGCAATTCGGGTTGGTCAATGGGTAGCTCCTTTTCGTAGTGGGTGTTAGCTTGGGAACCTGATTCACCGGACGGGGCAAGCCCGTCGGGGTCTTGATGGTTTGAGAGGCTACGTCTCTAGCTTTGAACCGTGGGCACCGGACGGGGCAAGCCCGTCGGGGGCCGTCTCACTCCCCGTTGGAATGCCCGAATGGCTCCCAGACGGGCTTGCCCCGTCTGAAGCCCAAGGCGTGTAGCTAGGAACCTGTCGGGCTCCCAGACGGGCTTGCCCCGTCTGAAGCCCAAGGCGTGTAGCTAGCGATGCTCTTTGGCTGCGTGGTACTCTCGGCTGAATTCCGTACCCATGTCCGTCTGAGGCGCGACCTCCAAAACCAGTACCTTCATCAGGCACATCATGTGCATGTGGCTGATCGTCTCTTGGATCGAATCAAGCCGGAAGTAGGTTGCGAGCGGATCGTTCGGCCTTTCGTTCGCCTTCAACAACCCGTAGATCTCGTTGATGACCTTTCCGAGCTGCTCTTGGGGCATGGTTCTCATCCGCACAAAAGCATCCAGGTAGGCTTCGTAGATGTCGTCTCGGAAATCCTCATCCGAGGGGACTTCCAAGTCCGCATACTTGTACTGGTACTTGCGGGCCGTATCCATAAGAGACTCTGGGCCACCGAGATCGAGCGCTTTTTGAAACATCGCAACAGCTTGTTCAGGCTCCTGACCGAGCACCTCGTAGCATTGCCCAAGCGTCACGTACAAAGCCGCATCGTTGGGGGTTAGTTGGATGCATCGTTTGAATTCGACGATCGCTTCGGCATGCCTGTTTTGCGTCATCAAGCAGACCCCTAGGTTTCGGATCGCTTGCGAGTGATCGGGCGATAACGACAACGCCTTGCGCAGCCAAGCTTCGCCGATCTGCCGGTTGCCCCTCATCAACTCCGCCGAACCCAACGCGACCATCGCCTCATGATGGTCAGGTTTCTTATGGATCACGCGTTCGAGAATGGTGATGGCTCCTCCAAAGTAACGGAGCATGTTCAGAGCGCCGCCCAAGACAAACGCTGCGTGCACCGATTCGTCTTCGGTCATGTCCGGGACAAGCAACAAGGTCCAGAGTCGGCAGGCGCCCTTCCGAGGCTTGCCATCGTTGCACAGATCCCCTGCCTTGATGATGATCCCCATGAGATCCTCAGGCCGGTTCCAATCGACTACAAACCCCCGATCCTGGGGGTCATAAGCCACCTGGGCCTTGGCCCCCATCTGGCGAAACTGGTCGCGAAAAAACTGAATGACTCGCTTGGAGAATTCGTCCTCCTGCAAGCCTTTCGGGATTTCAAAGAGCTCCGTGTCGATGAAATCCGAAGGGATCGTGAATGACTCCTGCATGTCGCACTCCTTTGTCTTGCACCGATTATACGCAGGACAGGAGAAAATGAACGAAATTGGTTCAGTTTTTCACCCTGCACCGGCTTTCGAGAGCTAAGAAACCGCCAATATCTGTGTGACGAATCCCTCAAAATCCACTAAACTGGCAACTCGCTCGGTCTTTTTTGCACCTTCTTAAAAACCAACCTACGAACATGTCGAATACGTCGAATAGGTCAAAATCATTTGCGCCCCTCGCACTTCTTTCCATGACGCTAGGAGGATTCCTCTGGGGGCAAAGCTCGGCGGATGAAAACCCCGTGACCAAAGGGCCGGTACTTAAAACACCTGCCGAGGAACGGATCTACGCCGATATTTCCTATCTGGCCTCCGACGATCTCAAAGGCCGAGCCGCCGAGACCCCAGGCCTGAAACTCGCTGCCGATTTCATCGCCAAGCGTTTCGGAGAACTAGGGCTCCAAACCGATCTGTTCGACGGAAAACCCTTTCAGTACTTCGAGGTCACCGGCGAACCTGGAGCCTCGCCCGAAACGAACCAACTGGCTCTGACCAAACCCGACGGCACCAAACTGCCGCTTGCTCTGTCCGACGACTTCCAACCACAAGCCATCGGAACGAACGGAAAGTTCGACGCCCCGCTGGTCTTTGCCGGTTACGGGATCAGCGCCAACGAAGAGAATTTCAAATACGACGACTACGAGGGACTCGATGTCCAAGGCAAAGCGGTCCTGGTGATTCGCAAGCAGCCCAAGCCCGCAACGGACACCGGTCCCTTCTCCGGTACCCAACCTAGCCAATATGCTTTTTTCACCAGCAAGGAATCCAATGCGGCCAAGCATGGAGCCGCTGCCTTGATCCTGATCAACGATGCAGCCTCCGAAAAGGATAACCCCGGTGTGCTCTTGCCGGTCTCGGGAGCGGGCAATAACCCCGAGGGCGATAAGATCCCTACCTTCTTTGTCAGTCGATCGATGGCTGAAGCTTGGCTCAAAGAGGCCGGCAAGTCCCTGTCCGAACTCGAAGCGGCCATCGATGAGAAACTCCAACCGCAGTCGTTTGAAATGACCGGTTGGTCCGCAAGCGGACAGTCGGATGTGACCCGACGAAAAATCCCCTCGATGAACGTCTTGGGCCTCTTGCCTGGCCAAGGGGATTTGGCCCAAGAATACGTTGTCGTCGGAGCCCACTTTGACCACGTCGGGATGGGGGGCGCAGGCTCCCTAGCCCCGGGAACTTTCGCGATCCACAACGGAGCCGACGACAACGCATCGGGAACCGTCGGACTCCTGGAGACCGCGCGTCGCATTGTCGAAATGTCCAAAGAAGCCCCCGCCGACAAACCTCGGCGTAGTATCCTCTTTATGACCTTCAGCGCCGAGGAACTCGGCCTCATCGGCAGCGAGTACTACGTCAATCACCCCCGATTCGATCTTGCACAAACCGTCGCGATGCTCAACCTCGATATGGTGGGACGAATCTCCGAGAACATCCTGACAGTCTACGGCACAGGCACGGCCAAAGAATTCGATGATCTGCTGACCCGTTCGAACGAGAAGCAAGGTTTTGATATCAAGCGCCAACCCGAAGGGGTCGGTCCGAGCGATCACCAATCCTTCTTCTTGAAAGGGATTCCAGTCTACCACTTCTTCTCAGGCTTCCATCCCGATTACCACCGACCCAGCGATGACTTCGAGAAGATCAATGTCGAGGGAATCTCGAAGATCTCCGACATGGTTGTCTTCCTGACCGACCATATCGCGCATAACCCAGTGCGACCGACGTTCCTCAGAAGCGGGTCGAACAAAGTTCGCCTAGGCGTGCGGATCAAACAAGGGGAGCAAGGTGTGGTCGTCGAGCGGGTCATGCCAGGCGGATGGGCCAAGAAAGCCGGCGTCGAACCCAATGACCGTATCCTCAAAATCGGTGATAGCGAAATCTCGAACCGAGAGGAGATGGACCAAGCTCTTCAGGCATACAAACCCGGAGACGATCTCGAGGTCCAAGTCCAGCGAGATCAGGAGATGATCGTCCTGAAGTCTCAAATCGGGACCTAAAGCCCGAAGAGGGTGAAACAGCCGAAGAGAGTGAAACAGCCGAAGAGAGTGAAACACAGAGGCACAGAGAACACAGAGAGAGAGAGACAGAGGAAGAGGTAGAAAAGAGGGGGGGGCATGCCACACTTCCTACTTCTTCCTACTGACTACTACCTACTACTCCTTCCTAATGCCAACCACTACCACTTCCTAGTACCTACTACTTTCTTTTCCTTCTTCTTTGCGTCCTTGCGTCCTTGCGCCTTTGCGTTTTTTTCTTCTCTTCTCTTCTCTTCGCACCTTGGCGTTCACGTCGAGTACTCTGAGTTGAAGCGGACGTACTCGGTGTTCAGGTCGGTCGTCCAGTGGGTAGCCGAGCCGGGTCCTAGGCCGACTTGCAGGTCGATCGAAGTGAGTTTGCTCGATCGAATCGATTCGCTGACTACTTTGGCATCAAACTCCAAAGGTTCCCCGGCGTCGAACAACGGGATGGAGTTGATTTTCAGAGCGGTTCGCTTGGGATGGATCGGGACCCCGGCGAAGCCTGCTGCCGAGACGATGCGTCCCCAGTTCGGATCCCCGCCGGTGATCGCGGTTTTGACCAAGTTGCTCAGCGCGATGTTGCGAGCGATCGCATCGGCATCGGCTTGGGTGTTGGCCCCGTGGACGCAGATTTCGATCAGGTGCGTTGCACCTTCGCCGTCGTCGGGGATCATTTTCGCTAGATCGATGCACAGTTGAGTCAGTTCCGCTTCGAACGTCGCAAGATCCGCATCGTTGAGCGAGGGATGTTTGGCCGAGGGAGCTTGGGCTAGCAAGACCAGAGAGTCGTTGGTGCTCATGTGGCCTTCGACACTGATGCAGTTGAACGATCGGTTCGCGGCCGCTTGCAAGAGCCGTTGTGCTCGGGTCGCTTCGATGGGTGCATCGGTCACGACGATCGCGAGCATGGTGGCCATTTTTGGACCGATCATCCCGGCCCCTTTGCACATGCCGACGATCGCATGCGAGCCGTGCGAGGTGGCGACGTTTCGGTGGGCGGTTTTCCGAAAGGCGTCGGTGGTCATGATCCCATCGCAGGCGTCTAGGAAGTGACCATCGCTTGGCCCGAGGCTTTTGGCGGCCAGTTCGATCCCGGACTTGATTTTGTTCATCGGCAGTTTGCGACCGATGATGCCAGTGCTCATGACGAGGAAATCATCCGCTTTCAAGCCGTTGGAGTTCGGGACACAGGCGGCGGCTAGGCGAGTCATTTCGGCCGCATCGAGGTCCCCTTGGAGTCCGGTGCAAGCGTTCGCGTTTCCGCTGTTGATCACGATGCCACGGAGTGAGGAGGACGGGGTACGGGACCGCGAGAGCACGACAGGGGCAGCGACGATCTGATTGGTCGTATAGACCCCGGCGGCGGTGCAAGGCAGGTCTGAGACGATCATAGCGACGTCTTTGGCTCCGGCCCGACTCTTGATCCCGGCGCTGACGCCAGCAAAACGAAAACCCTTAGGCAACTGCATCGTAGAAGACTCCTTGGAAAGCGATCAGGCGTTGGCCAGATCGGCGATGTAAAAGCTTCCGTAGGTGTGGACTCGATCGAGCTGATGGAGTTGGGAAGCCAGATCGGTATGGTAGGTCAAGAGCTCGGGGAGCAGATAGGATTTGCCGTTTCGCGTGACGGTCACATCGTTGAGGAAATCGGTGCGCAGACCGCCCGATCGCCATAGGATTCGGGTGTTCGGAGCGGCTCGATCGAGGATCGCTTGCCACTCGGATTCCAGGAGCGGGAAGTAGTGATCGCTGAGCCAATCCATATGATCCAAGAGGACGAATCGGGAGATTGTGCCTTGGTGTTTTCGCAGGAACCCTTCGACCGAATCGGTGCGAACCGTGAGTTGATCGAGCAAGCCGTCGCGAAGTTTTTGGAAGTTCTCCGGCTTGAGATATTCCGGGCAACACGCCGGGGTGTAGGATCCGGTGATGTAGACTCGCCAGAAGTAGTTGTCTTGGATGGGCAGTTTGGAAAAGACCGTATCGATCGAGTCTTCGACGAACTTGACGATCCCGCCAGGGTACTGATCATCGATCTGTTTGCGTTGGGCTTTGGGAACCCCCAAAAGGCTCAGTGTTGTGTCGCGGTTCATCGCAAACTGCAGGGTCTTTGACCAGACCTTTTCTTTGAGATCCGCATAGAGCTCGCGTTGCGTATCGAGCGAGGAAGCGTCGATGAGTTCGTTGATTTCGCCTCGGCATCGGGCGACCTTGTTGATGTAATTGCCGACCATGTGGGCAAAGGTCCCGGAGGTCCCTCGGAAATAAAAGGACTTCTTGGGGTGATCGAAGAACTTGATCCACCGGTCCCAGTACTTGCGGGACTGCGCCGATAGGTTTTCGCGAAGTTTCGCTGCGTAGAGGGATTCGGCCATCGGGAGATGCCCGCGTCCGAACATGTCGAAGAACTGCTCGTAGCTCAGATTGCGGATCGCGGATGCCTTAAGCTCCAGCAGCGCGTTTTGACGAGGGTTCATGTCGACGGCGTAGACATGGCCCGCACCGGCTAGCAGGTAGTCCAAGGCGTTGCAGCCGGCCGAGGTGATGACCAACAACCGGTCTTGGGAGGTCAGGTTGAGCGTTTGGCGATCAAGCCTAGGGTCCTCCCAGCAGGTGTTGTATACGAGATTGTTCCCATGGACGAACTGGAATACACGTCGACTGACCCATTCACTAATTGGCATCGGCTTGAAAAATCTAAGTTGCTAGCGGTTTAAGGTTGTTTGCGATTCTGGTTGTTGGGTACCTGATTGGGATTCGCGTTCGGATTCGCGTTCGGGTTGGCCTGATTCGGATTCGCGTTCGGGTTTGCGTTCGGCGGATTGGCGGCGTTGGGGTTGGCTTGGTTGGCCTTTTGGTTCGGATCCAATGCGGGAGCTTTACGCTGTCCGGCGTTGGTCATCGGACGGATCGCATCGCCACCGACAGGAAGTAGGGTATTCATTTGGGCGACGCCGGAGTTTTCCATCGCGCGGTTCCATGGAATCGCGAAAGCGACGAAGGTCCCGAGCTTGACGTCGACGACATAGATCAACGATTGCGCGGCTCGAACCTGGCCCCCGGATGGACCCGATGCAGAACCGCCGCTTACAAGCAGGTATTCCGGATTCTTGCCACCTGCGGTGCCTAGATACTGAATGACATTCGTAGCGAACAATCCACCGAAGGCTTGCATACGTGGGTAGTAAACCCAGCCTTTAAGGTCCCCTGTGAGGAAATCCAGTGCGAAGAAGCCTTCGGCCTCTTCCCCGGCGGCTGCGGTGCAAACAGCGATGTTCGCAGCGCCATGCGTTGCGGTGGCTTTGAGCCATTCGACGGGTAGGTCGGGATGAAGACGGTTGCCTGGAATGCTCTTGGAGCTTTCAAGCTCCAAGAGAGCCGCCGAGTTGGCCGACCATCGACCGACGAAGTAGGAACTTGCAAGCATTGCACAAAGGGCAACACCCGAACATAGTCCGATCCAGAACGTTTTTCCAAAGCGGGTTTGGCGCATGTCCACGTTAGAAACCTCCCATATGCAATCCGAACAAACCAAGACCTCTATTAGTGTATCGGATTTCCGATACGACTTGAACGGAACTTGGTACAAACGGGCGTAAAAAAACCCTGCTGGGTGTAAAAACCTAGCAGGGTTCCGGTGGATGAAAACCGGCTTGCGAAAACTAATCGATCGAAGCCAACTTGTTGGCCTGGATATCCGCGAAATTGAAGCTCATCTCGAGCTTGTCCCCGCCGATCAATCGGATGGTCTTTTCCTTGGTAACCCCGTTGAGGGTGACTTGGATTTTGTAGTCATCCCAAGCTTCGCCGACCTTGAGCTGCTTGGTGCGGTAAACGCGTAGGTTCCCGTCGCTCTTGGTCGAGTTGTTGGCCAGGACCACAGAGGCCCCTTCAGGAACGTTGAGCGTCAGAGTCGTCTCGACAGGGTCATCGCTGGACGAAGGGTCGAAAACCAAGGATTCGGCGCTGCCGGACTTGGCGATGACGGTCTTGGTCTGGCTGACTTCCTTGCCGTCGACTTCATAGACAGCTTGGACTTCAAATCGATACGCTTCGCTCGGATTGAGATCCTTGCTGACGAATTGACGCGAGGTTCCAGTCGCCTTGGTCGGATTTCCGTTGACGAAGACTTTCGCATTCATCGGTACGTCAACTGTAAGCTGCACTTCGGTGCCCGAGACCGACGGCTTGGTCGACCAAGCTCGGCTGGCCGAGAACGTTTGGCCGCCGATGTAGCCATCGTTCGTCGAGTTCATCGGAACGGTGTAGCCACCTTCGGTTGCCCCGTACTCATAGGACGGAACGTAGTAGCTCGAGCCGCCGTAGCTGCTGCCGGAGGAACCTCCTGAGTAGCCGCCACCGGACGAACCACCGCCTGAAGAGCCGCCTGAGGAACCGCTACCGTAATGGCTGGTATAGCCGCTGCGGTAGTAGCTGCTGCCGGAGGAACCACCGCCTGAGGAACCGCTACCGTAGTAGCTGCCCCCTGAGGATCCTCCGCCCGAGGATCCATAGCTGCTGACGCGGTACGATCCGGAGGATCCGTAACCGCCCGAGCTGCCGTGGCTGGAATTCCGTCTCGCTGCGTGCCGGGCATGCTTGGCCGCAAGATGCGCATGAACGTGATCGTGCAGGCGACGCAACGGTCCGACATAGCCGCCCGATGATCCACCTGAAGATCCACCCGAAGATCCATAGTGTCCACTCGAGCCGTATCCACCGCTCGAACCGTATCCACCACTCGAACCATGGCCGGCCAAAGCATCGGCTCCGACCCATCCTGCGGTCACGACGGCAAGGGCCGTCAACAACATCCGTTTGATCATCTTTCGATCGCTCCTGTACGTGTACTCAAGGGGTGCATCTGCGTTGTGCTTGAACTAGGACTTGCGCAACCTCAACGCAGCGCAAGCTTTCGACGCATAACGCGCCGATTCGTTCCTTGAGAATAAACCAAAAGCTGGGCAATTCAAGGCGACTGGGCAAGATTTAACGCGCACGTCCGACCGGATTTATCCTAGGATTCCGGTTAGATCTCCGAGTGGAGACCCAAAAGCAGCCCCCGCGATTACCCCGCGATTACCCCGCGACATATCCCCGAGATCCTATTCGGGGGCTATTTCGGACCACTAGGGGCCTGCGCAGGACGAGCGATCGCGCTGCGGACGGCCTGCAGGACCCTGGATTGGACTTCGCCAAATTCGCCGTCGAGAAACGCACCTGCTGCGGCCCGGTGCCCTCCCCCACCGAACTGCCTTGCCAACTCGTTGCAATCGACATGGCAGCGGGAGCGGAAGCTGATTTTGAAGCCACCCTTGAGCTGTTCGATGAAGATCACTGCGACCTTGGTCCCCTCGACGGCCAGGGTCAAGTTGATCGCATCTTCGGTGTCGCTGGCAAGTGCCCCGGATTCGGCAAAGTCTTCCTTGCGAACATACGTGTGGACCAGTTGACCGTTGCACTCGTCGGTCGCGCGGGCAAGAATTCGACCGCGCAGTCGGACTCTTCCGATCGTGTCGCGTTCGTACAGATCGCCGTAGATCGTCGATGGGGATGCTCCCTGATCGACCAGCTCGGCGATCACTCGGTAGGTCTCGCTGGTCGTCGAGTTGAAACGGAACCAACCGGTATCCGTGGCGATCGCCGCATAGAGCGCATTGGCCATCGATTTGGTGATGGGGACTTGGGCATGCTTGGCGCAGAGGGTCACCAGATGGCCGGTCGCCTCGGCGCTGGTGTCCTTGAAAAACTCGGTCCCGAGGTCATCCTCGCCGACATGGTGGTCGATGACGATTTTACGGCCAGGGAAACGACGAAGGGCTTCGGCCATGGGGCCGAGTTGCGCCCAGGCGCTTGTGTCCAGGACGATCAAACAATCGCCGGTGACCTCCTCGAGATCGATACTCTCACCCAATACGCGGATGTTCTGCCGTGGGTCCAAGAACGAGAGGGTCGGCGGGGTAGGATGCCCGTTGACGATAGTGACTTGCTTGCCCAAACCAGCGAGCACACCGGCCATTCCGATTTCGCTGCCGATCGCATCGCAATCGGGTCGGATGTGGCTCGTGAGGATAAAACGCTGGTGCGAACGAAGGATAGGAATCAGCCGGTCCCAGGCTAGTGTCATGTCATTGCGGTTTTCTAGTAAGGGATCTTCAGTTTGATCCACAGACTCTCAGGCAGGGAAACTTGGGTACGACTCAGTCGGCAGTATAACCGAATATGGCTCTAGAGTGTGGGAGACGCCTTGGAGTGGCTCAGGCGGCCGATTCAAAGCCCGTGTCGATCGTCCAGCGTCGCAAGGCCCATCGGTTGAGGAGTTCGACACCTAGAAAAAGCAGGATACCTAGGAGCGTGCATGCCAAGATCGCTCCGATGAGTTCGGCGGTTCGAAGGTTTGCCTGCATGGCGTTCATCAGGGATCCGAGTCCATCGCTGGTCCCGGAATTTCCTACGAAAAGCTCTCCGACAATCGCCCCGATGACCGCCAAGCCGCAACTGATTCTCAAGCCTTGGACCAGGGCTCGCATGGCCGATGGGATCCGCAATTTCAAAAGCGTCTGCCAACGTGATGCCCCTTGGAGGCGGAACAGATCCAGGTGATTCGAATCGATCGAAAGCAATCCGCTCGTGACGTTCGAAATGATCGGAAAGATGCTGATGATGCACGAAACGAGCACCACGGTCCGGAACTCCGCGCCGCTCCAGACGATCAGCAACGGCGCAATGGCCACGATCGGAACGGTCTGTAGGAAGATGACATAAGGGTACAGTGCGGTTCGGATCCAAGCCGATTGGCTGAAGAGAATCGCCACGAGCGAACCGATCAGGGCGCTGGCTCCGAGACCTAGCATGGCGGCCTGGAGGGTAACCCAAGAGCCCTGGACGAGCCGGACCCGCTCGGTCCAGATGGCTTGAAGCACCCGGGCTGGTTTGGGCAAAAGGATCGGCGGAAGCTTGAACCAGTCGACGGCCAAGTGCCAAGCGATGGCCACTGCGACCAGTACGCCGATAGGGGCTGCGATGCGTATCCAAAGCGGAGACTTGCTGTTCATACCGTAGAGTTCCTGATCAACGACTCGCTCAGACGGCCATAATAAGCAGCAAACTCGGGCGAACTTCGAACCTGGGGATTTCTCGGGAAAGGCAAATCGACTGCGATCTGCTCGCCGATGGTCCCTTGCCTGAACACCGCGATCGAATGGCTCAGGTAGATCGCTTCGGAGATATTGTGGGTAACAAACAGCATGGTCGTTTTGGTCTGCTCGACGATTCGCAAGAGCAGATCGTTGAGTTTGGATCGGAGCATATCGTCCAGGGCGGCAAAAGGTTCATCCAAAAGCAGGATGTCCGGTTGGGTGATCAACGCCCGGGCGATCGATGCGCGCATCTTCATCCCGCCGGAAAGTTGGTGGGGTTTTTTGTGCCAGTCGGTCCCTTTGAACCCCACCAATTCCAGGACGTTTTGGATCCGAGATTCGAGCTCCTGGCCAGAGAGTCCTTGTCGCAACTCCCAAGGCAAACGGACGTTTTGCCAGACACTTCGCCACGGGAGCAACGCCGATTCCTGGAAGACAAACGCAAGTTTATGTTGGGAAGCTCGCACGCTTTGGCCTTCGATTCGGACGGTGCCGCTGGTCGGTTCGGTCAACCCTGCGATGACTCGCAGCAGAGTGCTTTTTCCACAACCGCTAGGACCCAGCAGGGTGGTGATCTGCCCGAGAGGGACATCGAGATCCAGACCATCGAGGATCGTCTGCTTGGCCCCCCGTTGAGAAAAAATAACCCGCAAACCCTCGCACTCTATCGCAACTGCTGGCATCGATGAAACTTCAAAAACGGGTCTTCAAAAACAGGGATTGGTCCAAAGTCCCCTCGTAGGGGTCAGATCCTATGGTAGCCGAAGCGGCAAGTGGATGGTTTGAGCTCTTCAGCGTTTCCGCGTGGGCATTCGCGCTGCGAGGAATGCAAGCATTTTAGCCAAAATCGCCGCTTTCAGGGAGTTGGGACGCTGTCGGAACTGTAAATGCATTGCAGCTCATCATGCAACGCATCAGAAAGGCCTCCGATTTCGATAGAGTGTCGCGACCTGCCAGTGCGCTCGCAGGTGGTGCAAGCTCATTGAGGATTTAGGTTGCTGGATGATAAGCTTTAGGTTGCTGGATAATAAGCTATATGCCCTTTAAGCTCATGCGTTGGATTTAAATTAAGGATTACGGCTAACAAGGAATCCAAAGGGAGGCTACCATGAACGGGTTCGGCCCGTTGAAGGTATGTGGCTCTCTGAGCATTGAGGAGGACCTGTGCATGAGTTTTGGGGTTATTTAACTCGAGCTTGGTACAGCGCGGTTCGTCGAATAACGGGCCGAAAATGCGGTGCAGAACCTGCGGTGGTCGAGCCACCGCTCCGCGCGGAGCTTTACAGTGTCGAACAGCTAGAGCGGCACGCCAAAAGGATTGCTGCCTTGCACGAGGCCGTCGCGAGGCGAGAGCCCGACGATCTTTTAAAGCGGCTTGCAGAGAACAAGCGGCTGATTACCGAAACCTATGACTTGATCGTTGCGGCGACCGCCAAAGGTGCTGCAATTGAGCCCGCTGCGGAATGGCTACTGGATAATTTCTACCTTGTTGAGGAGCAGATCCATGCCATCGAGCGATTGTTTCCCCCGTCGTTCTGCCGCGAATTGCCCCGAATAAAGAATGGCAACAACCTCCTGCGACCACGGGTTTATGGCATTGCATTGGAGCTGATCGCTCACGTCGATGGCCGTATCGATGCAAATAGCCTCGATGGCTTTATTACGGCCTACCAATCGGTTCGTCCTCTGAAAATCGGTGAACTCTGGGCGTTGCCTCTCATGCTGCGGATGGCACTGATTGAGAACTTGCGACGTGTGTGCGTGCGGATTGGGAAAGCCCGCTGCGAACGGGACATGGCCATCCAATGGAGCCATCGCATGGTGGAAGTCGTTGATCGTCAACCGACCGATCTGGTCATCGAGCTGGCCGAATTGGCACGCTCCAATATCGATCTAACGGGGCCCTTTGTATCGGAGTTGATGCGGTATCTTCAAACCCAGGGCTCGTCTTACTCCTTAGCGAGCAACTGGCTTGAAAATCGATTGAACGACCAAGGTTTGTCGTCCGAGCAACTCGTCCGCGCCGAAGGACAGCTTCAAGCCGCCGATCAATTAAGCGTCGGCAACAGTTTTTCAAGCCTTCGCTTCCTGAATGCCTTCGACTGGCGCGCCTTTGTCGGCGATCAAAGCGTGGTTGAAAAGGCCCTGGCCTGCGACCCTGCTGGCATTTATAGTCAAATGGACTTTGCCTCCCGCAATCGCTACCGCCATGCCATCGAGGGAATTGCCCGACGGAGTGATGCCAGCGAGTTGGAAGTTAGCCAAATTGTCGTTCGCTTGGCCGCAGCAAACCAAGGTATCCCGGACCATGATCGACAAACGCATGTCGGTTACTTTCTGATTGACCGAGGGAGACCCGAATTGGAGCGTGCGGCACGGATGCGTACTACCATTTGGGTTCTGCTCGATCGACTCCGTCGTCGCTACCCGCTGGTGATCCAACTGTCGGTCATTTTGACGATCACATGTTTTGGCGCAGTTCTCTTCGATCGATTGGCTGCGTTTGACAATCCGCTCGGATGGTTGCTTTGGCTACCCGCATTTTTGGTCGCATCGCATCTGGGGGTTGTGATTGCGAATTGGCTTGCGATCCAATGTTTCGTACCTCAATCTCTGGCGAGAATGGACTATCGATCAGGAATTCCGTCCGATCATCGAACCATGGTCGTGGTTCCGACGATGCTTTCGAGCGCTGCGGGGATCGAAGGGTTGCTCACTGGCCTCGAGTTGCGTTTTCTGAATAACGATGAACCTAGCCTTCATTTCGCACTGGTGACCGATTGGGTCGATTCGACTTCGCACGTTTCTCCGAGCGATCGCGAACGATTGGATCTGGTGCAGGAGGGCATTCATCGATTGAATGCCAAGTACGCTCATCTACGGGATGATATCTTCTATCTGTTCCATCGCGATCGACGCTGGAACCCTGGCGAAAATTGCTGGATGGGGTACGAGAGAAAACGGGGTAAGTTGGCAGACCTCAATGCCACTCTTCGAGGCGCAACGGATCGCTTTCTGGTTGTGGTGGGCAAGTCGAGCATTTTGTCGAAGATTCGCTACGTCATCACCTTGGATACCGATACGCAACTGCCACGCGATGCGGCTCGGCAGATGATCGGAACACTCGCCCACCCACTGAATCGAGCTACAGTCTGTCCGAAAAGTGGCCGTGTCCGCGACGGATACACCATCCTGCAACCTCGGGTGGACGTCAGTTTACCCGGCTCACAACGGTCTCTATTCGCGAAATGGAATGCGGTGGATGTCGGCGTGGATCCTTACACCCGCGTCGTTTCCGATGTCTACCAAGACCTTTTTGGCGAAGGTTCATTCATTGGAAAAGGGATCTACGAGGTCGATGCGTTTGAACGATGGTGCATGGATTTTCCTGAGAACACCATTCTCAGTCACGATTTGATCGAGGGCGCTTATGGACGCTCGGCGTTGATCAGCGACGTCACGCTCTATGAGGAGTATCCATCGCGCTATGCCTCCGACATGGCCAGGCGGCATCGTTGGATACGAGGGGATTGGCAGATCGCAGGTTGGCTTCGACCTTCGATTCTAAACCACGCGCAGCGGCGCATCCCGAACCCTATCTCATGGCTGTCGGCATGGAAGTTACTCGACAACATGCGCCGAAGCCTCGTGCCTATCGCCATGCTCGCCCTTTTGATCGGCGCGTGGATGACTTCAAGCCGTTCAAGCCTAGGCGCGATGGTCTTGATCTTGCTTGCGGTCTATACCTCGGTTTTCCTGAGCTTGGTCGCTCAGCTTTTTGCAAAGCCCACCGACTTGCCAATCCGATTGCATCTCCAGCGCTCGTTGGGATCCCTATGGAATCCGCTGCTGCACGGGCTTTTGACCCTGGCCTTCGTTCCTTACGAGGCTGCCGTGAGCATCGATGCGATCTTCCGCACAACCGTTCGTATGCTCATCACTCGGCGAAATTTATTGGAGTGGCAAACAGCCGGCGACTCGCAGATCAAGACCCCTCGCAGTCTGGTCGCGAACTATCGGCACATGCTCATTGCACCCGCCCTAGCGATCGTCGTTGCGGTTCTGGCGTTGGCATTGCACCGAAGTCGCATGGATGCCTTTTTACCATGGATTGGGTTATGGATTGCATCTCCTGCCATCGCGTGGTGGATCAGCATGCCGCTGAAGCCCAAAGCGATTCGATGGACGATCGACCAAATCGATTTCATGGGCCGATTGGCGAGGCGAACCTGGAGGTACTTCGAAGAGTTTGTCAACGAAGAAGAAAACTGGTTGCCTCCCGATAATATCCACCTGCAAACAGATCCCTTGGTAGCCTCCCGCACCAGCCCGACCAACATTGGCATGTCGCTGCTATCGAATCTTGCTGCTTACGATTTCGGTTATTGTTCTTCCGCTGTTTTCGCAGAGAAAACGTCCAGGACGCTAACCACGATGGCAAAGATGGAGCGGTACAACGGCCACTGGTTGAATTGGTATCACACTCGAACGCTCGCTCCTTTGCTACCACGGTATGTTTCCACCGTCGACAGCGGCAATCTCGCAGGTTGTTTATTGGTACTATCGAGTGGATGCCGTGAATTGATCGAGGGCCCGATCCTCTCGCCGCGCTGGGCGCGTGGGCTGCGAGATACCTTGGATGTGCTCCTGGAGGTCAGCAGTTCTCTGCCGATCGAAGATGGGCTGAATTCCGTTCGAATCGAACTGCAAGATTGGATAACACGGTTGCGAAACGAACCGTCCGGGCTTCGCGAATCCGATGAACTGCTGAGACGTCTGATCACTTGGTCTGGTTGCTTGGATGGTGAATCGAGCCGAGCAACGTCATGGTGGATAGAGGCCTTCCATAGAGCATGCGTCGACCATCAGTCTGAATTGCTGCATCTGGCTCCCTGGTTGCGATGCAATGAGCCGACGATCATCGAGAGCTCCATGCAACTGGTTTCCGACCGTTCACCCGCCGATGCCATCGCGCGTATCCGCTCGATACAGGACTCTCTGAATCACTCGTCGACCTTGGCTTCGATCGCGAAACTTCAGGTGACGCAATTGCCGGAGATCGGAACGATCCTCCAGACGGCTCGGCGCGAGGATTGGCATCCCGAGATTGTCGCGTGGATCGACGCGATCGCAGACTCCGTTCGAAATGCATCCGAATATGCATGCGACCAGATCCGTCGTCTTGAACAACTTGCAAACCAATCGCAAGAGTTGGCAACGATGGACTTCACACTTCTCTACAGTCCACCGCGAGAGTTGTTTTTTACCGGCTACAACGTCAGCGATCGGCGCATGGATGGTAGCTGCTATGATTTGCTCGCATCCGAAGCTCGGTTGGCGAGTTTTATCGCCGTCACTCAGGGCCAGATCGACCAGGAGCACTGGTTCGCCCTGGGCAGACTGCTGACCAGCAGTGGACGACTCCCGACATTGCTCAGTTGGAGCGGCTCGATGTTCGAGTACTTGATGCCGCTGCTGATCATGCCGAACTTTCCCAATACGCTGCTCGACAGGACCTACCATGCCGCCGTCAGTCGGCAGATCGAGTATGGCCGGCATCGAGGTGTACCTTGGGGTATTTCGGAGTCGGGTTACAACGCGATCGATCAGTTTCGTACCTACCAGTACCGCGCCTTTGGCGTCCCTGGATTGGGATTGAAGCGAGGTTTAGCGGATGATCTGGTGATTGCTCCCTATGCCAGTGCCCTGGCACTGATGGTCGCCCCCGAAGCTGCCTGTGCGAATCTCCAGCGTCTAGCTGGCGATGGGCAACTAGGTCCCTATGGCATGTTCGAGGCGGTCGACTATACACCCCACCGCATGCCACCAGGAAGCGACCGAGTCACGGTGCGTCAATTCATGGCCCACCATGAAGGGATGAACCTGCTATCCCTAGCCCACCTGCTGATCGACCAGCCGATGCAACGGCGTTTTCAAGCCAGCCCGACATTGCTCGCAGGGGAAATGCTCCTCCAAGAGCGCATCCCTAAAACCACCGCACCGGTTTATCCCCATGCCAGTGAGGTCGCAGCCCTCAGGCCGGTAACAACTCAAGCTACCGCAGCCATGCGAGTCATCACCGACCCGAGCAGTCCGACGGTCGAATCCCATTGGTTATCCAACGGCCGCTATCACGTTGCCATCAGCAGCGCAGGGGGCGGTACCAGCCGATGGGGAAACCTATCCGTCACGCGATGGCGGGAAGATGCTACCCGCGATGCGTTGGGAAGCTTTTGCTATATCCGAGATATCCAACGGAACAAACTGTGGTCCAATACCTACCAGCCAACCCGAGCAACTCCGACCAAGTACGAAGCCATCTTCACTCAATCCCGAGCTGAATTTCGAAGGATGGATGCGGAGATCGAAACCTACACGCAGATCAGTATCTCTCCGGAAGACGATGTGGAACTGCGACGTGTGATACTGACCAATCGGTCCGGCAGTCGGCGATCGATCGAGATCACCAGCTATTCGGAGGTGGTTCTTGCTACCCTAGCTCAAGATGAATCGCACCCTGCCTTCAGCAATCTGTTTGTGCAAACCGAATTGTATCGCGATCGCAATGCCATTTTCTGCACCCGCCGCCCTCGATCGACCGATGAGCAGCCACCTTGGATGACTCACATGATGCAGGTGCGAGGGCCGACGATCGGTGGTGCAACTTACGAAACCGACCGCATGCGGTTCATCGGCAGGCGTCGAACCCTTGCATCGCCGCAGGCTTTCGATTCGTTGGCCGGGCTTTCCGACACGGCCGGATCGGTTCTCGATCCCGTGGTCGCTATTCGGCAAACCGTCTCCTTGCAACCCAATGAATCGATCACAATCGATATCGTTACGGGGATCGCCGATTCGCGAGCCAACATCGAAGTCCTGACCGAACGTTATCACGATTCCAACTTGGCCGACCGCGTATTTGACATGGCCTGGACCCATAGCCATATCTTGCTGCAGCAACTCGGTATCACCGAAGGCGAAGCGCAAACCTACGGGAGGCTCGCATCGTCAATGCTCGTGGCCTCCTCCCTCAGACGGGCCAACCCCAGCATACTCCTGAGCAACCAGAAGGGGCAATCTGGGTTGTGGGGGTACGGTATTTCCGGGGACCTACCCATCCTGCTGGTCCGCATCCGAAACGCCGATCAGCTCGATTTGATTCGCCAAGCGATCCAAGCTCATGCCTATTGGCGCCTCAAAGGACTCGTCTCCGATCTGGTAATCTGGAACGAAGACGATTCGGTCTATCGTCAAAATCTTCAGGAAATGATTTCCAATTTGGTTGTATCGAGCAACGAAACGGTCGGCATCGATCGCCCGGGCGGCGTGTTCATTCGACGCGGTGAACAGATGTCCAACGAAGACCGCGTGCTGCTGCAGTCGGTCGCACGAATCGTGCTTTACGGTGAAAACGGAACCATGGCCGAACAAACCGAGCGACGCAGTCGCTTGGAATCGACCAGCCCCCCACTGCTCCCGACTCGACGGATCGCCGATAGTCCGATCGCTCGGCAAGCTTCGACCAACAACTTGGCACTCTTCAACGGACTGGGTGGCTTTTCTCAGGACGGTCGCGAGTACATCACTCACCTGGCTCCCGGACAATCTACCCCAGCGCCGTGGGTCAACGTCATCGCCAATCCCGAATTTGGTACCGTCGTCTCCGAAGCCGGTAGTGCCTATACATGGGCTGAAAACAGTCACGAGTACCGTTTGACTCCATGGCATAACGATCCTGTATCCGATGTCGGTGGCGAAGCGATCTACCTACGCGATGACGAGACGGGCCACTTTTGGTCTCCCTGCCCGTCCCCGACTCCACGCTCGAATCATTACACGGTTCGGCATGGCTTTGGTTACACCATCTTTGAGACGACCGAGGATGGCATCTCGACGGAATTGATGGTCTATGTGGCTACCGATGCACCTGTCAAAATTTCGAAATTGAAAATCACCAACCGCTCGGACCGACCGCGAAAGATTTCGGTCATCGGTTTTTGGGAATGGGTCCTTGGGGAAATCAGAAGCAAAACTCTACAGCATGTCGTGACCGAAATCGATCCTGCCAGCGGGGCGATCATGGCCCGCAACGTCTACAACCCGGACTTTGGAGATCGTGTTGCATTTGCCCATTGCAGCGAGCCTGTCCGTTCCTGGTCCGGTGACCGAACGGAATTCATCGGCCGAAATGGATCGTTGTCAGAACCCGCAGCCATGAAACGCATCCGGCTCTCGTGCAGAACAGGCGCAGGATACGATCCATGTGCAGCCCTGCAAATGCCGCTGGAACTGGCCGTTGGACAGGAACGCACCGCTACGTTGACCCTCGGTGCGGGAAAGAACATGGACCAAGCCCGGTCGCTGGCCCTGCGTTTCGGTAGCCTGGAAAGTGCCGATCAAGCGATCCACAAGGTTTGGGATTATTGGAGCCACACCCTGGGTAGTTTGCGCATCGAAACCCCCGATCCGGCCGTCAACTTCCTCGCCAACGGTTGGTTGATCTACCAAACGTTGGCCAGTCGCATGTGGGCTCGGTCGGGTTTCTACCAATCGGGTGGCGCGTACGGATTCCGAGATCAATTGCAAGATGCAATGGCCCTGACCTATTCCCAACCCCACTTGCTCCGGGAGCATTTGTTGCGAGCCGCCGCGCATCAGTTTCGCGAGGGAGATGTTCAACATTGGTGGCACCCACCCAAGGGTCGCGGTGTGCGCACCCACTTTTCGGATGACTATTTATGGTTGCCCGTCGCGATCTGCCGCTACGTTCAAAAGACCGGGGACACCGGTGTGCTCGACGAGGTCATCCCATTCCTCAGCGATCGCCCCCTCCGCGAGGATGAAGAGTCGAATTATGACTTACCTACCATCTCGGAGGATCGCGCATCGCTCTACGAACACGGTGTTCGAGCGATCCGACATGGATTGCGATTTGGTGAACATGGCTTGCCCTTGATCGGATGCGGTGACTGGAACGACGGTATGAACTTGATCGGCCAGCATGGCAAAGGGGAAAGTGTTTGGCTTGGTTTCTTTCTGTACGACGCCATGCGCCAATTCATCGAACTGGCAGATCTCCGGGGAGACACCGCGCTGGCACAGCAGTTGGCGACCGAATCGGAGCAACTCCGGGTGCAATTAGAACGTCACGGCTGGGATGGAGAATGGTACCGACGGGCCTACTTCGATGACGCGACCCCCTTGGGGTCGATGCAAAACGACGAATGCCAAATCGATGCCATTTCGCAAAGCTGGGCGGTTCTGTCCGGTGCTGCGAATTTGGAGCGATCGCAACTGGCGATGGATAGTTTGGAACGGCGATTGGTAGATCGCAATTCGCGATTGATCAAGCTGCTAGATCCACCGTTCGATCGCTCGTCACTGAATCCGGGTTACATCAAAGGCTATGTGCCAGGGGTGCGCGAGAACGGCGGGCAATACACCCATAGCGCGATTTGGGCGGTGATGGCTGCTGCGAAACTCGGGGACTGCGATCGCGCTTGGGAACTATTCGCTCTGATCAATCCACTGTCTCATGCGGATCGAAAGGAGTCGATCGATCGCTATCGCGTGGAACCCTACGTCGTTGCTGCCGATGTTTACGGGGTGGAACCCCACGCGGGCCGCGGAGGATGGACTTGGTACACCGGATCGGCCTCTTGGATGTATCGTTTGATCACCGAGTCCTTGCTCGGTATCGATCAGCGCGCCGACCGCTGGAGCATCCACCCTTGTTTGCCACATCATTGGTCTCATGTTGAGCTTCACTTTCGGTATCGCGAGACCTTTTATCATGTCCGAATCGAGTCGCATGTCGACGCCCCTTACCAGCAATCGGCATCC
>QWPJ01000182.1 GCA_003671195.1 Planctomycetota bacterium
CGGTACTCGTACTCGATGGCTGTTTGAACTGCGGCGATCTTTGATCGACACGGTTCGCGGTAACTTGCGGACCAATGGGCCGGATAGCTATCCTGGACTGCTTCGAGTACGAGTACGAGTACGAGTACCGTCCGCTGCGGCGGACTGAGTACGACTGGGTACGACAAGAGTGCAAAATAGCGACTTCCTCGCCGTTGGCTGCGGGTTAAACGATTGTTCAACGCGATCGGTCGGTTTATGTTAGTCTATGCGTTTGGAAAGTCGCATGGAACCGCTATTACGGGTCGAGAATCTGAGCAAGTCGTTTCCTGGGGTACAGGCCCTTAGGGAGGTTCGTTTGCATGTCATGCCCGGTGAGGTTCTCGGGGTGATCGGGGAGAATGGGGCTGGCAAAAGCACCTTGATGAAGATTCTGGCAGGGGTGCAGCGGCCCGATGGTGGGACGCTCTTTTGGAGGGGAGCTGAGGTCCGATTCAGCAAACCGAGCCAAGCGATCGAGGCTGGGATTTCGCTGATCCATCAAGAATTGAATTTGGCGGAAAATTTGACTGTCGCCGAGAACCTTTTTCTTGGCCGTTTGCCGACCTTCTGGGGGGTGATCCAGACGCGTCAAATGCGTCAGCAGGCCGATGCGTTGCTGTCTCGCGTTGGATTGGAGGTTTCATCGAGCGCTTCGTTGGGCAAGTTGTCGATTGCGCAGCGTCAGATGGTCGAAATTGCTAAATCGCTCTCGAGCCAGGCGCGATTGATCATCATGGATGAGCCGACGAGCAGTCTTTCTGGTCACGAGTCGGCGAATCTTTTTCGGTTGATCCGTCAATTGAAGGCCGACGGGGTATCGATCGTTTATATCTCGCATCGACTCGCTGAGGTTGCGGACCTTTGCGACCGAGTCGAGGTTCTGCGTGACGGGCGAAATGCGAGCACGCTCGGAGCCGGTCAGATCGATCATGATCGGATGGTCGAAGCGATGGTCGGACGGGAGCTCTCTCGCTATTTCCCGCATGAGCCCAAGCCTCCTGGCGAGGTCCGATTGGAGCTTCGAGGGGTTCGGGTTTCGGGTCGTACCGAGCATCCGATCGACCTGGAAGTTCGCTCGGGTGAAATCGTCGCTCTTGCCGGTTTGGTCGGAGCAGGGCGGACCGAGGTACTCGAGGCGATCATGGGGATTCGCCCGGTCAAGGGCGGATCGATTCGGGTTGACGGAAAGGAGTTGCGGCTCGGTAGAGTTCGATCATCGATCGCAGCGGGCTTGGCGATGGTCCCCGAGGACCGTCGGCATGCGGGGTTGGTCTCATCGATGCAAGTCGGCGAGAACTTGACCCTCGCGTCGCTCGATCGGGTCAGCACCTATGGTTTCATCTCTGGCCGGATCGATCGTCGGTTCGCTCACGAGCAGGTCGATTCTCTGCGGATCAAGACACCGAGTCTTGAGCAACGGGTGGCCTTGTTGTCGGGGGGGAATCAGCAGAAGATCGTGTTTGGGAAATGGATCATGCGAAGTCCCAATGTGCTGCTTTTGGATGAGCCGACGCGAGGGGTCGACATTGGAGCCAAGCAGGAGATCTACGGTTTGATGGAGCGATTGGCCGAGCAGGGTACGGCGATCTTGTTCGTCTCGAGCGAGATGGAGGAGATACTTGGGATGGCAGACCGTGCGATCGTGATGCGAGAGGGGCGGATCGAGGGTCAGTTGCCGCGCGAGCAGATGAGCGAGCGGAGCATCACTCGTTTGGCCTTTGGCCCCGGTGGCATAACGCCGAATGGCGTTGAATCGGGACATTGATGAAGTTGCATTTCTTAGTAGTCGGCAAATGATAGCGGAGCGGCGCAGGCTGCCCGGTGAGTCTAAATATCCAGTGGTTTACTGAGTGTTCGAGCGTGGAACACGACGCTTGACCCTTCACCGGAGGGCTTGCGCCGTTCCGCTTTTCATTCAAAGCCTTTCGGCGTTAAGCCGGGCTTAGGCTACTCGATGTCCAGGTCGGATAGCCCCTTGCTCAGGGCTTCGATCATTTTCTCGGATCCGAGTTGTTTGTAGAGTTCGAGAGCCTCTTGCCAATAGACGCGAGCTTGGTCTTTGTTCCCCAGGACCAATTCGATTTCGGCCAGTTCGTTCAAGGTCGCTGGAACCGCATCGGCATGGTTCATCCGGCGCGCCCAGGCGAGGACTTTCGTCTGCCGTTCGGTGGCTTCGTCCAAGCGACCCATCATGCGGTAGACGAAGCCTATTTGCGAGGAGATCGCTAGCGAGTCGTCGGTTCTGCCCTCACGGGCCATGAGCGACTCGAGTTGCAGAAGCTTTGTTTCGGCAGACTCGTATTTCTCTCGACCGATATCGATTTCGGCCAAGACGAGCTTATCGAAGGCGATTCCGGGTAGGTTCTCGTTCTTCTGTTCGATCTTCATGCTCTTGCGCACGTATTTCTCGGCCTGTTCCCACTCCTCGAGTTGGATGTGCAATCGGGCGAGGTTTCCTAAGTTGACGCTTTGGCCTTCTAGGTACCGCAGGTTGCGATTGATCTCTAGCGATTCGCTGTGGAGTTCTTTGGCTTCTTCGAACTTGCCTTGGATTTGGCAGATGACACCGAGGCCGTCGAGGGCGGTTGCCAATTGGAGTCCATCGTTGTATTTGCGGGAGACTTGGGCGACTTTGAGCCACTGCGTTTTGGAATCTTCGAGCCGACCGAGGAATCGGTAGGCTTCGGCCAAAGAGCGTCGGGTGTCGATGGCCATCTCGAGATATTTTTGGCGTTTGCTGTGTGTTTGGATTTCATGGAGCAGTACCTCGAGGGCCGATGCGGCATCTAGGAACAAACC
The DNA here is from genome assembly GCA_003671195.1 of Planctomycetota bacterium. Classification (GTDB taxonomy): domain Bacteria; phylum Planctomycetota; class Planctomycetia; order Pirellulales; family Pirellulaceae; genus JBKCUI01. Next base: position 2,821 of record QWPJ01000182.1, read on the forward strand.
TCCTTCGAGCAGGACCTCACCGATGACCTGCTTGACATGCCAGACCTCTTCGTGGTCTTCGAGGCTTTCGAATTCGGCGAGGGCTTTGCGGTAGTAGCTCACGGCCGTATCGACATCGCGTTGGTTTTGGTGGATCGAGGCGATATTCATAAAGCCGATCGCGCGCCATTCGGCCGAAGCGCTCGGGACCGTTAGCCGTTCGAACCATACGAGGGCTTCGTCGAAATCCCCGGAGGTCCGAGCGAAATCGCCGGCAAGCTCGATGGCCATGGGCGATTCGGGCGCGAGCTTCATGAGCTTGTCGAGGATCTTCTTGCCTTTGATCAGGTTTTCGTCGGCCAAGGCCATCATTCCGGCCTGATACAACTCGTTGACTCGTCGATTCATCAAAAGCATTTCCTGGGTGGTCTGCAACCAAAACGTCGGAGGATTTATTCTAACTGCAATCGGCCTTTAATGAGCGAACTTGCGGGCAATTTCGACGCGATTGACTCCACCTTTCCAATGCCGAAATCCGTTTTGGATGGTCCATTCCTCTGGGCTCAGAGCGATTTGTACGGTGCGCAAGTGTTCTGGCTCATGGGCAAGGATTTGATGGATTTGACGGAGCAACTCCGATTTTTCGGGGTGCGCATCGGGTTTAAGGCACAGGATCGCCAAGGGGGCACGTCGATCCCCGCCGACGACGACGCATTGGGCGATGGATTCGATCTGTTCGATTTTTCGCTCGAGTTCAAGGGGAGCAAATTTGTATCCGTTGCTCAGTACTTGCACATCATCGGCTCGACCGGCGATGCGAATCGGTTTGGTGATATCGGATGTTTGTCCTGATGATTTTCCAGATGATTCTCCAGATGATTTTCCTGGGGGAGCAATCTGCATCGAGACGATATCGCCAGTGTCGAGCCAACCGTCGACGATGCGCGCTTCGGTGGCCTGTTCGTCGCGCCAGTAGCCTTGCATGACCCCTGGGCCTCGCACCGACAATCGTCCCTCGTGGTCGATTCGCAGTTGGACTCCTTGGACCGCAGGCCCAACGCCCTCGAGGATCTCGGGCATGACCGTTCCGTTGCGAATGCGCTCGGCTCGGTTCGAACAGACCACAGGGGAGGCCTCGGTCAATCCATAGCCTTGGAAGATCGGCATTGATTCGTTGGCAAATCGCGTTCGGATCGCCTCGGCAATGGGTGCCCCTCCACTTGCAAACTGACGGACATGGCCCCCGAAAAAGGACTTCAGGGACCCGGACGATTCCGCTTGGGGGCTTGGGATCTGGGCAAGTTGTAGCCAGTGTTGGAAGGCAGACGGGACCGCATTGATCAGCGTTGGTCGGACGATTTGAGCTAGTTCCCCGAGAACCTCTCCGAGAGCCCGAGTCGGGGCGGTACTTGCTGAGTTGGATTGGTAGGATGCAACGCAGGCCATCGCGCTGCGACTCAGGAGCCAAGCGGTCAGTTCGCAGGTACGGGCATAGCCATGCGCGAAAGGGAGCAGGTTGAGTCGGATGTCCGATGTGGTTTGGGGCATCGCATCGAGTTTGGCAAGTCCGTTCGAGAGCAGGTTGTTGTGGCTGAGCATGACCCCTTTAGGCCGAGCCGAGGTTCCCGAGGTCCAGAGGATGTTGGCCGTCTGATCGGTTCGGACCGCCTCTTGCCAGCGCAACTGTTGCGAGGACTTGGGCATCGAGGTGGCTTGTTCCAGAGCCGTCGCGATCCTCAAATGCTCGGTACCGAAAACGGCGCGAGGCTCGAGCGATTCGATCGCTTGGGCCTTTTGCAGTTCTGACCAGCGGGGGTCGATCGGGGCGTGGATGGCACCGATCGCGGCGCAGGCCAAATCGAGGATCGCCCAGCCGAGCGAGTTGGGCTCGGTGTTGACGACGCGGTCCTGAGGTTTTACGCCGTTGGATTCGAGCCAGCAGGCCAAACGATCGACGTCGAGTCGAAGTTCGCTCCATCGAATCGATCGTATCGAGCCATTCTTTGGGACGATCCAAGCGACCTGGTCCCCTGATTCGTTCGCTGTGTGGCTTAGGGGCTCGTAGAGCGATCGGAACATCGTCGTTGCCGGATGCTTAGGTTCGTACGCAGTCGACAAAATACTCGCACTTGCCGTCTTGGGATTCTTCGACCAACCCGTGGATATCGGTATCGAAGCCTGGGAACTTCTCGTTGAACATGCGGGCAAACCGCAGGTATTCCACGATCGATTTGTTGAAGCGTTCGCCGGGGATGAGCAAGGGGATTCCGGGTGGGTAGGGGGTCAGCAGGACGGCCGTTGCGCGGCCTTCGAGTTGATCGATCGGAACGCGATCGATTTCGTCGTGGGCCATCATGGCAAAGGCGTCGGAGGGTTTCATCGCAGGCTGCATCGGCGAGAGGTACATCTCGGTCGTCACGCGAGCCACATCGTGGGCCTTGTAGGTGTCATGGATCCGTTGGCAGAGATTCTTGAGTCCAACCCGTTCGTACTGAGGGTATTGCTGAACGAACTCGGGGAGGATTTTCCACATCGGTTGGTTCTTGTCGTAATCGTCTTTGAATTGCTGCAGGGCGCTGACCAAGGTGTTCCATCGTCCTTTGGTGATTCCGATGGTGAACATGATGAAGAACGAGTAGAGGCCTGTTTTCTCGACGATCACACCGTGTTCGGACAGATAGCGTGTGACGATCGAGGCGGGGATTCCCGTTTCGGCGAACTGGCCCGAGACATTGAGTCCTGGGGTCACGACGGTGGCTTTGATCGGATCGAGCATGTTGAAGCCATCGGCGAGCTTGCCAAAGCCGTGCCAGTCCTCGTCCCCCTTGAGGACCCAGTCTTCGCGTTCCCCGATGCCTTCTTCGACCAATTGGTCTGGTCCCCAGACTTTGAACCACCAGTCGGCGCCCCATTCGTCGTCGACTTTCCGCATGGCGCGTCGGAAATCGATCGCTTCCATGATCGATTCCTCGACCAGTGCGGTTCCGCCGGGGGGTTCCATCATGGCCGCTGCGACGTCGCACGAGGCGATGATCGCATACTGCGGTGAGGTCGAGGAGTGCATCAGGTAGGCTTCGTTGAACGTGTGGCGATCGAGCTTCTTGTTGAGCGGCTCGCGCACGAGGATTTGCGAAGCTTGGGAGATCCCCGCGAGGAGTTTGTGGGTCGAGTGGGTGGCGAAGATCATCGACTCTTCGGGTTGGGGGCGATTCGGGCCGATCGCGTGCATGTCTTTGTAGAAGTGATGGAATGCGGCATGGGGCAACCAGGCTTCGTCGAAATGGAGCGTGCCGATGCGTCCGTCGAGCATCGTGCGGAGTTGCTCGACGTTGTAGAGGATCCCGTCGTAGGTGCTTTGAGTGATGGTCAGAATTCGGGGCTTGCGATCCGGGTGCTTGGCTTGCGCTTCCTTGGCAAACGGATTGGCGTCGATTTTGCGTTGGATGCTCTCGAGCGAGAACTCGTCCTTGGAAATCGGACCGATGATCCCCAGGTTGTTTCGCGTTGGGGTCAAGAAGACCGGCACGGCTCCGGTCATGATGATCGAGTGGAGAATCGATTTGTGGCAATTGCGATCGACCACGACGATGTCCCCGTTGGCGACTGTCGAGTGCCAGACGATTTTGTTCGATGTCGAGGTCCCGTTGGTCACAAAGAAGCAGTGATCGCCGCCGAAAATCCGAGCCGCATTGCGTTCCGAGGCTGCCACCGGGCCGGTGTGGTCGAGGAGTTGGCCGAGTTCTTCGACCGAGTTGCACACGTCGGCTCGGAGCATATTTTCGCCGAAGAACTGGTGGAACATTTGCCCGACGGGGCTTTTGAGGAAGGCCACGCCCCCGGAGTGCCCAGGGCAGTGCCAGGAGTAAGATCCGTCTTGGGCGTAGTGGATCATCGCGCGGAAAAACGGAGGCGCGAGGCCTTCGACGTACGCTTTGGCTTCGCGGAGGATGTGCCGAGCGACAAACTCGGGTGTGTCCTCGAACATATGGATAAAGCCGTGAAGCTCACGCAGGATATCGTTGGGGATGTGGCGCGAGGTACGGGTCTCGCCGTAGAGGAAAATCGGTATGTCTGCGTTTTTGAAGCGGATCTCCGAGATGAACTGACGCAGATTCGCTAGCGCCGAGTGCATCGAAGTCTCGGTGGCAAATTCATCGTCATCGATCGAAAGGATGAACGCCGAGGCGCGGCTCTGCTGCTGGGCGAATTGCGTAAGGTCCCCGTAATTGGTCACCCCGGCTACCTCGACCCCCTCGCGTTCGATGGCTTCGGCCAAAGCTCGAATCCCAAGCCCAGAAGCGTTTCCGGAGCGAAAATCCTCATCGATGATGATTACTGGGAATTTAAATTTCATAAAGCTTCCATCGTAGAGCAAAGGGCGGGAATGCCAGCCAAGCTGCCCGACACAGGCTTGGGTCAAGTTATTCCTAGACGTTTATTTCTATTAGAAAGGTATCGTTGGTCGGGAAAATCGAAAAGCTCCATTTCGCCTAGCCCTGGAGTGAAAAATCGGGACAATTCCCACCGATAGTCTTCTGGTCTAACTCTCCATAGCCCCTTGTTTTTAGTTTTTTGAAGAAATCACCATGGAAACGTCTCTGGTATTGCTCAAACCCGACTGTGTTCAACGCCGTTTGATCGGCGAAATCATCGGGAGATTCGAACGAAAAGGTCTCAACGTCGTCGGGATGCGGATGCTTCAGGTCTCCCCTGCGCTCTCCCGCGAGCATTATGCCGAACACGTGTCGAAGCCATTCTACCCCAATCTTGAAGAATTCATCACATCGGCCCCGATCGTCGCCCTGGCGGTCGAAGGACTCGAAGCGATCCGAGTGATCCGAGAAATGCTCGGAGCGACCAACGGCCTAAAGGCAGCTCCTGGGACAATCCGAGGCGACTATAGCTCGTCGCGTCAGATGAATCTTGTTCACGCTTCGGATTCCCCGGAATCGGCGGCCCGAGAGCTAGCATTGTACTTTCCTGGCGAGCAGATCTGCCGCTACAGCCCGACCCTCACCGGCAGCTTCCGCGCTGCGGACGAAGGCTGATCCGTTTCAAACCTCCAAACGCCCCCTTGGATTCTCATGCGACGACAAGACATTCGAAATATCGTTATTATTGCACACGTCGACCACGGCAAAACCACCATGGTCGATTGCTTGCTCAAACAAAGCGGTCAGTACCGCGATTCGCAACTTCAAGGTGAGCGGATCCTCGACAGCAACGATCTGGAACGCGAACGCGGTATTACGATCCTCTCGAAGAACATCGCTATGAACTACAAGGGGATCAAAATCAATTTGATCGATACCCCAGGTCACGCGGATTTCGGCGGGGAAGTCGAACGGGTCGTCCGTATGGCCGACGGTGCGCTGGTGCTGATCGATGCGGCCGAGGGGACCATGCCTCAGACGAGGTTCGTCCTTTCGAAAGCCCTCGAAAGCGGCGTCAAGCCGATCGTCGTGGTCAACAAAATCGACCGCCCCGATGCTCGCTGCGATGAGGTAGTCGAGGACGCTCTCATGCTCCTTGTGGACCTCGGCGGCGAGCACTTCATGGATCACTTCGACGTGATCTACGCCTCGGGGCGATCCGGTTATGCCACCTTGGACTGGAAAGTCCCAGGCGATAGCATGATCCCTCTTCTGGACATGATGCTCGAAAAAATCCCAGGCCCAGACGTCGAGCCCGAAGCACCCCTGCAACTGCTGGTCACCAACCTCGATTGGTCCGATTACGTCGGACGTATCGCCATCGGTCGAATCCAATCGGGAACCATGCGCAAAGGCCAACAGATCGATATCGCGAAAGAAGACAAAGTCGTCGCCTCCCAAGTCGCCAACCTCCAGCTCTTCGATAAGCTCAGCCGAGTCGATACCGAAATGGCTACCGCTGGCGACGTCGTTGCAGTCACCGGAATCGAAAACATCGAAATCGGCGATACGATCTGCAACCGTGGACAAGTCAACGCCTTGCCCCGACTCCAGGTCGACGAGCCAACCCTCGAAATGGTCTTTGGCATCAACTCCTCCCCCTTGGCCGGTCGCGATGGCAAGTACGTTACGACCCGCCAACTTCGAGCCCGACTCGATAAAGAACTCGAACGAAACGTCGCACTTCGCGTCACACCGATCGAAGGCTCCGATACGTTCGCTGTCCGAGGCCGAGGGGTCCTGCACCTCTCGGTCCTGATCGAAACGATGCGCCGCGAAGGCTACGAGATGAGCGTCTCGAAGCCACGCGTGGTCCTCAAGAAGATCGATGGACAACTCCAGGAACCCTTCGAGGTCCTCAACGTCGAAGTTCCAACCGATCGCGTTGGACCCGTGATGGAAATGGTCGGAAACCGGCGCGGCGTCCTCGAAACGATGACCCCACGCGGCGAATACACCTTATTGCAATTCTCGATCCCAGCCCGTGGCCTCATCGGCGTACGGACCCGGATGCTCAATGCAACCCAAGGCACCGCAATCATCCACCACCGCTTCGCAGGCTACCAACCCATCGGACCGGACCTGCCCCGACGCGCCAATGGCGTTCTGGTCTCCATGGTCCCTGGCAAAGCGATCCCTTATTCGCTCTTTGCTCTCCAAGACCGTGCCGAACTGTTCGTCGCTCCAGGTGATGATATCTACGAAGGAATGATCGTCGGGGAAAACGCACGCGATAACGATCTGGTCGTCAATCCGACCAAAGAGAAGAAACTCACCAACATCCGCTCGGCCGGAAACGACGAAAACATCGTCCTCAAGCCACCTCGACAACTGTTTCTCGAAGCAGCCCTCGAATATGTCGAAGACGATGAATTGGTCGAAGTGACCCCGAACATCATTCGACTTCGCAAGATGTTCCTTCGTGAAAACGAGCGTCGTCGCAATCCCAAGCCCTCGACCGAAATGGTCGAAAGCTAAACCGGTCGAAAGCGAATAAGCCAAACGGGCTTGCACTAGACCTGCAGATTCTCGGCCGCCAGTTGCGAGACCGCATACGCTGGCGCCGAGCGAGAATGCTCCTGGCCAAGCCTATCCTCGAGCCAGATTTGCTCCTGGAGTCCAAACCGTTGGGCCAACGACCCATCCTCGAGGGTTTGTCGGAGCAAAAAGCCCCCGTGACCCGAGCTGATGATGTGCGAGACCTGTCGGTCTCCCGGGACTTTTCCAAGGACCTTCTCGAGCGACTTGCGCAAGAGTTTGACTTGCTGGTTCATGACACACTGGCCGATCGCGTCGATGTCCGAATCGGCGAGAGTCGAACCATCTTCGCCGACAATCCGAGCCAATCGAAATCGCGCATGTTCCCGCGTCGCGGGTTGCGAGTCGGCCGTGTCCTTGTCCTCAGGGCATTCGTCGAGAAACCCTAGCCACAAGTATGCGTCGCGCGTTGTGGCGAATTGCTCGTTCATCAACGGACAGCGTTTTCCGTGGAGCGGAACGCTGCGCACCAGTCCACATAGATTCGAACGCTCGATCCCTGTGTAGATCAGTTCGCGACGTTTGAGGCGATCCGAATCGGTCTTCGAGGCGGTCTTCACACCGTTTGCAGCTAGCCTGATGACATCGATCGTCGTCGAGCCGATGTCGACAAGTACCCCTTGTGCCTCCTGGTCCTTGACTCGGGGTTTGGGCAAGAACCGTCGGGACCAATTGGCAAGCGCATGCCAGTTCGAGGCCGCCGCGATCCAAGGGTCGCGGGCCGCCTGGCTGGGACTTCGCCAATTCCCATCGACGCAATAGACGTAGACCAATGGGGCTGGGAAGACTCGTGTGACTTGTTCGAGGATGCAAGCAACACCGTGGGCACGGGTCGAAAAGCAGTCGGCCAGTTCGCCGGTCATCGTCACGGCGATGCCGTGGAATTCCGGGGAGTCGTCGATCGCCTGGGCTAGGCTCGCGGCCAGGGATGCCGACTGTTTCCACATCGCAAACGGGAGGCTCTTGGACCACTTGGCCTCTGCATCGCTGTGGGC
>QWPJ01000039.1 GCA_003671195.1 Planctomycetota bacterium
GGGATAGAAACAAGGGCGCACCTTGAATCTACCCGCAAGCGAGCCCTGCGCTGAGAAAAAGCCGATCAGGCCGCTGTACCCTCACCGTTTGGCAGCACGTAGCCACCTGTCGCCAGACGGTGGAGGTTTTCTGATAGCGCCGTCCACCGCTTGGCAGCGGATGGCTACGGGTAGCGGATGGAACGGGTAGCCGGTAGCCACCTGTCGCCAGACGGTGGAGGTTTTCTCTACTGAGGTTTGCGAGGTGGAGCGAACTTGATCCTCTCGACCAAACGCTGGATCTGATCGCCCTGCCTTTGACCCGTGATGGTCGAGATCGCTGTAATCACATGCGAGTAACGCAGGTTGTAATCCAAATCGATCTCCACCTCCGGGCCTTGCTCTGGGCTCGGTGGAGCGTCGCCACCGGTCTGCTGAAGAATGAACGCTCGGAGCTTTCCAAAGTCGTTTCCAAACGATCGGGTGTCATCCACGACGATATCGACCAACTCCCCGTCGGTGTTCGATCGCAACCTCAACTTGATCGGTAAGTTCGTCGTATCGGCGGCACCTGAACCACCCCCGATCGGCATGCGGATGTTGAAGTCCCCCTCCTGGGCTGCGATCTTGAACGTCATAACAAAGAAGATCAGCAACAAGAAGATGATGTCGATCATCGATGTCAGTTGCATCTCGACTTTTTCGTCGCTTCGGGATTTAAATTTCATGGCACTACTGACCGATCTCCTCTTTGGCGCGCAAGGCAAACTTCTCGTAGCCAGACTCCTGACACTTTTTGATCAATTCCTGGACCAAACCGCCGGACGTATTGCCGTCGGCTCGGATGATCACGTTGGCGTCCTTGGCACTCTTCCCGTTGGACTTAAGCACATTGGCTTCCAGTTCCAAAAGCGGACGAAGACCAGCGATGGTCGCAGTCTCGGCGCCCAGATAAATATTGCCATTGAAAGCCAAGTTCAAAACGAGTGGATTTTCCAAAGGTGTTTCGGCCGGCTTGGCCAACTCGCTCGTCGGTAACTTGATCGCTTGATTCTGGTCGTCTTGGGAAAAATTGATCAGAACCATGAAGAAGATGATCAACTGGAAAACCATGTCGATCATCGCCGTCATGTCCCCTTCGGCTGCCTTCGCTCCGAACTTTGATTTGAGTGCCATAATTCGATCCGAAATTACTTCGCCGCAGCTTGGAATTTTTCAATCAACTCTTCGCTCTTGGCCCCGGCATGCTGGATCTGCCGTTGGACTAGGTTCCGAAGAATGTTGTAGATGACAATCGCCGGGATCGCCAAATAAAGTCCGACGAGCGTGGTGTAAAGGGCTTGCTCGATACCGACTGCCAACACACTGGGCTTTGGCGTCTGGGGACTGGTCGCGATCGCACCGAAGGAAGCAACCATCCCTTGGACTGTCCCGAGCAAACCAACCATAGGTGCGATGTTTCCGATCAATGCGATGTAGCTAAGCGTATGCTCGACTTTCATCGTCTCGGCGTCCCCTGCGACCTGCATCGCTTCGAGAACGGCCTCTTTGCCCTTGGTCAACTGGCCAAGCCCAGCATTGAGCAGATTCCCGAGAAAGCTTTCGTCGGCTTTGACCAACTCGGCAGCAGCCTGTGGATTGTTCTCGGCCAAACTCGCTTCGATGCCTTGGACCAAATCTTCAGGTACGAAATTGGCCTTTTGCACCGCCAAAATCGCTCGGACAACCAACGCTACCAAAATCACCGACATGAGAAGGAACACGATCGCGTACATCGTCCCGAGGGCGTTCCAGGTTTTCACCAGCATGTTCTCGCCTGCGGCAGCCTGGGGCGCAGCGACGGCTGCTTCTTGAGCCAACGAAACACCTGCCGTGTAGACGATCGCAAAGGCAACAGCGAGGATCCTAGAAAAACGGACGAGCAGTTGGGCGGACCAAGTGCGGGAACAAGACGGCATGGTGACTCCGGTAGGATGAGAAGGTTGATGTGCGTGGAATGCGTCGATCTCGTGCAGGGCAACCGGCTTGCAGGGGCTACCGTATTGCGATGCACCCTTACAAGCTGATTTACGATAATTCTAGCCAACTCTGTGGCCCAAGGGGGCTAGCTGGTCAAGAAACCAATCCGTTTTTCGACTAGGCAAGTATGGCAGGGGATTACTTGCGAACCCAAGCCGAGGTCGGATAGAGTTTTTCGAGTTTTTGCTTCGCGTCGGCTGCACGCTGGGCCGAGCCCATCTTGGTCCATAACTGGGCTAGGCGGTACAAGGCCTCTGCATGCGGTTCGCTCTGTGCTCCGTAAAGCAAATCGGTCTTGAGATAGGACAAAACGGCCTCCTCGTTGCGACCTGCTGCAGAGAGCATCGAACCGAGTGTGTTGTAAAGCTCCGCGAAGAGCTCTCCGTCGGTCGAATCCCCTTCGTCGACCATCTTCTCGAGCTCACCGATCGCCTCGGTCGCTTTGCCTTCCAAAGCGTCGCACTGAATGATCCCGATTTTGGCCATCTTCTGGTATTTCAGCGACACGACATCCGACAGCTTGGCCTCAAGCACCGCCTGAAACTTGGACTTGGCATCCGAGTTCTGTTTCGAAGCCATCAGCGCCTTGCCTTGCAAAAAACTCCCCTTGGTTTTGAGCTCCGGAAACGGAGCGGCCGCTAGGCCACCGTAGTACTTGGCTGCCTGGTCGGGAGTTCCTGCGGCCACGGCCAAATCGCCCATCAACTCGGCTGCGGGGTAAAATTGATAAGACTGCGCGTTGTCTTTGACCCAGTTGGTCATCAATCCCAGGGCGTTTTTAGGATCCCCTTTGCCTTTGATGGCCAACGTTCCTGCGATGTACCCCCGCAGGAATTGGTAGTCCTGCTTCATGTCCTCCGAGGGCAACGAAGCTGCATCGATCTTCTTGAACTCCTCGACAGCCTGCTCGAGCTGCCCCTGAGCGACCAAGTCCTTGGTCCGCGAAAGGGTCGGTGGCTCCCCCTCATAGAGGACTCTTAGGACCTCATTGGAAGGGAAATTCTGGTTGTTGCCCCGCACCTCGATGACGACCCGATCGCGACTTTTCTCGACGATCTTTCCGGTCACGGCCGCTCCCTTGATGGGAAATACTCGATCGCGTTCTTGGGCCTCTAACGGCCCGAAACCGATGGACAAAAACACAAGCCCAACGAGCGTAGAAAATCGGCTTGTTCGCAAAAGGTAGGATCGATGAATCATCATAAAGGACTTTGCTATCGGATTCGGATAAGGAGGTAATCGAATAAGGGGGGCGTCGAACGCGGGTCGGTCGGATCGGAAGGATCGCGGTTTTACTTCGCGATTTTATCTTACGGATTTATTTCTCGGGAGTCGGCTCGGATTGAGGCTTGGGCAGACCGGCCAAACCTGTCGCTGGCTTGCTGGCTTTTTGCTGCATCTCCCGGAGCAAGCGATCGAATTCATTGCGAGTCTCGGGGGTGCCCAATTCGGGGAATCGGGAATAGGTTTGCGAGATATCGGCGATGGCTGCCTCGTAGAGCTTTTGCTTTTCTGCTCCCGAGCTGGCATCTCCGATGAGCCCTCGGCAACGGGCGATATTGAGCCTAGCTTCAAAAAACTCCTTTTGGAAGTTCGGGTACCGGGCTGTGACCTGAGCGATTTGACCCCAGCCCCAAATCAACTTCTTTTTGTTGGGCAACGTCTCGGCTCCGAGCATGGCCGATTTGAGCTTCTCGATGTCCTTGCCACCGGAGGATAGCTGCAGGTTTCTAGCCGCCTCGATCTGCACGGTGATGTTGCTTTGATTCTTCTGAAGCGCCTCGATAAAGAGCTTGTTGGCCTCGTCGAACTTCTTGGCCCCTCGCTTAGCAAGCCCGAGCTTGAGCATGATCTCTTCGGGTTTGCGTTTGATTTTTTCGAGCTCTTCAGGGGACAGGGTCGAGAGTTTGGTGTAAGCCTTCTCGGCCGTTGCCATCATCTCCGGTGCGCGTGCGGCGAGTGCAGGGACCTTCTCTAAATTGGTGGCTAAAACGATCATGGCCGCTCCTGCCGATTCGATCACCGCAGGATCGCTGCTGACACCGGTCAACTGATCGATCAGGATCTTGAAGCAACTGGCAAGCTTGGCCTGCTGCTCGGGATTCTTGTTGACTTCCATCTGATTTTGCAGCTCGGCGGCGAGATTCTGAAGCGACTTGGGAAGCATCGTCGTGTCCCCCGCTTTGTCGCATAACCCCTTCATCGTGCGGATCGCTTCATCGATCTGCTCGGCGCTTAAGTCCGATCGGCCTTGGCCAGCAGATTGCACCATGGCTTGGAGATTCAAACGGTAGGTATCGAGTTGGGCCGAGAGGGGTGCATCGGGCGATCCTTTCATCACGGCGATCGCGCCTTTGCCCGGCTCGTTGAGAACCTTCATCGCCTCTTCGAGCCGGCCCGATTGAAGATACAATCCGACCAAGTCATTGCTTCCTTCGAGCACCCCGGTTGCACTGCTCTCGAGGGATAGGTTATTCCAAGCGTCCGAAAGAAGTTTTTCGGCCCGTTGACGCAGCGCTTCATCGGCCGCGGTGGGCTCGGTCTTGGCCTGACGATGCGCATAGATCGCCTTGCGGTACTCGGCCCACAAGATCCGTCCGAGCAAGAACGCTTTGTCACCACCTGCGGTCTTCTTGCTCTTGAGATACTCCTCGGCCTTGTCGTACTGCTTCTCACGCAGCGCAAGGCTCACGAGGATGTCGACGGCCTGCTCCCCCTCCGAGGAGCCAGGTGCTGATTCGTTCAGATCGTTCGCGAGGCGTTCCAAACTTGAGATCAACGCGGCTTGGCTCTCGGCCGGCGAACTTTCGATGATCTGACCGAGCGACATCAAAGCAAACGAACCGGCCTTTTGGCCCGTCTCGGTCCCCTTGCCGGTCCTGAGCAGAACCTCGGAAATCGCCAAGCATTCCCAGTAGTTTTGGAGACGCAGGTGCAAGTAGGCTTGCAAAAATCGGATCTGTGCCAAGTCCTCGCGTGAATCGTCGTCTCGGTACAACCGCAAGGCCATGTCGTTTAACTCGATGGCTTGCTCTCGATCTCGCTTCGAGTCCGACTCGACCAACCGGACTTGATCTTCGATCGCTTTGCGCTCGGACTCCGGAGCTCCTGCAAGTTGCTTTTCGAGCAGTTTGATTGTGCCCTCCCCTTCCTCGGCCCGGTCGAGCCTCGAGCGGGCTGCTTTCATCGCTTCGGTGAAGTTCTTGACCTCCGGTAGTTTGGTGTCGTCATTGGCTTTGGCCTCGATCCCAAGATCCTTCAGATAATCGCGGGCCCTATTGGCCACAGGGCTATTCTTTTTGGCAAGGGTTTGAAAAGTCTCGCGTGCCTCGCGACGGATGTTGCGAATCTTGCCGTCATCGGCTTTCGGATCGAGAGCCTTGGTCCAAGCGATACGAGCCTCGGCGACCGCTAAGGCCAACTCTTGCCACTCGGGCTTCTCACGCTCGCGAAAGTCGGCTTGCTTGAGCTGCTCCTCGCCTGCCATGACGGCCGCTTCGTACTTGCCCGAGGCAGGTGTGCTGTCCAAACGGACCATCTCGGCGATGGCCTGGATCCTCCAGGTTCGGAAAATCCCGGCCTCATCATTCTCCGCAACACGCTTGAACGTCTCGCGTGCGCCATCGATCTGACCGAGCAAGGCTTGGACTCGCCCACGGTTTAGCAAACTCAAGTACTTTGAGCCGGCGTACTTTGCGCCGGTGCTCTTCTCGGCCACGTCGTAGAGCTTTTTGTCGGCCTCTTCGAGCCGCTGCTTCCACTCGGGTGTATTCGGTTCGAACGTCTCTGCGATCAACTTGGAAGTGATCGCCTGAAGGATCTGCGCTTGGCGATACTCCTTTTGCAACTTGTCTCTCAAGGCCAATCGCTCGGTCTCGCTGGGCTTGACGTTGGCACCCTGCAACTGCTCGAGCGTGGGTCGCAAGGTCTCTAGCGTCGTGGAGAACGTATCAAAGGCCTGTTGGAACGAAGGCCTAGCTTTTTCCCGGAGCTCCTTGGCTTTGGCCTCAGTCTCCGGCTTGCCAAGCGCTTCCTTGCTATCGTCCAAGTATTTCGTACCTCGGTTCAGGTACAAGTCAGCAAGCTTAAGCAACGTCTCCCCTCGACGCGGGTGCTCGGGAGATTTGGTCAGGAACTCTTTGAAGCCCAGTTCGACCTGGCCGAGTTTCTCGTCGAGGTCCTTCGATGTGCGAACCTCGGCGAGCGAAAGCTGCAAAAGCATCACCTTCTCCAGACCGATGTCTCCCTTCATCGACTCTGGAAGCCGATTTCGCGCGGAACTGATCTCCAGATACTTCAGCGCCTCGTCATAATAACCGGCGTCCTTGAGCCCCTGGAGAAACTTCGCCGCAGGCTCCTCAGCCCAAGCCCTAGGAGCGGTAGGCAAATACGGCAATAAACCGACACTGCCGAGCAATAACGCCAAAAACCTTATTCGTTTTCGATTCCCGCGATGGTTTTGAACCACCTCGTAATCAGGAGATGTTCCGACTCCAGTAGGCTGCCGATTGCAACTTGGAAGCATAGATCGCTCGTTTGACAAACGCGGGTACAATGAGGAAAAGTCGTCGAGCGTATTATAACGGTCTTCAGACTGGATAGAACAACCCCGAAGAAAACTCGTTCCAGACTCCTCGGATCCCCACGCATGTCTCCCAAACGCCGCGAAAGATGGTACTCCATGGATGGCCAACGCCGAATCCATCAGTCGGCCCTCCAAAGCAACGCAGGGCCAAAACGCCTGATTTCACTCATCGTGCTGCTTGTCCTGGTCCTGATCATGATCCAGCAAGTCTCCGACCCGAAAAAAGTCGGCAAGGTCGCAGGCGCAGTCGGACTTTTACCCCAATCAACCCAAAACAACGCAACCCAGAACAACGCAACCCAGAACAACGCAACCCAGAACAACGCAACCCAAAACAACCCCGAGACTCCTAGCAATTCGTCGGGTACCTTATTGGGGAGAGCCCCCGAAAGCCCACCCGACCTACCTTCGAGCCAGGTGTCCGATGGGCTCTCTGAGGCCATCGAAGGCCTGGGTCTCGCATCGCCAGACCCCGACGTCGAGCGCCAATCCCAAGTTCTCGAAGTGCTTCTCAAGAACCTGCCCGACGAAGTCAAAGCAACACTTGCCGATCGACTCTTTGGCATCATCGACCAAAAAGCACCTCAATCCCCCGTCCCAACGGCTAGCGATCGGCAAGCCAGCCTGAAACTCTGGTCGAGCGATGCCCAACGATCGATCTTGCGTTGGATCGATCTGAGCGACTCGACCACAGCGGATCATGCGATGCTCAACGCGGTTGGTGTGAGTCTCGAGCGTTGGACTCAACTCGAACCCCTCGCCCCACTCCCCGAATCCGTCGCAGGATTCCAACGCAGCTTGCAACTGGCAATGGACCGCGCCCTGATGTCGGACCTATCCGATAATACCCCTTGGAAAACCACCGAGCGGCTGGCTCTGGCAAGACTCCTGGTTCGCGCTTCGGATCTTTTCCGCCAACTCGACCCGTCGATCCGAATCGACGCCGTTCCGACCATCGCTATCCCTCAATTGATCTCGCAGACCGATACCCTGCGAGGTCGATGCTTTCGCACCCAAGGAACCGTCGGCAGGATCGACCAACCGAGCAGCATGGAACTGGCTGACGGACGCAAGCTGAACTATTCGGTTTTTTGGCTCAGGCCCGAAGACCTCAGCGACCAGCCGATCAATGTGTATGTCCCTGAGGGGGTCGCAGCCGCCAGGGAGCTTCAAGTCGGAGACTCGCTGCAAGTCGCTGGCCTAATCGCCAAACGCAGAGCCTATGCATCCAAACGCGGGGGCGAAATCGCGCCGGTCCTGATCGCTACTGGACTGCTTCTGGACGTTGCTCCCGAACCCCAAGGTTCATCCTTGGCCAACAACGGGCAATCCTTGGGGATCTCAAAAGAACTCGCTCGACTACGAAATCCGATGCCTTGGATCCCCCCTGTCGATCGACAAATACCGCTGGATTTAGTCGAACGAGCCCTCTCGGGGCATCTTGGAAAAATCCCGTTTGGCTCCTCCAAAACCAACGATGTCGATTCGCTCGCGAGGAATCCCTCCGTGTTAGCCTCGCTAGCTACGGTCCTGAAATTTCAAAACGAAATCGACACGGTCGTCTCAGGCGAGAACTCCGCGATGCTTGCACTCGCTCCGAATCCCGAGCAGTTCCAAGGCCAAGGGCTCCTAGGGGCTTGGCACGGCCGGGTGATCGAAGCCCGAACGCTTCGGATCGATCCGAACCTGATGCCTGGCCTCGGTTGGAAAGAGGTCTACGCCCTGAAACTCGCACCGAATCTTCAGGTCATCGCCAAGGATGTGCCCGCGTTGTGGCTCTCGGCAAGCGAGCTGAATCAACCGATCTGTGTACAAGGCCTCGGGCTGATCTCCCAAGTACAGGAAAACCAACCCGAGGCAGGGAACCGAAGCGTTCCCCAGGTGGTGATCGCTTCACGAGTGGCATGGCAATCCCATCAAAGCGCGACGGGGCAGGGCTCAGACCAACTGGCAACAGGGTTACAACCGAAACTCAGCCCAGGATGGACAGCACTGTTGCAATCGCATTGGGACTTGGCCTCCTGCGATGCGATCGAGCTTTTGCACGGTCAGTCGCTCAGCAGCAAAGACACTCGCCCGTTCTACACGCTATTGGCAGCATCCAACGAGCCCCAGTCGCAAGAAACCGAAGCTCGAGCCTACAGCGTCATGGAGTGGATTCGACGTACCGAGTCGATGAAATCCACCAAGTCGCTGGTTCGAGAGCAACAGCGATCCGTCGCCGAACGCATCGATGCCCGCGTCCAGATTCGACGTATTCAGCGAGTCGATGTGCGCAATGCTCAGAGCCAAGCTTGGTTGGGCAGCAACCACTACTACCAACTCGATGGCCTAGCCGATATCGGTCCGAGTCGAATCGAGGTCAAGTACGGCAAGGATTACGAACCGATCGCTTATGAGCGGGAATTTCCGATCACGTTGGTTGCGACGAAGCTCCCAGCATGGCTTCTGTCCGATCCGACGACGCTGATCTCGTCTAGCGATTTATCGCAAGAAACAATCGACCTGGATTCGGCTTCTTCGATCGCTTGGACGACGAAAATCCGCGTGGATGTCTCTGGGTATGCTTATCGGATTTGGCGGTTTCGGACCCCCCAAGTCTCTGCGGTGACCCAAGACACAGGCTACCAACAAGCTCCGATGCTGGTAGTCGATCGCTGGAATCTCCCCCAAGGGCCCTTGGGATCCGATAGCTTGGAATCCGATCGAGCCTCTGGTCCTTCGAATTCGTGGTCCATCGGTTCGATTCTCACGACGCTCCTCGGGCTCTTGGCGATCGCATGGTTTGCATACCGCCTCTACGCTTAGCTATGCCAAATACTCATCCGGCAAATTTGACGTAAGATCCATGCTGTCGTGCAAGACACGGCCGATTTCAATTTCGCGATTAGTACTAACTCGAAACAATAAGAAGTGCCTGGGTTTCGCTACTGTGCCAACCTTCTTTTCGGTTCGCTGACGACTATGCCATCCAGGCTAAGATCTCGACAATGTCCTCTTCCGCAGCCGGGGCTAGTACAACACGCTGCATTGGGATCAACCACTCTTCGCATTTTTAGCGAGCTTGGCCGCCTGGCGGCCCAACTTGGAAATACGATCAGAAACCTGACTACTGGTCTTAAGACCAACTCCCTCACCTTGATCGAGCTGTCGAAATCCCTCAGCGGCTAATTGCTGAAGCAGTTCAAGTCGACGCTCATCTTCGGTGGTTCGCTGTTCGAGCAAACGCAAGCCCTCACGCACCACTTCGCTGGCATTCTTGTACCTGCCGGAAGCGACAAGGGTATCAACCAACTCTGAGTAGTGTTCCGTCAAACTAATGTTCTTTGTGGTCATTTTTGGCGTTCCCAAAGGCTTGCGATGAATCGATCAACCCATGGCCATGATAGCATTATTGGCAAAAAATGCCAATAATGTCGTTGCGACGGTGCCAAGCAAAGATCGAAAGGCACCACGAACCGAAGTGTCTTCATCGGATCTTTCTAGTTCCTTCATCTTCGGGTGCTCACCAACGAGCAGCCCAAACTACGCCTCGCTGGGTTTGGTCAAGGTCTCTGGTACTCTCAAACTCGACGGCGCACCTCTGTCGAATGTTGAAGTACGTTTTGAGAATTCTGAAACCTCGATCTACTCCTACGGGACAACCAACGACTCGGGACGATTCTCCTTGATGTTCGACAGCCGAACCGCTGGTATTATCCCCGGGCGCAAACTCTTGCGTGTCCTTCCTAAACAGAAGTCCGAATCGTCAACAACCGACTCCAAGGGTGCATCCGAGGGCGAGCAGGATGACCCCGACCGAGCCGCCCCCGCGGCAGAGCAATCCTCCGCAGGTCCAAAGGTGCCCTAGTGCTACTCGCGCAAGTCGGCTTATTTCATCCAAATCACCGGAGCGACCAGCTCTTTGGATTTGGACCTGAAAAGCGACTGCTCGAGCGTCTCGGAAGGGAAGTAAGTCCCGACGCACAAGCGTCGGCGTCTTACAGTGTAGAGCCATTGTCCCCAATGGCTCCGCCCGACGCGCAAGCGGCGGCGTCTTATGGCTGTTCGGCTGTTTTTTCCTACTGGTTGCGGTGGCATCGTGTTCCGATCGATTCGGGACAATCGATCTACCATAACGCCGCGCAGCGCCGGCGTCTTATGGCTGTTCGGCTGTTTTGTCCTA
>QWPJ01000062.1 GCA_003671195.1 Planctomycetota bacterium
TGAAGAAAGGCTGCTGGTTCTGGATCTGGGTATACAACTGCTGCTGCTCGATCATCGGAAGGATCGAGACGAACACCGAATATCGGTTGATCGGCATCCGACCGACATTCATGTCCGCGTCATGGACGCTCCACGGATTGTACGAACAAGGGCCACTTGCTCCCGCTGGGAGCCGCTTGTAGGCCGACTCGTAATTCAATATCCCTAAACCGAGCTGACGAATGTTGTTTCCACAAGACATCCGACGAGCAGCCTCCCGAGCGGATTGGACCGCCGGAAGTAGCAAACCGACCAAAACCCCGATGATGGCGATAACCACCAAGAGCTCCACGAGCGTGAAGCCGTTGCGTTTGTGATTCCGCATAACAATCTCCTGAAAAGCGGAAGAGAAGAAAAAACACAAAAAACCGTTCCTATACAGGTTACCAGACCTGTTATATCGGTCAATTTTTCGTGAAGAAGTCCGGTAAAAAAAATCGAATATCCCGAAAATAAATCCGATTTCCCTCTTCTCCTGGCTCCCGGCCCCCCCCAATGGGTCATTAGGCCCTCAATTGCGACTCGCTGCAATCGGTGTCAGCCACACCTTGAGACGAACCCTCGCGCGTTCCCTCAAAACCTCCAACTCCACAGATTTGCCTGATGCGGTCAGGCCTACCATCTGAACGAGGTGCTCGTCATTCTCAACCGCGACCCCATCGAACTCCAAGATGATGTCCCCATAACGCAACCCAGCCGTCTCAGCCGGACTGTTGGGCTTGACCACCTTGACCAATGCACCGTGCGCTCGATAGCTCTGCAAGGGGTTGCTCGGCAATCCTGAGTTTTGCGAGCCAGAGTTTTGCAAGCCTGACTGTGGATCGACATGAAAAGCCCGCTCGACGCTCACTCCAAGATACGATCGCTGAAGTTCCCCCTTCTCGATCAACTGGGTCGCGACTGCCATCGCCAATTGGATCGGGATCGCAAAACCAATCCCCTCATTGACCCCTGAATTGCTCGCAATCGCCGTGTTGATCCCAACGACCTCCCCACGGAGATTCATCAATGGCCCCCCGCTGTTGCCCGGATTGATCGCCGCATCGGTCTGGATGAAATCTTGATAGACAATCGACTTATTGCCAAGCTCCAGATTCCGCCGCCCCTTGGCGCTGACGATCCCCAAACTCACCGAGTGGTTCAAGCCAAAAGGACTTCCGACGGCAAACACATGTTCGCCGACTTCCAACGTTCGACTGTCGCCCAACCGACATGAGGCAAGATCGCTTCGGCCCACATCGATCACCGCCAAATCCGTGGAAGGATCCTCGGTGATCTTGACGATCTGCAGAGGGACACCGTCATAGGTTTCGACTCGGATGTCGGGGATCTGGGCCGACTGGATGACATGCCGGTTGGTCAACACATAGTGGCGTCCCTGAACATCGATGACCACGCCGGCTCCAGCCTCCTCGACCCGCTTGGTGCGAAACTTGGATTTCTCGAGCCGAGAGTCCAAACTGACCTCTTGAACCGGCTCCTCTTTGGTCGCTTCGATATGGACCACCGTCGGCGATACCAGCCGGACTGCCTTGCGCAGCAATCGATTCTGTTCCTCCCAAGGTCGCATCTGACTGGCCAGCAATTCGTACTCCTGCTGACGATTCGACAACTCGCTGGCTTGGTCGAGACCCTGATTGCTCTGGGACTGAGAATAGCTCCATTGGCTCGTCAAAAGAGCGATTCCAAGTGCGACGGTTCGATCGATGCGTGTGAATCGCATGTGGCTTCGATGAGAAAAAGGTACACTCGTGCCCGACAGCCGCCATCCCCTAGCAGCACCGATGTGCTTTTCTCTCGACTCGACAGCCCTGCTCCTTACACCCTAGCCTTATGCTTCTTGCAAGATTGCCCTGGCGAGCGTTGGACCTTTCCAAACTCTCTGGAAGTATCGAATGTGACGATCGATCGGGGACCTTAGGAAACCGGGCTTCGGGGCTCCGAGGCGCGCGGTCCGAGATTCCCATACCGATGGTAGTCAAACGAGATGCTCTGCTCGACGACATACCACAAGAGCTCTAAGTCCTGACCGCTTACGACCGCATCGGCGATGTAAGCGTAGTTCTTAGAAGCCAAACGCCGGATGGGTTCGGGAACTTCGTCGGGACCATCGTACCGCAAACGCGCTAGGTGACCGGCTTTGATTTCCTCGCCGAGCATCGCTTCGGATTGCTCGACCCACTCGATCTTTCCTGCCCAGGCCAACGTCGCGCGCTCAAGGGCTTCGATCTTCGAATCCTCGATCCTAGGATCGTAACTGACGATCGCTCTGGCCCCGACTGCCACGCTCGCTGCGCACCTTGCCAAAATCCCCCAGAGTCTATCCCCCGGCATAACACGAATGCAGATCGGGTTTACAGGCAAATACCGCCTGTGATTGTCTTGTCCAACCAACCGAAAATGATCGTGCTCTTGGTGGATCTCCTCGCGAGCAAATCGATCGTAAGCCAAAATCGCATGGCGGAGTTTGCTCAAATCCCCACCGACCGACGGATCGACCCTCAAAAGCTCTTTAGCAATCGTATCGAATTTCCCCCAAACCTTGTGCAGTAAAGGATCCTGAGGCTCCGATGGATCCTGGCTTGCTTGCAACTCCTGGGGCTCTTGCCAACGGTGCATCATCGTCACGTAGTTCGGCCCCCCGGCCTTGACCCCTGGCCCAAAGGCACTCTTGGCTAAACCACCAAAAGGCTGCCTAAGAACGACCGCCCCGGTCGTGGGTCTGTTGATATACAAATTGCCAGCTCGAATCTTCTTTTTCCAAACCTGCTGCTCGCGATCATCGAGCGATTCTAAACCGCTGGTCAAACCATATCCGGTCGCATTGACAATCTCGATGGCCCTCTCGATGCGGTCGTATTCCATGACTCCTAAAACCGGACCAAACAACTCGGTGCCATGGGTGAAACTACCTGCTTGCACGTTCCATTTGACTCCTGGGCTATAGAGACAAGGATTATCCCCGAGCTGGGTTGGCATCACCAACCATTTCTCTCCGCGTTCGAGTTCCTTCAACCCTCGAAGCAGATCCCCCGAAGGTGGCCGGATCAACGGACCGACCTTGGTGGACAGATCCCAAGCCGATCCGACTCGAAGACTCGTCACCGCATCGGCAAACTGCTCTTGGAATTCTTTGCTCTGGAATACCTCTTGCTCGAGCAACGCTAGACTGGTCGCAGAGCATTTCTGCCCAGCGTGAGAAAACGCACTGTGCAACAGATTTTTCATCGCCAAGTCGCGGTCGCTCAGACCGCTGACGATCGTGGCGTTCTTGCCGCCTGTCTCGGCAAACAATGGCATCCGGGGATTCGCCTCGAGAATCGTCAAAGCCGTTTCGGTTCCACCAGTGAGGATCACTCGTGCGATCGAGGCGTCGGCAAGCAGAACCTTGCTGATCGAACTGCCGCTGGCTGGCGCAAACTGCAGCGCCTCTCTGGGTACGCCCGCTCTCCAAAAACACTGGCACAACACGTAAGCTGGCAAAGCCGTATCGCTTGCAGGTTTGAGCAATACCGTGTTTCCGGCGGCCAATGCTGCCGCGATTCCTCCACAAGGAATGGCGATCGGGAAATTCCATGGACTGATAACCACGACGGGCCCAGCGGGACTAAATCCACCTCGGGCCTGGAGCTGCAGGTCCAGAGCGCACCGAGCGTAGAATTCTACAAAGTCGATCGCCTCGCTGACCTCGGGGTCACTCTCGGACAAGGTCTTGCCAGCATCCAAGATCGCTGCACCCATCAATTCGCCTCGAGCGATCCGCAGCTCCTGGGCGACTTTCCGCAAAATCTCATAGCGTTCCTGAGGTCGGGTCGCTCCCCAACCCGAAGGATCCTCCTTGAGACACGCCAAAGCGGCTGTCAACTGACTCTCATCGGCCTGAAAATACCGCGCAGAGACAACCCCAGGCCTCGAGGGATCGTTTGAGGTAAACGATCCGCCCCTTCCCTGCTGCTCCTGGGCCCCGATCGAAACGAGAATCTCCGGCGCTTTGGCGTCGCACTGTGGCATCCATCGCTTGACGATCTTCTGAGCCCAATCGGCGTTTTGTGGAAGCGAGAAATCGGTATCGGGCTCGTTGGAAAATCTTCGCCAATTCAATGGTGCAAGCGGCTCTTTGGGTTCCAAGTTCCGGTCTTGGGTCCGACGAGGTCCTACCGGGACCTGGTCCATCTTCTGAATCGATTCGATGAACCCGTTTTCCAGGCGTTGCCAAGTCGAACTGCCGACTTGGATTTTGAACGCATGCCGGAGAAAATTGTCCGGTCCGGTATTCTCATCCAAACGCCGAATCAAATAACCGATCGCATTGATGAACTCCTCGCGATAACAAGCAGGGGCGTAGAGCAAGAGCCGCTGGGACAACTCCAGGATCGCTCGCCGTTGATGATTGGCCATCCCCTCGAGCATCTCAAACTGAACCCGATCCAAGGAACCGGTCGCGACGGACAAAACGATCGCGTACGCCAAATCGAAAAGATTGTGCGAAGCGACTCCAAGCTGCACGGCTTGCAAACGATCCGGTTCCATCCCATAGCGAAGCATCCGTTTGTAGTTTGCATCCGTCTCGAGCTTCGACCGATAGGGTGCCTGTGGCCAACCGCGAAGCGATGCCTCCATACGCTCCATCTCCATGTTGGCTCCCTTGACGATGCGAATCGTCACCGGTTCCCCCCCACGGCTCAATCGACCTTGTGCCCACCGAGTGATCGACTCTTGGACCAGCGCCGAGTCGGGCACGTAGGCCTGCAAGGCGATTCCAGCCCTGACCTGTTGCATCCCAGGTCGCTCGAGGGTCCTTTGGAAGATCTCAGCCGTTAGGCTCAAGTCCCGATACTCCTCCATGTCCAAATACACGAACTTCGAAACCGATGTCCCATCGGGCCGGACGAACTTCTCCTTGGCCGCCGCACGGTAGAGCAACTCGAGCCGGTCCGATACCATCTTGATCGTATGCTCGCGAGCCATGGCAGAGATTTGAGAATATAGCGTCGATATCTTGATCGATACACATTCGATCTCTGGCAGTTGAAGTGCTGCCAAGTAACGGTCGAGCCTCTTGC
Source organism: Planctomycetota bacterium (assembly GCA_003671195.1). Taxonomy (GTDB): domain Bacteria; phylum Planctomycetota; class Planctomycetia; order Pirellulales; family Pirellulaceae; genus JBKCUI01. Next base: position 5,103 of record QWPJ01000062.1, read on the forward strand.
GGCACTCTTGCTCGCCGAGAATCGCTTCTCCGAGGAAGTTGACGTTCATCCGCACCCCCTCGCGCGTCCGCTCCGACAAATGCCATCGCAGCTTGTCCTCCTCGGCCGGCAGAATCACATTGGCCGTCTCTTTGCGCATTTTCTCTTTGACCAACGGCACGGCCACACCGGGAAGGTACTCCCCGAAGGACTGAAAACCCTTGAGCAATGCTTGGTCAAACATGCTGAAGAATCGCGGTACACCCTGGACGTCCAGGATATGCACCATCTGATCGACCACGCGGCCGGGTGAATTGCTCCGAAAACTCTGGTCGGTAATCTGAGTCAGCGTGGCTTTGTCCTCGGGATGATCGAGCATTCGATCGAGCTCGGCCTGCTGGCGACGCTCCTGAGGGGTCTGCAATTTCGAAGCCCGTATCTGCAACGCCTTGGCCAACTCGATGGCTGCTTGCTCAAGCCGCTTATCATCAAGCAAGAGCGTCCCTTGGTGGCCCTCATGAGGCAGGATCCGTCGAACACTCTCTAGACTCAACGGCTGATTGCTGGTCGATTCGCTCATAGGGCTAAGAGATCCTCCCTGGCCGTTAGGCCAATTGGCTTTCAAAACGACTCGATCCGCTCACCGCCGTAACGTTAATCGAGCCAGTCTTTGCTTCGCAAACGCTCAGGAACATACTTTTCGGTCACATAGCTGATGTCTCGGCTGATCAGCGCCTCGACTTCCAACTTGAAGTCGTTGGTCAACATTTGCTTGATCTCCGCTTGCCAATGCTTCTTCTCGGAGAACCATGGATACGATGCGATCTGCTTGGCTCGCTTCTTGTCTTTGTCGTCAAGCTTAATCTTGACGTCTTGCTTCAAGCCGCATCGCTCGTAATCGCTGCTTCGAAGCCCTATGAACTTCGCGTCGGGGATCGCCATCCGCATGCTCTCAAAGGCCAGGTTGATCGATCCTTGCTTGATGACCGAGTAGATATAGTATCCCCAAGGGTCATTATCGAGCAGACAATACACCGGCAACTTGTACTCGGTGTGGAGCCGATAGAGCATCCGCCGAACTCCTCGAGCTGGTTGCCCTGCCCCGTGAGAGACGATGCAATTGTGCTTCTGCCAAAACTTGTCCTCGTTGAACCGTTGCCAAACGGTACCTTTTTCCACATGCAGGATGAACTTCGCGTCGCATCGCTTGAACTTGACCCGATCCGGCTCGACAATACTCGGTATCGGGTACCCTGCGGCACCCATCTTTGAGGCATCCAACTCATTGCCACCGTCGATGACCACCAAAGGTCCGGCAAGGTTCCCACGAGGCTCTGCATACAGATGCAACTCCTCGCGCATCGCTCCGGTGATGACCTCCAAATCCTCGATGATCGTATCCGACTCGCTCTGATCCTCGAACGTGTTCTCCTTGGTCCCCTCAATGTTGTGCTTGAGCATGTAGTACATGCCCCGAATGCTCGTCGATTTGCCTTGGCGAATCAAACGCGAACATCCACTCCCAACCAAAATCGTCTGCATATAAGCCCGAGCTTGGTTCAGATTGAACAACTCCCGACGGTTCGTCTTGCCACCCATCTCGATGAGCCGCTTGCGCCGGTTGTAATTCGAATTCGATAACGACCGCGATGGCACCTCCAAATAAGGATCCCGACGCTTCTTGGCGACCTCAGCGACGGCCGAAGCGAGTCGCTGAAGCTTCCCCATCGTCTCGATGTCCCGACCCTGGATCGGTACCTCCTTGTCCTGGTCTTCAAAAGACTCGTCTGCTGCTTTTCGACGTGCTCGTTTTGCCATCTTTTCTCCCATGAATGTCCATCAAGTACTCAAGTTTTACTGATCTTTCCCGTTCCTGACTAGCACCATGTGCCCCCGGTGTGATTTAATCAACACCATCGGCAAAATCTCCGTCCCCTATTTCCAAGCCCCCTATGCTCGCTAGCTCTCTGAAGTTTTACCTTGGAATCTCCCCGGCTCTGGCGTTCGTTGCTCTGGCTTTTTCTACCCTGCTCCCATCGACCCAAGACCCGCACGCCGAACGCTTCGCCCAATGGATCGAATCGGCTCCCCCGGGTATCCAACGCCTGATCGATGTGGGCCAAGTCCGCTTGGAAACCAACGACCAAGAACTGGCCGCTCATAAAAAGCAAGGATTGACCAAATTCAACTTCCACTATGACTACCGCTACCGCTTGACCAAAGTCCATCGGATCGAATCCAACCCCTCGGTCCTGGCCGTTACGGCGAATATTCAACTAGCGGAAATCGGCTGGACACACCACGTCGTCCTGATGAAATCCTACCAACCGGCCGAACCCTGGAAGTCTCGTTTGCTCCAACACGAATTCGACCACGTCTCGATCAGCACCGATCCACGATTGAAAATCCTCGCCAAAGAATGCCTCGGGGCTCGAATCGAATTCGAACTGCCTTCGGTCCCCACTACCGAAAATTCCACTGAGAACCAACCCCCTGCCCCTTTGGCGACCCGCATGGAACGCCAAATCAAAACCCTCATGGACCAACGCGCCAAGGAGATCGAACGCATCACCCAGTTGCTCAACGATCGCTTCGATCGAGAGTCCAAGGATGGGGTCCAGACCATCGGCGCTCGCGAGACGTTCTTCTCGGATTTCTTCAGCCCCGATACACTCCGAAAACTAGACTTCCAATTCCCCAAACTCCTCGATCCCTACGCTTCGGCCTGCCGTCGAGCCCCCTGGAAGGAACACTACTTACTGAATGCACCTTACTGAATGCACTTTACTGAATGATTTCCCCCTTTGCACCCAAAGCCCTTTGGCTTAAAACCAGCGGAGCTTTTTTCCTTCATTTTCTCTCGCTGGGCTTTGCCGTCTTTCCCCTCCAAACCCACTTGCGCCAAGTCCACCCGGTCGCGACGGCTAGCATCATCGCAAGCGTCATTCCCGTCGCAGGACTTCTGACACTCCTGTTTTTTCGATTCGCCGAACGCCGTCAATGGACGCAGTATCCAACCCGTCTGCTACTGCTTGCGGCCATCTGCGTGGCTGTCTTGCAGCCCACCCTCGGTTGGCAACTCTCGATGACTCGGGCACAAACCAACCTGCTGCCAGCTTTCCTCGAAACCTCACTGTGCCTCCTGGCTCTGGCCTCGGCACATGCCTGCTGCATGAACCTGCTGAACCACCTTGCCGTGGCCAACCTAGCAAACCACGCCTACTCAGCCCGCGCCGCAGGCAGCGCCGGGTATGCGGTCGCAATCCTCGCCACCGCAGCGCTGCTCTCGGATGAACAAGCCGTCATCGATTACCATCTGTTTTTGGCTGCAATCTGCGCTGTGGCTCATTCCCTTTTTATCGCCGCAAACCTGCTGATCCCACATCGACATCCTCCCGAGGACAACTCGCTCAAGACAACCAAGATGAGCAAGTCGCGTCGAACGGCCCAAACCGCCTCTGCGGGCCAATCCCCAAGCCCAGGATCCCCAAGCCCAGGAACTCCGGGACACAGCCCGCAGTCCGACTCCTGGCGCTGGAGAGCCTTGATCCTCCTGGTGGCTCTGACGGCGTTTTGCGAAGCTGCCTTCGGGCTCTATTCGCACGAATTCCTGACAAGAACCTACGGGGATACTGGCTACTATCTTTTTGCCCTGACAATCCTCCTGGAAACAGCTCTTTTGCTCGGATTGCCATTCCTGCCAAACGTTCGTAAACGACTTCTCTTTGTCGGCCCACTCGGATGGCTGGTCCTCCTGATCGGTTGCTTGCTGGCCCAAGCCGGCTGGCCAATCTTCGGGGCGCTGGCCATTGCCATGGCGCTCAACTGTCCATTCCAAGTCGCTTGCAACGAGAACGCGCACGCGATATGTCCTCAGATTTCAGGACTTGCAACCATCGCACTTGCTCAAGCCCTCGGGGTCTTCTGCTCGCAATGGACTTCGGCTCTGCTGAATCGTTTCATCCTCCCGGAGACCAGTTTGCAACCCTGGACCCTCCTCTGGATCTCGACCCTAGGTGTGGCCCTCGTTGCACTGGTCCTGGCGCTGATGATTCAACCCCTAAGATCATCCAAAAGTACCAATGGATTCCATTAGGTCCGAGAACCTCTCAAAGCGCATCGACCTGGCAATCGAGAATCTGAACGCTGATCCCCTGCCCCATGCACCGCACCGTGATCAACAAACGCACTTCATGCTCGCGACGGATAACCGTCCCCTCGAATCCTTTGAACGGACCGGATTTGACCCGCACCGGGTCGCCAGGCTCAAGCTTCGTTTCCGGGAACACCGGTTCGCCCGTCTGTACCGCCCTGTAGATCCGAGTGATATCTTCGACGAATTGCTCGGTCTCGACGACCTTCATGCACTTGCTGACCGAACCGGTCGAAAACGCTTTGTACCGCATCTCCTCATTTCCAAATACAAAAACGTAATTGGAAAACAACGGGACAAACGACGAGCGCAAGCGACCCTGCGGACTGCGATACCGGCGCTCGATGACAGGACCGTAGTAAGGCACTTGGCTATCGAGCAACTGCCGCATGAGTTTCTTTTCGCACCTGGGCAACGTCTGCATCGCCCACCATCGCATCCCTGCCTCCGAAGGCAACGTTTCGAGCGACTCGAAAAGATTCTCAGGGAATATATCCTGCTCTTGCTTTAGAAGTGGCATCGATCCATACATCTCCGCAGTGACGTCAAAACTGGGCGTCTCTCTAGTGCCTCCATCGTACCGAGCCTATTGCCATTTTGAACCCCTTTCAGATATTTCACCCTGGACCTTCATCGGTGCTTCATACAGCTAACCCAGGTGTTGAGGGTGGAAAAATCGTCAATCACCTCAAGCCTCGGGGGAAAATCCGCCCTATTTCCATCTAGCGTCTCGGAGTTACAAGACGATACGATTCCAAGAATCTTCGTTCGACACTGAAAACTTTCAGATCCAGCATTTTCCTTAGCCAAAGTTCTCCACAAGGGGCCCATTGGCTTCGACCATCTTTCCATAGGGTAAGGACGCCCAGACGATGATCCAAAAACGCTTGAAATCTGGCCCAAAGTCACCTTGGTTTTCCACCCATTCGCTTCCGAGGTCGGCATCGGCCCACCTGTTCCTCTGGGGTGTGCTTTGCGTCGGCTGCGTCGGTGCTAGCGGATGCAACGCCTCTCGCTATTCGGAACGATTCGGACTCGGAACGATCGACCGACAAAAAGCCAAAGCCGCTGAATTCGATCCCTATCCCCTCAACGATATCGGACCGAGCGTCGTCGGTGGCCGCCCCCCCGGCTTCTTCAACCCCCTTGCCGAACCTCGCCGAAACGAACTCATGGGTAGAACACCGACCTACGGCGCTAGCCCCGCGACTCGCTAATCCCAGCCCATTGGCCACGCAAGTGCAGGGCGGACTCGATCGCCGCCTGCGGTGTCTGACCCAGGACCGTCAAATGACCCATCTTGCGACCAACCCTCGCTTGGGTCTTGCCGTACAAATGCAAGTGAGCATTTTCTTGCCTCAACGCCGCAGACCAATTCGGCGCCTGATCATCGATCCATAAATCCCCGAGCAGATTGACCA
>QWPJ01000184.1 GCA_003671195.1 Planctomycetota bacterium
CTCAAGCCAGAGCAAACAGAACAGATCCTACTTGAGCTATACCGCGTGCTTTTCTCCGTGAACTCGCCAAGGTAGGTGCACAATACGAAGTAGAATCGATGATTGACTTACGCCCCGTCTGCCCAAATTGCCATCCCATCCTGCATTCCCCCTCGCCGGTTATGACCATTGACCAGTTGCAAATAGTGCTTGCGGGCAGGAAGCCGATCCAATGGCCTGAAAACGCGGAATCTAGGTAGTTGAACCATGCGCAAGCGAACAATAACCCAGAACCCCTTCACGGGCCGCTGGTGCATCATCTCGATGAGTGCCTGGGACGAATGGCACTGTACGCCTTGCGTAAACTGTTTCACTCAAACGAGTTATCTCCCTTGCTGAGCCTCTTTCGCAGTTTGTCTCGGGGTTCCATCATCAGCTTGTACTGGTCCCTCCGGCGCTTGACGCATCTGGGTTCGAATCTGCCCGGTCTATTACCGACTCGACATTGCGATATGCAGCGAAGAATCTTGCGAACCAACTCATCGGGATTCAAGGCGGAAAAGTATGCCAAGAGATGGCGAAGCATAGCAATCACACTAGTGTCTTTCCCTTGATACGGCCCGATCGCAGCATCCAATAAGCAACCAGTTCCCAAATGGAGTAAAGCCACCACACGAGCGATCGGGAATCCCAAGCCTGGCTTTTGGGCTGTATGTTGGGCATAGACGGCTTGAGTTTGGCTCTTGCGTAGCAGTAGTCCCCTGTATTGGCATGAGGGGCGTTTCGTCCTATCTGAATCAAGAAGTTCGAGATTCTTGCCACGGCAGCTTGGCACGTAGCGTCTTTACCGTCTCGCATCACTTGGCAAAGGAAAGCCCACGTAACGATGGCCGAATGAAAGACGCCTCCGAAAAGACACTTGTGCTTGCCGAGGACCTCTCGGAGCAACTCTTCGGGGAGCAACTCCGGAAGCCGTTCGACGGGAAAAGCACTAAGGACGCGCTGCAACTTGAAGGTGCATTGGCGCCTTGATTTTGGTAGAGACATCCTACGAAAAAACATTCCTTGGCTAGTTAGCGTTTGCAAGGAAGGTTCTGGATTTTAGCCAAGGCAGGTTTTTGAAGTCATCATCAATTGCCAAAGCTCGCGGAAGTATAACAAAAAACTTCCACGAGCCGCTAGAGAACTTGCGCTCTGACCCCAGGCGTACAGTGCCATTCGTGCCAGGCACCTTTGCGATCCCCAATCGAAATGCTGGCAAATCCGGTCCCCGCGTCCGGTGCCAGGCACCTTTGCGATCCCCGAATCGAAATGCTGGCAAATCTGGCCCCGCGTCCGGTGCCAGGCACCTTTGCAATCCCCAATCGGAATGCTGGCAAATCTCGCCCCCGCGTCCGGTGCCAGGCACCTTTGCAATCCCCAATCGGAATGCTGGCAAATCTCGCCCCCGCGCCCGGTGCCAGGCACCTTTGCGATCTCGAATCGGAAAGCTAGCAAATCTCGCCCCCGAGTCAGGTGCCAGGCACCAGTTGACGTGTCGAAAATTTTTCGAAGTTTTCCAGGCCCGTGACCAGACGTGTCACTCGAGCCGAACAAACTTCTACCGCTGCAGACCACCCAAAGCCCCTAGGTTCACAGCCCATGGGCCCAGCCTCAGCCTGCAACAACCTCCACACACACAAAATCGAATGATCTTTTTTGTCCTCGTATCGGCCAGCGCCCAGGCGCTCCGCTCGATCGCTTAACTAACAAGGAGGTGCTCCATGCCCCGGCCACTTCGTGATGATGTCCTTCCACCCGACGAAAGCTGTTTCGCTCACCTCTATAACCGCTGTGTCCAAGGCACCTACCTCTGCGGAATCGACCCCGCCACAGGCAAAGATTACTCCCACCGAAAAAAATGGATCGTTGAACGTCTCGAACAACTAGCCTCCGTCTTTTTGATCGATATCCTCGGCTTTGCTGTGCTCGATAACCATTTGCATGTGGTCGTAAGGACCTTACCCGACGAAGTCAAAAAGCTCACAGACCGCCAGGTAGCGATCCGTTGGCTCTCGCTCCACCCGGGGTGGTTGCTCGATGAGTTCGTCTGCGTCGAGCCGACCGAAGCCCAAATCAAAGAACTCCTCGCCGATCCGGAAAAAATTGAACAAGTCCGACGGAATCTCTCGTCGCCTTCGACCTTCATGAAGGATCTATGCGAACCGATCTCAAAGCGTGCAAACAAGGAAGATGGTCGCAAGGGGCACTTCTGGGAAGATCGATTTCAAGCCCAGCGACTCATGGATATCCTGGCGATCCTTGTCTGTGTCGCTTACGTAGACCTAAACCTCATTCGAGCAGCGATGGCTTCGAGCCTTGTGGGCTCGAACTTCACTTCGATTCAAGCCAGGATACTCGGCAGCCAAAACCAGATGGCTCCGAGTCTTGCGCTGGGCAAGGTGTCGATTTGCGATGTTCAAGCGACCGAGAGTATCAAGGATCTCTCGAAGGCTGAGATACGCAGACGCATCGAAGCGGCCCGCAAGCAAGCCGACCCGACGATGGTCCTCAAGGACGCGTGGATTGCAAAGCTGACGATCGATGCAAACCAATCGGTCAATCCAAACGATTCGCATTTGAGCAAGAGCGGGCTTCGAGCCAGCGACAGAGGATTCCTGGACGTAACGCTCGAGCAATACATCAAGATCCTCTACGAGTCTCTGCGATACAGACCGGGGAACGCCTCGTTGCAGGAGCCTTCGGAGGAACTGACGGAAGTCTCCAAGACCCTCGGGGTAGCCCCGGAGAACATCCGTTGGATGATCTCCGACTACAAGAGGATCTTCCGCAGGAGTTGTCGAGTAGGGAATCCAGAGTCGGTGCGTAAAGAGGCCCAGCGCAGGGGTCGCAAGTGGACGAAATACAGCAGGCACTCGGAGCTTTTTTACAGTAACAAATCGGTCGAGTTCGATGTGGAAAACGGTAGGTTCCGAAGAGCTAAGAACGGGGTCAGCAGGTCGGAATCGGGGGGCAAGAGCACCCGCAAGTCAGCTGGGTAGTTCGATGGTGCCAGGTGCGAGAAAGCCTCCACCGTCTGGCGACAGGTGGCTACGGCCTAGCGACAGGTGGCTACCTCCACCGTCTGGCGACAGGTGGCTACGGCCTGGCGACAGGTGGCTACGGCCTGGCGAAAGGTGGCTACGGCTGGGGTGCCAATTGATTCGTCTTGGAGAGGGTTCCAGCCCGTTCAGTGACGCTTTTTAGGAACCCCGACGGGTCCCCCTTCATCCAAGGGGTTTGTCGCGGCTACTGTTATGGGACTTCGATTTCCCAGAAAAATCAGAGGAGCGGCCTTAAATATCACGAAATCCTATCAATCACACCAACTGCACGCCGAATGAAAAAACGTTAGAATCAATTCGATTCGGGCAATAGCAACCGCTCCTTTTTCCGTCGTGATCCTACTTCGACCTTGGAGTGAGGTGAAACCCTTTCCAACCAAGCCTCTAACGCAACCACCAGAATTAGCTTTCCTAACTTTATCCAGATTGGTCCGCAATGTCTTCGGGTTCCACAGAAGAAAATGTCGAGCAAACCAAGCGGCAGATTCGAACCTTGGTCAACGAGGTTGCCGAACTGTCGAAGTCTGAAGTTCTGGCCGCTGAGTTCTACCCGGCTGTTCTTCAAAAAGTGGTCAACGCTCTTGCTGCTCGCGGGGGTGCTGTCTGGCTACTCGATGGAGAGAGTGGTCTGCGGCTTGCCCATCACATCGACATTTCTCCCAATTTGATCGATGCTAGCAACCAGGAAGCTATCAGCCATGGTCGACTTCTGGGCCGCTTGATCCAGCGGGGGACTCCCGAGCTTATTCCTCCCTACAGCGGATCGGAACAAACCGGCGAGGCCAATCCAACTCCCTTCCTGCTGGTAACTTCTCCGCTTATTTCGCCGAAAGGTCCAGTGGGATTGCTAGAGGTTTTTCAGCGTGCTCAAACCCCTCCGGAGGCGCAGGCTGGCTACCTGAAATTCGTCAAGCACATCACGGATTTGGTTGGCGATTGGCTCAAGGGGCACACGCTTCAGCAAGCCTCGACCCGCCAAGAACTCTGGCAGCAATCGGATCAATTCGCACGTTTGGTTCATGAGAATTTGGACTTAAAGGATACCGCTTTTACGATCGCCAACGAGGGCCGCCGACTCATCGATTGCGACCGTGTCAGCGTCGCGATTCTCAAGGGTGGTAAGGCCAAGGTGATATCGATCTCTGGTCAGGACTCGATCGAGAATCGGTCGAACAATGTCCAAGCGTTGAGTAACTTGGCAACACGTGTGATCAACAGTGGCGAGCCACTCTGGTATGACGGGTCGACGGAAGATTTACCCGCCCAGCTTGAGGAAGCGATCGAAGACTATGTGGATCTGTCCCACGGACGAACCGTAGCGGTATTGCCGATCCGCCAACCGGAGCGCAAGCTTGAAGGAGACGTGCTGGCCGAGCGCAACGAGACGAATGAGGCTCGCATACGCCGGGACATCATCGGTGCTTTGATTGTCGAACAGATCGAGACTCAATTGTCTCGCGACACACTCCAAGGACGAGTGGATTTGGTGTACGAACATGCTTGCCGTGCTCTCTCGAACTCGATCAACCACAGCAATATCCTGTTCATGCCCCTCTGGCGTTTCCTAGACCGGTGCCTTTGGATGTTCCGTGGCTCAGCCCTTCCTAAAACGGCTTCCATTTTGGGTTTGATCGGAGCCGGAATCTTATCGATGTTCTTGATCCCTATGGATTTCGACCTTCAAGGCAATGGCAAGCTCAAGCCCACGATCGAACGGCAGGTTTTCGCACACGTCGACGGTGAAGTCCAGCAGGTGCTCATCAAGCACGGCGATGAAGTCAAAAAAGACCAAACGCTCGTGAGTCTTAAAAACAACGAACTCAACCAGCAGATCCAAACCACCCAAGGCCAGTTTTACCAGTCCAGTCAGCAAGCGTACGAAAAAGAACGTCAACTCAATAACCTCACATCGCTTAGCGAAGCCGACCGCATTCACGCTCAACAAGATTTGAACCAAGCCAAACAAGAAGCACTCAATCGCCAGGCCGAGTTGCAACTTTTGGTCGAACGGCAAACCAAGCTTGAGCGAAAAAGCCCAATCGACGGGCTGGTCACGACCTGGGACGTAGAAAAAATCCTCAATGCGCGGCCGGTCGTCACGGGGCAAGTCCTTATGACGATCGCCGATCCCAATGGGCCTTGGGAAGTCGAGGTCTTGATGCCAGAAAAGCGAATGCGTTACCTCGATGGTGCATTTAAAAACGAAAAGGTCAGTAAAACAGACGCCAACTCTCAGCGTTATCTAGATGTAGAAATTATTTTGATGACCAAGTCGGATACCAAGTATTATGGCAAGCTCTATCAACCTGCGGTTGGGGAGCGTGCGGAACTTGATCCTGAGGACGGAGCCGTCGTCCGATTGCGGTGCATACCGAACGATGAAGCCCTTTTGGAGATCACTCGGCGACCGGGTGCTCGCGTAATGGCCGACGTGAAATGTGGAAAGCGCAGTGTTGCTTTCGTATGTTTCTACGAAGTGATCGAGTGGATTCGAGCCAACGTGTTCTTCTAGTCCGGCCGTTCTGCATGGTTCCCTTCCTCGCACCCTAAACACACACACACAATCCTTGGACCCTATCTGTTATGACACAAAAAGTACTTGTCGCCTTGTCATTGCTTGTCATGGCTGTTTCATTTGGCGGATACTTCTGGCAGTCAAAAAAAATCGAAGTGCGAACTCCACTCGAGTCCGCTGCGAGTTCCTCGAAGGCCGCGCCGAGCCCTCCATCGCAAGACGGTCCTGAGCTCGCCAATGCTCCAAACAGCAACCAAGAAACGTTTCCAAAGCTCGTCCAGATCGATCGAGGCCAGTCCGACAGAGTGGTCCCGACCCCTATTGCTCTGACCCAGACGAATTTGATCCCAGTACTTCCAGCCGTAGGGCAAGCGGCTTCTGTGCCGGCTCTCGAGGCCACCCAAGACGGCAGACTGAGGTACAAAGCGATCCTTTCGTTTGTCAACGATATCAAAGTAGTCGCGCAGACCGACGGAATCATCCTGGATATCTTGGTCGACGAAGGTTCAGCGGTGGCCAAGGACACGATCATGATTCAGATCGACAATCGCTTAGCCGTCGCCGAGAGGGAAGTCGCAAGCAAGGAACTCGAATCGGCCAAGCTCAAGGCTGAGGATGACAGTCAGATCAAGTTCTCTGTGGCTTCTTATGAAGTCGCCACAAGCGTCTTCAATCGCTCACAGGAACTTTTTGCCAAAGTTGTTGAAGCCCAGGAGGAATGGGAAAAAAAGCGGCTCGAGAAAATCAAAGCGGGATTTCAAATCGACGTTTCCAAACGTGAGCAATTGATCGCGCAAGCTGCCGTTGGGGTCAACGAAGCGAAAGTCAACGCGTCGAACGTCCAGCTTGAACTCAGGACGATCAAAGCTCCATTTACCGGCGTGGTCGCTTCGATGCAAAAAGAGCGCTACGACTGGGTCAAAGCTGGCGAGGAGATCTTGAGGCTCGTCTCTCTGGACAAATTCCGTGTCAAAGGAACCGTTCGAATCGCCGACTCGCCCAACACCCTCGAAGGTGCGAGGGCCAATGTGATCATTCCGACTGGAACCGGCAAAGTGGAGCGTCTAGAAGGTGTTGTTGGATTCGTCAGCCCCGAGTCCCAAGGCTCCGGGGCGCGCAATGACGGGACCCAGGAGTATACCGTCTGGGTTGAGATCCCCAACAAACAAGTCGGAGGCAAATACCTCTTTCGGGGAGCTATGGACGCCATCGTTGAGATCACCCCGAACCCTTAATCGCTTTTTTCGATCGCAGCGTTTGCTGATCCTCTCGGTACTGGCTCCTACCAAACTCTTCTAAAGGAAATTCGACTCGATGACAACGATGGCAGACTCACTGGTCAACAGCGCGATGCGGCCTTTGAAGCTGCGCCGTCGTCCTGACCTTGAGTCCCGCAAACATCACTACGACGGCAGGTCGTATTGGGTCGTCAAAGAACCCCTAGGTTTGAATTACTTCCGCTTCCATGAAGAAGAGTTTGCCATCCTGAACATGCTCGATGGTCAGACTTCCTTGCAAGCGATCAAGGATCGATTCCAAGCCGAGTTTGCTCCTCAGCGAATCAGCCTTCAAGACCTACAGCAATTCGTCGGAATGCTTCACAAAAGCGGTTTGGTCATCTCGCATGCCGTCGGACAGGGCAAGCCGTTGCGACGCCGTGGTGAAACCAAGAAACGCAAAGAGTGGATCAGCAAACTCTCGAACATTTTCGCCATCCGATTTCGTGGGATCGATCCCGAGCGGATCCTCAATGCATTGCTTCCCTGGTTCGGGTGGCTCTTTACAACATGGTGCTTGTTTTTGGCGATGTTTCTAGGCTTGGCCGCCATCACGCTCGTGCTGGTCAACTACCAGGAGTTTCGCGGGAAACTGCCGACATTCGAAACGTTTTTTGCTGCCAACAACTGGCTCTGGCTCGGTCTGACCATGGGTGCGGTCAAAGTGCTTCATGAGTTCGGACACGGTCTTAGTTGCAAAAAATTCGGTGGCGAATGCCACGAAATGGGTTTGATGTTCCTGGTCTTCACCCCGTGTTTGTATTGCAACGTATCGGATTCATGGATGCTGCCGAATAAATGGCAGCGAGTTTTCATCGGTGCGGCGGGGATGTATGTCGAATTGATCATCGCATCGATAGCCACGTTTTTATGGTGGTACAGCGAAGACGGCATGTTCCACTTTTTGTGCTTGAGCGTCATGTTCATCTGCTCGGTATCTACAGTGGTGTTTAATGGAAATCCCCTGTTGCGTTTCGACGGCTATTACATCCTGATGGATACGTTGGAAATCCCGAATCTCAGGCAAAAAGCCAGCGAAATCCTCAAACGATGGTTCCAGAAAAATTGCTTAGGCCTCGAGCTTCAAGAGAACCCGTTTCTACCACAAGGCAACCGGCTGCTCTTCGGTGCGTACACCATCGGCTCGTTCGTCTACCGATGGGTCGTGGCTTTCGGAATCATCATGTTCTTGAACCAAGTTTTAAAACCTTATGGACTCCAGTCCCTTGGACGAGCCTTTGCCGTTGCAGGGCTAGCCGGAATGGTGGTCCCAGGAGTCATGTCGGTGGTGAAGTTTCTAAGACAACCCGGGAGGGCAGCGAAGATGAAGCGAGCGAACATCACCACCAGTCTGATCGTGGCCAGCGCGATCCTCTCGGTCATCGCGTTTCTTCCCGTCCCTTTTTATGTCTATTGCCCAACAGAAATTCAACCGACTCGCTCGTTCGAAGTTCGAACGATCGTCGCCGGTCAGTTGGTCACATGGTACAAAAAACCCCAGGACTCCGTGCTCAAAGGGGAAGTCCTGTGCGAATTGCAGAACATGGAATTGAAATACCAGCGGGTTAAAGCCGAAGGTGAATTGCAGTCGGCCACCATCAAACTCCAAGACTTACAGCGCTCCTCGGCAGCCGATTCACAACAAGTCCAGTACCTGCGGATTCAACAAGAGGATGTGCAGTCCAAGCAGAACCTCCTGGCCGTTCTCGACCAAAAGATCGCCAACCTTGTCATCCGCAGTCCCATGGATGGTTTTGTTTTCAAAGCTCCACCAAAAGAGGAAAGCAAAGCTGCAAAAGCTCAAGAGCAATTGCCGAGCTGGCATGGTGATCCTTTCGATCCTGCCAACAGCGAAGTCTACTTTAGCGAAGGCGACTTGCTTTGCCTGGTCGGGCCCGAAAAGAAAATGGAAGGGGTCATGATCGTCGATCAGCACGACCGAGATTTGCTCCAGGCTGGGGACCGCGTAAGTCTAATGCTTGAATCCGCAAGGCTCGAATCGCTCAAGGGAACCATTGTCGGCTTCAGCGCATCGGAAATCAAGGAAGCGCCCCCGCAGTTATCCATCCAAGTCGGCGGTTCGCTCGATACAAAATCCGACGAATCAGGCAGAACCATCCCGATAAGCACCTCGTACCAAGCAAGAGTCGAATTTGATTCTGCCGAGATCCCAAGCAGGCCTGGATATCGAGGAGAGTCCAAGGTCCATTTGACATGGAGATCCCTTGGTTGGAGATTGAAAAGATACTTTATGAAAACCTTCAACTTTGAGTTCTAAGCGTTGTCGACAGACGAGCCAAACCCGCTTAAAGTGAAGGAAGTTGATTTTGGGGGCCTCCCCGGTGAACCTTTAGTTTGTCAGTTGTTTTACAGAGAAAGAACGAACGATGTCCAACGATTTAGAACAAGAAGCCGGCCAGAATCCTCAAGCAGGTGGCCAAGCTGCACAACAAGTCTCGGTTCAAGTTAGGGACGAAGATGCGATTGCCCTTTACGCGAACTTTTGCAGAGTCACCGGCTCGCCAGAGGAACTGATCGTCGATTTTGGCCTGAATCCCCAGCCAGTTGGGATCCCCAAGGATCCGATCCATGTAAAGCAACGGATCATCATGAATTTCTACACTGCCAAGCGATTGCTTGCAGCTCTGAGCATGTCGGTCCAACGTCACGAACAAGTTTTCGGCGTTTTGGAAACGGACATTCAGAAGCGACTACGAGTGCAGTAGTCCTTTATTTGGCCTTGAGATACGAAATTTCGGCCCGTTTGGCGGTTTGCCAAACGGGCCGAACTCGTTACACTCTTGAGTCTTCGACGAGGCGGTCAACCGGGGCAATCAGCTTGCAGGTTGGGTGCTGAAATCGGCGAAAAATCGGGCCGTAGCGCAGCCTGGCTAGCGCGCTACCTTGGGGTGGTAGAGGTCGTGGGTTCGAATCCCGCCGGCCCGATTAGCGAAAACCCTTGGGTTCCTTGCGAATCCAAGGGTTTTTTCGTTTCGCTGTCGCTTGTTGCAAGTTTGCGATTGTCGCGCCCCGGCGTTTTTGCCCGTAGGGTTCGTGGAGCGGTCCGTATAGGAGTCTTTGGAACCTCTGTTCCATCGACCACAACCGTTACCCAACATGGCTTGACCAACGAGAAGGACCGCGGAACGTACCATGGGAGTATCGATGTGGTCGATTGTGCCAAGGTCCGACGGGGTTTCCTTTCCTTGGTTGACATTGGACTACCACGGGCTTGAGGTTAGGGTTCGCCGCCGGTGTCCGCCCGTCCTGGGCTATCGCTGTGATTCCATTTGGCACAATGCTGAAAGTGGTGGTACAATAGCTTGATAGGGGTACTTCGATGGTTACGATTCAAGTCGACGAACGAACCGCTGTTGCGTTACAAACTGCTGCCATGGGTGCCGGTGTTTCATTGGCCGACTACGTCAAATCGTTGGTAGACGCCAGCCCCCGCGAATCCCAAGCTTCATCGTGGGATGCGTTAGAGAAGGAATTCGTGGAATTAAGCGTCGAAGGCTCCCTCCCGACAGATTTTTCACGAGCCGACATCTATGCTGACCACGATTGATGAGTTACTTCAATGGAGATCCTAGTCGATACGGGAGTACTGTTGCGAGCCTTTGTCAAATCGTCGTCGGAGCAAAGACTGCGATAGCCCAGGACTGGCGGACACCGGCGGCGAACCCTAAACTC
>QWPJ01000204.1 GCA_003671195.1 Planctomycetota bacterium
GAAGAGTTGTGCAGGCTCGAGCGCATGATTGACGAGTTTGCTTGGTAGGTATCGAAGGGGCTTGAACAAATAAAAAAAGGGGTGGCTTTGGTAAGCCACCCCTTTTTGTTTTGCGACGGTTGTGTCATTGGGACAGTTCGTCGATTTTTCGGCGAGTTTTACTGCTGATTGACCTTTGGTCCATTATCACCCATCTTGACCGCACCTGGATCCATCAAGGTTTTTTCCTGGAAATCAGGATTCTTTTTCGGATCTGGGCCTTTGTTGCAGCCAGCAAGGGCCAACGACAACATCGAGAGTGCAAAGAGACTTAGAACTAGGTTTTTCATTGGAAAACTTTCTGTTGTGGGGGAGCGAAATTCAACCGAGACTAGTCGGCTGGATCGGGAGTCACGTTGTTGTCAGCGATGGCGTTGAGTCGGAGGTAGACACCGTAGTTGACGCTTTGCGAGAGGGTGTTGGCACTCCCGTCAGCACGAGCGACTTGGATCAGTGGACCGTGGTAGCTGGAGGTACCAGGCCATTCGGTGTTGATACCCCAAGCGCAGATGTAGGTCGGTTCGTATGCATAGGCAGCAGGACGGAACCAAGCGCCGGACTGTTTGGGGCCCGATCCATCGACTTCAAGAGCGCCGGCTCCACCACCTTCGTTCGATCCCCAACCTGTGTGGGTTAAGCCGACGAATGCAGCTCGGAACACGCCGCTGGTGTAAGGAGCGCGTCGGAGTCCGGATCCGGTGGTCATGAATGGACCTCCGTAGAAGTTGGCCGTATCGGTTTCGCCGACGACGATGGTTCCGGAGGTTCCGTCGGTGATATCGCGCATTTGGTTAGCGCGCGATGGAGCAAAGAGACCTGACAGGTCACCGGCGGTACCGATTCCCATGTTTGGACCACCCCAGCCTGGGCCAACGCCTGCATCTGGCCACCAGTGGAAGCCTTGGCTACCGGCGTAGCTCGTAGGAGCGATGTTGTGTTGAGCGAAAACCTTTTCGATGGTCGAATCCGAGGGGCAAAGCAAGTTTGGAACGCGGGTGCTGACGATCGGTTGACCCCAGACTCTAAGGTTGTAGTTGACGCCCGAGGAAATCGTTGAGCCTTCCATTTGGGGAAGGATCGCAGCGAGCCACGTGTGGTGGTAAGCATGGAACTGTTGACGACCGCGTGCCGAGCCGTAGTTGACCGACATTGGGAAACGCTTGTAGGCACTCTCGTAGTTTTGGAGCGCCAAACCGATTTGTCGAATGTTGCTTCCGCAGGACATCCGACGAGCTGCTTCACGGGCCGCTTGGACCGCTGGCAACAACAAACCAACCAAAATGCCGATGATGGCAATCACCACCAACAACTCCACGAGTGTGAAGCCCTGGCGACCGGATTTTTGACCCTTAGTCATTGCTAAGAACCCTTTCAGAAAAGATGAAAAACTACCTGACTGACTGGAGATTAGGGTCAAAACCGCTTGAACCATCCGCAGATAATAACGATTTGTTTAACGCTAAAGCCGTTTAACGCGGTTTTTGGCCCCGTGTGCAATATACAACGCGGCTTTGTGACGCGTCAACTAGCTTGGGGGGGTTGTCAGGATTTATTTCGAAGTTTTAACGTCAGATCCCCTTGTCAAGTGGAATTAAAAAAGGTAATCGGCTCGACGTTTGAGTCGGACACTCAGTGCGATTTGGAGGTCGAATTCGAGCGTCTTGGGGGTACCTCGACGGGATGATTGGCTAGACTATGGGAATGAATCGAACGAATTACAGCACATCATCGAGAACTTGGAGCCGGGGCTGGCTTAGGCTTCGTTTGCCGTTTCTTTTGGGGTTGCTGGCCCTGGTGTCCGTTTACGCTTGGCAGCGGATGCAATTCCAACGAGGGATCGGTTCGGTCGAGAGTCTTTTGCAATCCGAAGAGAACGCCAAGGCGATTTCGGCTCTGGAGTCGCTCAAGGCGCGATTCGGCGAGCGGGCCGACCTACGGCACATGCTGGCCAGGGCGTATCGTCAATCGGGCAAAAAAGAGCCGTTTGAGCGTCAATTGGAGTTAGCGCAAGGCCTTGGGCTCCGATCCGAAGCTGTCCAAGCGGAGAGGTTCCTCTTTGAGGCCCAGCTCGGGGCCCTTGAATCGCTTGAATCTCGCGTCGCGGACTTCATGGTCTCGAACGAACGAATGTTCGATGATGCGGCTCGCAGCTTGGTTTTTGGATTGCTTCGCAATCAGAATACCGAGGCGGTCGATCGATTTTTGCCTTTGTGGGAATCCCAATCCCCGAGTGCGGCTTGGATCCCTACGATTCGGGGCATGATGCGACTTGGTCGTCGCGATTGGAAGAATGCACTTCTGGAGCTTGAACCGGCGCTTGAAAAGCATCCGGATTTTCTTCCACTGTATCTTCAAGCGGGGATGGCATACCAAGGCGACCAGCAATTCGAAAGGGCCGAAGCGATGCTGGATCGGTATCTTCAAAGTCAGCCCGACAGCGCCGAGGGGCTCTTGAGTTACTCCGAGGTTTTGCGCAAACTCGGCAAAGCCGAGCAAGCCCTCGCGCGGATCGAAACGATCCTCAGCATCAGCGATCCGTCGAAACCGATTCAGCCGTCGCTAAGGCTCCAGATAGCCAAACTCTATCTGGATGTGGACGAGAGTCAGAAGGTTATTGACACACTGAGCGGACTGGCCAAGCTTTGGCCCGAGGATGTCGAGATCGCTTCGACTCTGAGCCAAGCTTATCAACGTCAGGGAGATGAACCAATGTCGGCCAGTTACGCAGCGATCGCCGACTCGGGTCAAAAGCAAACGGTACTTGCCGACGGCATGTTGTTCGAATTGCTCAACAATCCCAACCGCACGGCTGAGCAGTGTTATGCGCTTGGTCATTTGCTGCTCCACAAGAAATCGCGAGAGAACGGGATCTATTGGCTCGAAGCGGCATTGAAGCTCGATGAGAAGTTCGCACCTGCCCACCAGGACCTTGCTCTTTACTACGATCGGACCGAGCAGCCTCAGTACGCAGCCATCCATCGACGGTACCTCAATGCCCCCGGAAAACCTTAATCGAAATCCCCAGGTCCGGATCGCCTCATGAGTCCAATGCACACGACGAGTTCAAGGGCCCGAGCGACCCGAGTGACCCGAGCGAATTTGTTGGTCCTGGGGTTGTTGGTGCTCGGGGTATCGGGGGTTTGGTCGATCGTCGGTTGCAAAGAGCGCCCAGGAGGAGGTCAGGGACCGGCGGGGGCCGAGCCTGTCGTGTCCGGATCGCAATCTCAGTCCGCTTCGACTCCGGTGAGCCGATTGCGGTTCGAGGAAGTCCCGCGAGCGTTGCTCGGCAGTGAGTATCGCGATGGAAGCGAGCGAAATGTGTTCTCATTGATCGAGACGACAGGGGGTGGCTCGGCGCTGATCGACTACGATCGCGATGGGAAGCTCGATATCGTCACTTCCGGTGGGGGATCGCCCGATCCGTCGACGCAGCGGATGCTTGGTCGCTCCGGGGGGCTGTACCGCCAGGTCGATGCTTGGGAATTTGATCCATGCAGGGAGTCGGCCTTTTTGGATTTCTCGGCGACTTACCATTCGGCGATTGTGGCTGCCGATTATGACAGCGATGGAATGAGCGATTTGGTGGTCACCGGTTTTGATCAACTCCAATGGTTCCGCAATCAGGGAGATGGGACGTTTGAAAAGGTTCAGCCCATCGAGGATTCGCTTTGGAGTACAGCGGCCGTTTTTTTCGATGCCGACCAGGACTCCGATTTGGACCTATATGTGGTTCATTACGCGAATTGGAATTGGGCAAACAACCCGAGGTGTCCCTCGCAGAAGGATCCGAATCTTCAGGATTACTGTGGTCCGACCGACTTTGTTGGATTGCGGGATTCACTTTATGAGAATCTCTCGGACGGCACTTTTATCGAGCGCACGCCGGAGGGCTTTTCGGGGATCTCCTTGCGAGGCCTTGGGGTTCTGGCAGCGGATCTCGATTCGGATCGCGATACGGATTTGTACATCGCCAATGATGTCGAACCGAACTTGCTTTTTCGCAACGATGGTGGATTCCAGTGGACAGAAATCGGGCGTAGAGCGGGAGTTGCCACCAACGACCAAGGCCGAGCCGAGGGGAGCATGGGCATTGCGCTCGGAGACTACAACAACGATCAAAAGTTTGATCTCTGGGTGACCAATTACGCCGACGAATTCTGTGCGTTGTATCGAGGCCTCGGTCGGTTGAGTTTCTCCTATGCGACCCATGCGACTCGCGTAACGTCTACCGACGAACAGTCGGTGGGCTGGGGGACGGCCCTGTGCGATTTGGAACTCGATGGCGACGAGGACATAGTGATCGTCAACGGCCATTTGGAGCGTCACTCGCCGAACCATTCGCAGCGACCTCAGGTCCTCGAGAATATCGAAGGAAGTCGTTTCATGCTCAGCGCCAAAGACTCCCCCTTTTTTCAAACTCCGCAGGACGGGCGAGGGTTGGCCATCGGAGATCTGAATCGAGATGGTTTGGTCGATCTGGTAATCACTCGCATCGATGCTCCATGTGCGGTACTCGAAAACCGTTCGGACCGGCAAGGCTCGTATCTGAGCGTACGGCTTGTCGGACAGGCCTCGAATCGCGACGGGGTTGGAGCGGTCGTGACTTTAAGCCTCGGGGATCGGGTTTGGATCCGCCAGCGTGTCGGCGGTGGGTCTTATGCCTCGACCAACGACTCAGCGCTTCACTTCGGGATACCCGGCGAGGGCCTTGCTGAATCTGGCCGCGTTGAATCTAGAGTTTCGTCGGCAACCGAGTCTGGCTCTGAGTTGCCAAGTGTCGGGAGGTTGGTTAAAGCGAACCTCAAAGTCGAATGGCCAAGTGGTCAAACGAGCAGTTTGGAAGTTGAAAAGCTCAATTCAGAGATCTTGATCATCGAGCCTAACGGGACCCCTTGAAGCAAAGTATTCATGGTAATTTCATGAGCGGATTTGGATACCAATAGGCATCTAGTGGGATCCTGTCGGTTATCATATCAAGCCCCGACGGTAGACTCATTTAGCGGCATAAAGAGATTTCTGCGATAGGTTTCAGCAATGGTTCATTCTGCTACAGAGCATGTAATTCGGCTTTTCATGAATCGTGGACAGGGGCGCTATGGGAGCGAGCAAGTCACACAGCTCGAACATGCTCTGCAGTGCGCGGTACTGGCCAAGCGGCAAGGGGCTGGCTCAGCGATGATCGGGGCAGCGTTGCTGCACGATTTAGGTCACATCATCGACGATCAAGCCATGCCTGGCAGCGATACGGAAAATCTCGACGATGCCCACGAGGAACGGGCTTACGGCTGGATCGAATCCAATTTTGGCAAAGCTGTCGCAGATCCGGTTCGGTTGCATGTGGCAGCCAAGCGTTATCTGTGCACCGTCGAACCGGAGTACTTGGCCAAGCTGTCCCCGGCATCGCTCAAGAGTTTTTACGACCAAGGGGGGGTGATGTCCCAATCGCAAATCGACGATTTTCGGGATGAGCTCTATGCGTTTGAGGCCGTGCAACTTCGGCGTTGGGATGACGTTGCCAAGGATCCACAAATGCAGACCCCGTCGATTGAGGATTTCGCCGATTTGCTCGATCGGCTCGTCGAGGACCACCGATCCGTCCGATCTGTCTGATCCGTCCGATCCGTCAAATCAGGGATAGTTTTCCTCAAGGGAATCTTTGGTAGAACCGATACCACAGGACAAGGTTGCCGGATCGGGCGCCGAGTATCGTCCATGCCGGGTGAGAGTCCAACGACGGAAACGAACACATGAAAGCTTCAAAAACACTACGCACCCCATCGGTCCGCTTACTTTCCGTACAGCATGCATTGATTGCTTTTGCTGCCATGGGCGGGATCGTCGCTAGCACCGGGTGCCAGGTCCATGTCGCGGGCCAGACTCTACCTAGCGGCTACTACTTGATGGACGATATCCAATACTTCCCTGCTGGATCTGAGAATAAGCTAGCTAATGAGACGGCTGCGTTGAAGGCCGACCGCGAGGCGGCTCGGAGTCGGCGTTAGACTTTCCAGGTTTTCCTGGGATTTTGAATTTTGGCGCAAGTGTCTGGGGTGTTGCGATTCAAGAATTTCAGCTCGACGCGGCACCCTAGTTGTTTTTCGCTAGAAAGCTCGACGGTTCCGCCGCTTTGGGTTACCAATCGGCGCACGACGGCTAGCGATAGGCCGAGTCCACGACCTGCTTCTCTGCCGCTATAGCCCAGGTCCCAAGCGCGTCGGACCGCATGAGGGCTGAGTCCTGGTCCGGTGTCATGGATTGCGATCCGGATGTTCGAGTCAAGGATTTCAACCGACCAATCGACACGATCGGAGTGCCGGCATGCATCGATGGCGTTTTGCGCGACGAGTCTCAGAGCCTCGAGCACCCCGGCTGCATCGACTTGGGCATACGCGACGGTTGGGTCGACACGCAGTCGCCAGGCGAGGTTTTTGGGTTTCGCCAGCGGTTCGGAAATCGCGAAGGCTCGTTGAACAAGCGGTAGGAGGTCTACATCGAGGCATTGGACCTGTTGCGACTGGATGGCCCGCATGATTTCTGCGAGCATTTCATGAGCTCGCATGGCTTGGTCGACGACGGTGGCCAAGGATTTTCGGTCGTGAGGATCGGTCGACTTGGACAAAAGTTGCTGGGCTCTTGCGAGGATATTGCCAAGTGGGTTGTTGATTTCATGGCTAAGGCCGTAGGCCAATTCGTAGGTTTGCCGTCGGGCGGCCGTTTCGATCGCTTCGTGGACCGAGAGATTGGAGCTCAGGAGGGAGATTCCGCGGGAAAGGGACTCCTTGAGTGGCGTTTTGCACTCGGGGCTCAGTTGCGATTGGTCGAGTTGGCTTGAAAACCACAGGAGCCAGGCTAAGAGGCCTTCTTTTCCAAGGGGCACAGGATTGGACAGATCCGATGCATCGAACAATTCCGGGATCTGCAAACGCGCTTGGTGGATCAGTTCCCCGAGGGGTTTTGGATCGCCGGTGGGGCCCGCTGAGAGCGTTCGGTTCCATTCATCGATGGCCGATTCGAGAATCGTGTGCGATAGTTTGATGATTCGTTGGTCGGACATCAATACAGGGGTCGAATCGACGCAGGGGAATGGCTCTTTGGGGAGTGATCGGAGGCTCAGTATAGTTCGATCCTTCAAGCAGCGATGCCCTTTGGGTGCGATTCGGCCAAGGTAGCGGGTCGGTGAGCCGATCGGAAAACCGGTTTTTTCAAGGTTTTGCATCGCACACGTTCTACCTAAGTTGCGATAAAATATTGACTTTCGGCGCTTTCTAGGATTAAATAATCACCAGCGATGTACAGCCTCCGTCGCCCACACGCACACACGAAAAACACACATACGCATTGGTCCAGCATTCCGTTGAGCACCCGTTTGGGAACGCTACTGGGGATCGGTGGAACGAAAGCTCATCGAAAACAATTTTCAACTTCGGCGAATCAAAGAGGCAATCCCATGGCTAGGCGATTTGTACCCCGCGGAATGACTTTGATCGAAGTCCTCATTGCGACGGCATTGACGCTGATGATTATGCTGGCCCTGGCCCAGGGCTTCAAGACCACGAGTCAGAGCATTTCGTCGGGTCGGGCTCGGTTGACCTCGAGCGATCAGCTTCGATCGATCTCGACTCTATTGCGGTCGGACTTGCAAGGTTTGACCGTCTCGACGACGGTGCATCCACAGAGTTCCAAGTCGCCTAACGGTTACTTTGTTTACTACGATGGAGCGCTGTCGGATTCGACGGCGATGCTCTTTAACTATGTCCCAACTGGGGTTGAGATCGAGGACAAGCTCAGTGCGAGCCGTTGGTCGGATATCGACGATATGATGATGTTCACAGCCAAGGCTCGCGATGGGCAGTGGTTTTACGGACGAGTCCCGTTGGCCTTGATGAAAATCCACTCCGGGGATATCGCATCGATTAGGTTTCAGGATTGGCTTACCGATGTGACGATCGCATCGGAGTATGCCGAGATCGCTTGGTTTATGCGTCCGCTCAACGAAGTGGGGATGCTCAACACTCCGGACCCACAGAAACCCATCAATACGGATTACTCGTACTCTCCGTCATCGACGCCGGTCAACGATGTGATTCCCGTGGTGGATTTGAATGGGGACAACATTCCCGATCCGGATGGGATGCCAGACCGGGTGGCTCTTTGTCGACGAGTGATGTTGATTCGTCCCGATTTGGACGTGAGCATCTCGAAGCTATCGGCGGTACCTGACGACGAGCAACTGATCGCGGCCCCTTTGCCGGTCGATCTGAACGATGCCGACTCGTTCCGTTATCAGATGCGGTTTGCTTACCAGCGTACGGATCTTTCGGTGCGTAAGCATTGGGATGCTGCGAACAGTCGTTTTGTGCTCAAGACCAATTCGCTTGCGGATCTGCAGCGACCGGAGAATCGTTTTGCTCACTACAGTTTGCCGGTGAATGCGAATCAAGCATCGCTACCGATCTTGGCGTTGACCAACGAAGCGAACTCCAACGGCAACTACTTGGACATGACCAACTTGGCCATGTCGGGAGTGAAACCCGACAACGATCGCGGGTTTTTTCCGTCGGCTTTTTGTCGCACGAATTTGGTTTTGGCCGGAAACAACATTTACACAGTCCAGCACACGCAAGAAGAGATTGTCGCTTCGAATGTGGTGGGTTTTGATGTTCGGGGTTACGACAGCACGGCCACGCAACTCTATACCCCTGGGGTCGATGGGCTTTACGGGAGTTTGACGGATGTAAACGCTCCTATGGCTCAAAAAATGGCGGCAGCCGGCGAGCGGGGATACGATGATTTGATCGTCGGACCGAGCGATCCGGGGTATGCAGTGATGCTCAAAAGTGGGGAAGTTATTGCGGCCAACACCGGCACATTTGTCGATCTTTCGTGGGGCTTCCGGGTGGTCAATCAATTGATCAACGCATCGGGCAGTACCCATGGTTTGTCCCCAACCGGTTCAATTTGGGGCAGTGCACTGTCTGGATACGAGCCGATATCCGGTGGAGTCGTCGATTCGATGATTCGCTCGGGCAAGTATTCCACGGCGTTTTCGGTCCATCAGCCAACGTTCGATGCTTATAGCGACTACTACGAATCGGATGGGAATGCGCAGGCCAACGGCCGCTCTGAGAACGGAATGGTCCCTTATGGTGGAACGGCTGTTGTAAGTACGACGGCAGATCACGGGATCGATGGGGGCGACAACAACAGCAATGGTGTGATCGACGAGGAATCCGAGCGGGATACGAGCCCACCCTATCGTTATGCGATACCAGCGATTCAGATCAAGTTGCGGGTTCAGGACGCGACGGCTGGGACCCTGCAGGAGCTTTCGATGGTTCATAGCCTTCAAGGAAATTAGGGCAGGATGAGTGATTTTTTGAGCCTCACGGGGCAACGCGTTGTTGTCTTTGGAGTCGCGAATAAAAAAAGTGTCGCAGCGCACATCGCTAAGACACTTCTGGAGGTCGGAGCGGAGGTCGTCTTGGTGGTTCGCAGTCCGAAGCGTCAGGCGGAGGTCACG
This sequence comes from Planctomycetota bacterium, assembly GCA_003671195.1. GTDB lineage: Bacteria > Planctomycetota > Planctomycetia > Pirellulales > Pirellulaceae > JBKCUI01. The sequence goes on from QWPJ01000204.1 coordinate 9,560, forward strand.
AAGCTATTCCCCGAGGCGAAGATTTTGGTTTGTGACGTCGAGCATCAAGAGCAGATCGATCAGATGGCCAAGGAGTTGATCGAGCAAAAGGTTCCGATCGCAGGGGTGTGTCACTCGATCGCCTTTGCCGACTACAGCGATGGGATCAAGCCGTTTCATCAGACGACGCGCAAGCAGTTTCTTCAGGCGATCGACATCTCGTGCTTTTCGTTGATCGCGATCAGCGATGCGCTCGGTCCGATTCTTCGCCCCGACGCCTCGGTCGTGACGATCAGCATTTCGACGACCAAGATGGCCTCGGAGAGTTATGGGTTCATGGCTCCGGTGAAAGCCGCATTGGATTCTTCGTTGGCTTTTTTGGCCAAGTCGTTTAGTCGTTTTTCCCGAGTCCGCTTCAATGCGGTGGGTGCAGGTTTGCTCAAGACCAGCGCTTCGGCTGGGATTCCAGGCTATGTCGATGCTTATTTGTTTGCAGAGAAGGCCATACCGCGCAAGGTTGGTTTAACGACGCAGGAGGTCGCCGATACGGCGTTGTTCCTTTTGAGTCCAAGGTCCTCGGGGATCAACGCCCAGACGTTGATTGTGGATGCTGGGATGTCGACGAACTATTTCGACAGCGAGATTATTTCGCCACCTTGATCTAAGGGGTTTGATTCGTTCTTAGGTCGGTAACTTCGACGGCTGCTAAAAGCGCCTTGGCTTTGTTGACCGTTTCTTGGTATTCACTGGTCGGATCGCTGTCGGCGACGAGTCCTGCTCCGGCTTGGATGTAGACACGTTGGTTTTGGATGACCATGGTTCGCAGGGTGATGCAGGTGTCCATGTTGCCACGGTAGTCAAAGTAGCCGACGGCCCCAGCATAGGGACCGCGTTTGGTCGGTTCAAGTTCGTCGATGA